>NZ_JASGDD010000037.1:0-11565 GCF_047607365.1 Nocardioides sp. | reverse complement strand
GTGGCCACCGTTGCCAGAAGAGCGGCCGGCGCGGCGACGGCTGTGGGCCGCCGGCGGCGTCGGGGCGCGGCGTGGCGCGCAGCGTGCTTTCCGGACATGGCGAAGGACTGTAGGGCATGCGCTTGCTGAAGGCAGCATCCACGCCGAGCCTGTGAGGCGCGCCACGCGGCCTCGGATCAGCCTCCGGAGACGGTGTCCTCGGCGATGTCGAGGCCGGTGCCGTCGGTGTCGTCGAGCCATCCCTCGGGGCAGACGACCTTGTCCCGCGGGGCTCCTTGACGGCCGCGCGGAGCGCCCAGCTCGCTCGCGGGGAAGGGCTCGGAGCGGTCCAGATCGGCCAGCAGCCGGTCGAGATCGGCGAGCGTCCGGACGAGCCCGAGCGTGCGCCGCATCTCTCCCCCGGCGCCGAATCCCTTGAGGTACCAGGTGACGTGCTTGCGGAACTCCTTGCAGCCACGCTCCTCGCCGAGGTGCTCGCAGAGCAGCTCGGCGTGGCGGCGCATCATGTCGGCGACCTCGCCGAGATTCGGCCGTACGGCGGCGTCGGCCCACCCGGCGGGGTCGGCGAAGGCGAGGGCGAGATCGCGGAAGAGCCACGGACGGCCGAGGCAGCCACGACCGATGACGACGCCGTCGACGCCGGTCTCGGCGACCATGCGGAGCGCGTCGGCGGCCTCCCAGATGTCGCCGTTGCCGAGCACCGGGATGGCGCCGCCGACGGCCTGCTTGAGGGCGGCGATGGCGTCCCAGTCGGCGGTGCCGGAGTAGGCCTGGGCGACGGTGCGCCCGTGCAGGGCGATGGCGGCCACGCCGGCGTCGACGGCGATCCGGCCGGCGTCGAGGTAGGTGAGGTGGTCCTCGTCGATGCCCTTGCGGGTCTTCATCGTGACCGGCACGCCATAGGGCTCGGCCGCCTTGACGGCGTGCTCGAGGATCTGGCCGAGGAGCTTCCGCTTCCACGGCAGCACTCCCCCGCCGCCCTTCCTGGTGACCTTGGGCACGGGGCAGCCGAAGTTGAGGTCGATGTGCGCGACGGCGTACTCCTCGCAGAGGATCTGCGCGGCCTTGCCGACGTAGACCGGGTCGGTGCCGTAGAGCTGCACCGAGCGCACCGTCTCGGACTCGTCGAAGACGAGCATGTCGCGGGTGTGCTGGTCGCCCTCGACCAGCCCGCGCGAGGTGATCATCTCGCAGACATAAAGACCATCGGAGCCCTGCGCCCTGGCTTGTTCCAGGCAGAGCGCGCGGTAGGCGGCGTTGGTGATCCCCGCCATCGGCGCGAGGACGACGGGCGTGGCGATCTCGAGCGCACCGAACCGCAGCGGCGCGGTCGGGGCGAGGGAGGTCACGGAGTGATTGTCGCCGACGCGCTCGAGGAGGCGGAATTCGTGGCCGACGCGGTGGCCGAGGAGGAGGTCGAGCCCGTGGCCGAGCTCGTCGGCGACGGCGAGGCCGTCTCCTCGGGGGTCTTCCAGATGATCGGGAGGAACTCCTCGGTCGGTCGGAAGGTCACGCCGGTGAGCTGGCCGCCGTCGGGCACGAGGTAGACCAGGCAGACCTGGGCGATCGCCCCGCGCGCGAACGGCTTCGGGAAGTTGGCCGGGTTGCAGGGCTTGAAGGCGCTGGCGAAAGTGCTCGGCTCGAGGAGCGTGTCGGCCGACGTCTCGCCGTAGAGCGGCACCAGCAGGCCGCCGAGATCGGCGTCGCTGACGTTGGCGATCGACGCCTCCACGAAGTAGGGCACCGACGTCTTGAGGTCGTCGGAGACCTTCCAGTCCTGGAAGCTCTCGGCGAAGGTGGTCGCCCGGATCGCCGTGACGCGGACGTTGAGCGCGCTCACCTCGGTGGACTGCGCCGGCTGCCACGCCACGATCGCCGACGTGCCGACCTCGAGCTCGCTGCCGGGCTCGGAGTAGGCGAGGCCGGTCGGCGCCGCCGACGGGTAGCCCGCCGGGATCGCGGTCGCCGACGCGCTCGCCGAGGACGTCGGAGCGGGCTTGTCGTCGCTGCCTCCGCAGGCGGCGAGCATCAGGCCGGCCGCGACCACGCCGACTCCCGCGACCGAGAGCCGCCCCCCGCGCATCTGTCAGGCTCCCAGGAGGCGGGCGCCGAGGTAGGCCGGCACCTGGTCGAGCGCCACCCGCTCCTGCGTCATCGTGTCGCGCTCGCGGATGGTGACGGCCTGGTCGTCGAGGGTGTCGAAGTCGACGGTGATGCAGAAGGGCGTGCCGATCTCGTCCTGGCGGCGGTAGCGCTTGCCGATGGACTGCGCGTCGTCGAAGTCGATGTTCCAGCTCTTGCGCAGCTCGGCGGCGAGCCCGCGGGCCTTGGGGCTCAGGTCCTCGTTGCGGCTGAGCGGCAGCACGGCCGCCTTGACCGGTGCGAGCCGCGGGTCGAGCTTGAGCACCGTGCGCTTGTCCACGCCGCCCTTCGCGTTCGGCGCCTCCTCCTCGGCGTACGCGTCGACGAGGAAGGTCATCAGGCTGCGGGACAGGCCGGCGGCCGGCTCGATGACGTACGGCGTGTAGCGCTCGCCCGCCGCCTGGTCGAAGTAGGAGAGGTCCACGCCGGAGTGCTTCGAGTGCGTGGAGAGGTCGAAGTCGGTGCGGTTGGCGACGCCCTCGAGCTCGCCCCACTCCGAGCCCGCGAAGTTGAAGCGGTACTCCACGTCGACGGTGCGCTTGGAGTAGTGGCTGAGCTTCTCCTGGGGGTGCTCGAAGAGGCGCAGGTTGTCCTTGTCGATGCCGAGGTCGACGTACCACTGGAGACGGGTGTCGATCCAGTACTGGTGCCACTCCTCGTCCTCGCCGGGCTTGACGAAGAACTCCATCTCCATCTGCTCGAACTCCCGCGTGCGGAAGATGAAGTTGCCCGGCGTGATCTCGTTGCGGAAGCTCTTGCCGATCTGGGCGATGCCGAACGGGGGCTTCATCCGCTGGCTGGTCACGACGTTGAGGAAGTTGAGGAAGATGCCCTGTGCGGTCTCGGGGCGGAGGTAGTGCAGACCGGACTCGTCGTCGATGACGCCGAGGTAGGTCTTGAGCAGGCCGGAGAAGGCCTTCGGCTCGGTCCACTGGCCACGGGTGCCGCAGTCGGGACAGACGACGTCGCTCATGGGCACGTCATCGGGGTTGACCTCCTGCCCCTTCTTCGCCAGCTTCTCGGCGTACGCCTCCTGCAGGTGGTCCTGCCGGTGGCGCCTGTGGCAGCTGAGGCACTCGATGAGCGGGTCGCTGAAGGTGGCGACGTGGCCGCTCGCCTCCCATGTCTGGCGGGGCAGGATCACACTGGAGTCGAGGCCGACGACGTCGTCGCGGGAGGTGACCATCGAGCGCCACCACAGGCGCTTGATGTTCTCCTTGAGCTCGACGCCGAGGGGGCCGTAGTCCCAGGCCGAGCGGGTGCCGCCGTAGATCTCGCCGCACGGGTAGACGAAGCCTCGCCGCTTGGCGAGGTTCACGACGGCGTCGACGGTCTGAGCAGCGTTGGCCATGCGGCGAATCGTAGTGGACATCGACTTGAACATCGTTCTCAACTGACTGAGAATGGTTGTCATGCTCATTCCACTCGCCGAGGTCGAGGGGCAGGGATTCCTCAAGGAGTACTGGTCGATCCTGACCGACCCTGCCCACGTCGCCGTCGAGCTCACCCTGATGCTCATCATCGACGTCCTGCTCGTCGGCCTGGCATGGCCCATGGTGCGCAACTACGTCAATGCGCGGCTGCAGCGCCAGCACGACGAGCTCGACGCCGAGCACGGCATCCACCACCACGACGACCACGTCCACATCGACCGCGGGGCGAAGGTGATCCCGCACGACGAGCACCCCGACCATGCCTGAGTCCAGGTCGGAGGCGCCGCTGCGGCCGACCCGGCAACGGCTCGCGGTGTCGGCGGCGCTCGGCGAGGCGGCCGGGTTCAGCTCCGCCCAGGAGATACGAGACGCCCTGGCGCGGCGGGGCGAGCCGGTCGGGCTGGCGACGGTCTACCGCACGCTGGCGGCGCTGGCCGAGGCCGGCGAGGTCGACATGATGCGCACCGAGGACGGCGAGGCGATCTACCGCCGCTGCTCGGGCACGCACCATCACCACCTCGTGTGCCGCGCCTGCGGACGCGCCGTCGAGGTCGAGGGGCCCGCTGTCGAGCGCTGGGCCGGCGCCGTCGCCACCGAGCACGGCTTCACCGACGTGTCCCACACCCTCGAGCTCGTCGGGGTGTGCGGGGACTGCGCGTAGGAAAGGCCCCACTCGGCGGGAGGAAAGGCCCCACTCGGCGGAGGGGAGGCCCTACTCGGCGGATCCGTAGCGGCGGTCGCGGCTGGCATAGGTCTCGCAGGCGGCCCAGAGGTGGCGGCGGTCGACGTCGGGCCAGAGCACGTCGGAGAAGACCATCTCGGCGTACGAGGACTGCCAGAGCATGAAGTTGCTCAGCCGCTGCTCGCCCGAGCTGCGCCAGACGAGGTCGGCATCGCCGATCTCGGGGACGTAGAGGTAGCGGGAGAAGACCTTCTCGTCGATCTTCGCGGGGTTGAGCCGCCCGGCGGCGACCTCCTCGGAGATCCGGCGGGTGGCGTCGAGCAGCTCGGCGCGACCGCCGTAGTTGACGCACATCGTGAGCGTGCAGACGTCGTTGTCCTTGGTCAGCTCCTCGGCGACCTGCAGCTCCTTGATGACCGAGCGCCACAGTCGCGGCGCCCGCCCCGCCCAGCGGACGCGTACGCCGAGCTCGTGCATCTCGTCGCGGCGCCGGCGGATCACGTCACGGTTGAAGCCCATGAGGAACCGCACCTCGTCGGGACTGCGGCTCCAGTTCTCGGTGGAGAACGCGTAGGCCGAGACGGCCTTGACGCCGAGCTCGATCGCGCCCTCGACCACGTCGAAGAGCGAGGACTCCCCCTCCTCGTGCCCGCGGGTGCGCGGCAGGCCGCGCTCCTTCGCCCAGCGCCCGTTGCCGTCCATGATGATCGCGACATGCCTCGGCACCAGGTCGGGCGGGATGGGCGGCGGGGTCGCGCCCGACGGGTGCGGCGTGGGCTGGCGGACGGGGCGGTTCACAGACGGCGAGCCTACGGCTACCGGGCGCGGCGGCGGCCGGGGCCTGACGCGGCGGTGCCGGCGAGGGAGGAGCCGCGGACCAGCCACACGGCCAGCGCCGTGGTGGCGGGCATGGCGAGCACCAGGCCGAGGCCGCCGGCGAGCGAGCGGACGATCTCCTCGGCCAGATCCTCGGTGCCCAGCAGCGAGACCAGCGAGCGGTCGTAGAGGCCCAGCACGAGCAGCAGCGTGAGTCCGGTGCCGACGTACGCGAAGGCGAGGGTGTAGATGGTCGAGGCGACGTGGTCGCGGCCGATCCGCATCGCGCGGCGGAAGAGCGACCACGACGACAGGTCGGGCGCGAGCTCGTGCAGCTCCCACACCGCGGAGGCCTGGGTGATCGTCACGTCGTTGAGCGCGCCGAGACCGGCGAGCACGATCGTCGCCGCGAGCACCCCGTGGAGGCTGAGGTCGGGCACGGTGGAGGCCAGCGTGGAGCCGGCGTCGTCGACCACGCCGGTGAGCCGGCCCGCGTCGACGGCGACCCAGGCCGTCAGGGCCGTGAGCGCGATGCCGATGACGGTGCCGCCCAGCGCGGCCCCGGTGCGGGCGCTGGGGCCGTGGGTGAGGAAGAGGACGAGGAACATGATGGCGAGCGACGCGACCACGGCGGCGGGCAGCGCGGGGACGCCGCTCAGCAGCGCCGGGACGAGATAGAGCCCGACCACTCCCCCGGCGATCCCGAGGCTGAGCAGGGCCATCAGCCCGCGCAGTCGCGCCACCGCGACCACGACCGCGACGAAGACGGCGGCGAGCACCCACAGCGGCACGCCGCGGTGGACGTCGAGCCACGAGTAGACGACGGCCGAGCCGTCGGCGGGCGCGGTGCGCAGCACCTTCGCCGAGTCGCCCTTCCGCAGCCCGGAGGACGCGACCTCCGGAGCGATCCCGACGAGCTGCGTGGAGCCCTTCTCCGGACCGTCGGCGAGCCGGACCTCGGCCTGCCCGCAGGTGGGCTGGGTGTCCAGCGGCTCGGCGCAGCGCGGCTGGACCCTCTCGACGACCGCGTCCACCTGGGTGACGCCCGGCCCGCTCCACGTCATCGAGCCGTGCACCTTGTCGTACGCCGTCTGGTCGGGCCACCACCGGACGAGCCCGACGACGGTCAGGAGGGCGACGAGGCCGAGGCCGCCCAGCAGTGCGAGGAGCGGCACCGGCGCGACCCGGACGCTGGTCGCGTGGTCATGGCTGTGACCCGCGTGTCCGGCGTGGCCTCCGTGGCTGTGGCTCACCGCTCGACGTAGGCCAGCGACCGCAGGCCGCGCTCGAGGTGCCAGGCGAGATAGTGGGCGACCAGGCCGCTCGCCTCCCGCAGGTGGCGCTGCTCGGCCGCCTCGACGAGCGCCCAGTCGCCGCCGAGCAGCGCGCCGAGGACTCCGAGGGTCTCGGCCGCGGGCGTGGCCGACCCGGGGACGCGGCAGGTCGCGCAGAGCGCGCCGCCGAGGCTCGCGTTGAACCAGCGGTGGTGACTGATCCCGGGGTCGGGCAGGGCCCCGCAGCGGGCGCAGCCCTCGAAGCTCGGCGCGTAGCCGGCGACCGCGAGGGAGCGGAGCAGGTAGGAGTCGAGGATCTGGCCCGGCCGGTGGGCGCCGGTGGCCAGCGCGCGCAGCCCGCCGACGAGCAGGAGGAACTGCTGCACGCTCGGCTCCCGCTCCTCGGCGACCAGCCGGTCGGCGGTCTCGAGCATCGCGGTGCCGACGGTGTAGGTCTCGTAGTCCAGCGCGAGCCGGGCCTGGAACGGGCTCAGGGTCTCGGCCTGGGTGATCGTGTCGAGGTTGCGCCCCTCGGCGAGCTGGAGGTCCACGTGGGTGAAGGGCTCCAGGCGGGAGCCCCAGCGTGACGTCGTACGCCGGACGCCCTTGGCGACGGCACGGACCCGCCCGTGCTGGCGGGTCAGGAGCGTGATGATCCGATCGGCCTCGCCCAGCTTGTGGGTGCGCAGGACGATCGCCTCGTCACGGTAGAGCACTGGTGATCGCCTCCCGAGGCTCGGCACGTGCGGCCCGGGTCTGAACGACGTGGCCCCAGGGTGCGTGCGTTGGGGCCCCCGCGACGAGGCAAGCGAAGCGCGTCGTCGTGGGGACGGGCGCTTGGCGGAGGCGCGAAGGCGGGCCGGAGGCCATCGAGTCGCCGACAACGCCGCGCAGGGCGTGCCCGGAGTGCGGGACGTGCGCCACGTGCGCCGAGTCTCGGGAGGCGATCACTCAACTATTGTGCGCCCATGAGCGTGGTGAAGAGGGAAGGCGCACCGACGCGGCCGACAGGACCGATCAGCGACGCCGCCGCCACCCTCACCGGCGCGGCCCGCGAGGCGGCCGGTCGGCACGGAACCCGTGCCTACAACGCGGTCGACATCGTCGCCGACCGGATCGACCTCGCCGCGGTCGAGGCCGACGACCTCTACCAGAGGATCAGCGGGCGGCAGCACACCTTCGCCTCCTGGGCACTGGTCCTCCTGTCCTGGCTGTCACTCGGGACGAGCCTCTGGCTCCTGTTCTGGGAGCCCGCGTCGCAGCGCTGGCTGGACGGCGTGCGGTACGCCGACTGGGCGCTGTGCGGCCTGCTGGCACTGTCGATCTGCTGGCGGTGGCTGCGCTTCCGGATCGGGCGGAGGTACCTCCGGGCCCGGCTGTGGGAGATCCCGGCGCTGGTGCCGCTGGCGATCCCCGGCTGGACCGAGGCGCACTGGGTGATGTGGCTGGTGCTGCTCGCCCGGATCGCCCGGATGGTCGACCGCACCGACAACTACTTCGGCGACAAGATCGTCGAGCTGGCCATCGAGCACTTCTCCGACCCGATCGTCGACGCGGTCCGCAAGCCGATCACCGTCGCGGTCCTCGACGAGGTCATCGACGTGATCAAGACCGGCACCTACGCCGCCAACGTCCGGGCCGCCCTCGACGAGAACCGTGCCGAGCTGGAGGCGATGATCCTCGAGCTGCTCAAGCAGGACCACGCGACCGGCAAGCTCAGACTGGTGCCCTTCCACGACGACATCGTGAACACCATCTCCGACACCGTGCTGAGGCTCGTCGAGGGCGCCCTGGACGACCCGCGCACCTCGGAGCTGATCAGCGACGTGATCCGCAACTCCGCCGAGCAGCTCCGCCAGGGCGTCCGTGCCCGCTGATCGCCGCCAAGATCGCGCATTTGCGCGACGACACCCCGAGGGATGCGCCGACACGCCGTACACGATCGCGCAAATGCGCGATCTTGGCGGGCGGGAGGGTCAGGCGCGCGGGATGGTGATCGCCTGTGCACGGTTGGCGGCGCAGACGACGGCACGGAGGGAGGCGGTCACGATGTTCGCGTGGATGCCGATGCCCCACACGATCTCGCCGGCGATCTCGCACTCGACGTAGGCCGCGGCGAGCGCGTCGCCTCCGGCCGACAGCGCGTGCTCGGCGTAGTCGAGCACCCGGATCTCCGCGCCGGCCTGGGCGAGCGCGTCGACGAAGGCGGCGACCGGGCCGTTGCCCTCGCCGATGAAGGTGCGCTGCTCGCCGCGGACCCGCAGGTAGACCTCCTGCCGGTCGCCCTCGGGACCGGTGACGGAGTTCCACGACTCGAGCGCGTAGGGCTCGTCGCGCTCGAGGTACTCCCCGGAGAAGATCGACCAGATCTGGTCGCCGGTGATCTCGCCGCCCTCGGTGTCGGTGTGCGCCTGCACGACCCGGCTGAACTCGATCTGCGCGCGCCGCGGCAGGTCGAGGGAGTGCTCGTTCTTGAGCAGGTAGGCCACACCGCCCTTGCCGGACTGGCTGTTGACCCGGATGACCGCCTCGTAGGTGCGGCCGACGTCCTTGGGATCGATGGGCAGGTACGGCGCCTCCCAGCCGATCTCGGAGACGGGGACGCCCGCCTCGGCGGCCTTGCGGTCGAGATCCTCCAGGCCCTTCTTGATGGCGTCCTGGTGGGAGCCGGAGAAGGCGGTGTAGACGAGGTCGCCGGCGTACGGGTGGCGGGGGTGCACGGTGATGTTCGTGACGTACTCCACGGTGCGGCGGATCTCGTCGATGCCGCCGCCCACGGTGAAGTCGACCTGCGGGTCGATGCCCTGGCTGAAGAGGTTCATGCCCAGGGTGACCAGGTCGACGTTGCCGGTGCGCTCGCCGTGGCCGAAGAGGCAGCCCTCGACCCGGTCGGCGCCGGCCATCAGGCCCAGCTCGGTCGCGGCGACGGCGGTGCCGCGGTCGTTGTGCGGGTGGAGGCTGATCGCGGAGTGCTCGCGGCGGGTGAGGCCGCGGCCGAAGTACTCGATCTGGTCGGCATAGGTGTTGGGCGTCGACATCTCGACCGTGGCCGGCAGGTTGAGGATGATCTCGCGGCCGGCCTCGGGCTGCCAGACGTCGGAGACGGCCTCGCAGACCTCGAGCGCGAAGTCGGTGCTGGTCTGGGTGAAGATCTCGGGGCTGTACTGGTAGCCGAACCGCTCGTCGCCGACCAGCTCGCCGACGTACTGCTCGGCGTACTTCATCACCATCTCGGTGCCGCGCGTGGCGATGCCGATGCACTCCTCGGGGCTCACCTTGAAGACGACGCGACGGAAGAGCTCGGCGGTGGCGTTGTAGAGGTGGATCGTCGCGCGCGGCGCGCCGGCCAGTGACTCGGCGGTGCGCTCGATGAGATCCTCGCGGGCCTGGGTCAGGACGGAGATCTGGACGTCGTCGGGGATGCGGTCCTCGGTGATGAGACTGCGGACGAAGTCGAAGTCGGCCTGGCTCGCGCTCGGGAAGCCGACCTCGATCTCCTTGTAGCCCATCGCGACGAGCAGCTCGAACATCCGCAGCTTGCGGGCGGGCGTCATCGGGTCGATGAGTGCCTGGTTCCCGTCGCGCAGGTCGGTGGAGAGCCACCGGGGCGCGCGGGTGATGGTGCGATCGGGCCAGGTGCGGTCGGGCACGACGACGGGCTGGAAGGCCGTGTAGCGGCCGTACGGCATCGGCGACGGCTTCTGCTGGTTGCTGGTGTTGCTCAGGTTGGTCATGGGTTCTTCCTCGGCTCAAAGGGATTGTGCCGGGCGCGCAGGCGACTCCGCGGACGAGGGGGTCCGGCTCTCAGACCTCGCCGCGGCAGCTAAGCAGGAGGAGCGTGCTGCGCATCATGACGAGCCTCATGGTACCCGATTGACGAGACCTGCTTGACTTGCCCCATGGCGCAGCTGGTGGAGATCGGTGAGAAGGAGAGCTGGGAGCTGCTCGCGGAGCGGCCCATCTGCCGGGTCGGGTGGAACGGGTCCGACGGGCCCGACGTGCTTCCGCTCAACTACGTGGTGTTCGACGGCGCCCTGTGGCTGCGCACCTCGGCACACTCGGCGCTCTCCCAGGAGATCGACGACACCCAGGTCGCGATCCTCGTCGACCGGCTCGACGACGACGCCGAGGTGGGCTGGAGCGTCCAGGTGCGTGGCGTGGCCGAGGTTCACTACAGCGTGGACACGGTCCCGCCGGAGGTCCAGAACCTCCAGACCTGGGCGGGCGGCGCCCGGCCGCTGTGGATCAAGGTCAAGCCGACGGCGATCAACGGCCGCCGCCTCTCCGCCGACTGACGCTCCGCCCGCGGCGTAGGCGCGTGCGGCCGCAAGGCGGAGGAGGGAAGGCGGCCTAGGAGCGAAGCGGCCGCCGACCGACGACAACGCGGCGGACGCTCCGCCTACGTCGCGGGTGCCCAGCAGAGGCCGTAGGTCTGGCCGGAGTCCCACTGCGCCTGGGTCGGCCACTCATAGCTCCACGTGTAGTCGTTGGCGTCGGCGGCGACGTCCTTGCCCGCGTCCTTGCAGATCGCCTGCCCGGCCTCCTTGGCGGCCGCCTCGCCCGGATAGTCGCCACCGCCGTCGCCCGTGCCGGTGATGGCGACGACCTTCAGCGCGCGCCAGGTGTGCTTCCGGCCGCAGGGCAGCCGCTCGAAGCCGTCGGAGCCCGGCGCGGCCGTGCCGCACATCGCCTCGTCGCCGGCGCCGTCCGCGAGCGCCCCCTTCAGCGACCGGTCCAGGGTGGCGAGCTCGCCCCCGCCGGCCACGGCGATGACGTCGCAGCGGAGCCAGTCCGCACCGGCGTCGGAGTCCTCGACGGTCGGGGTGAACCAGACGGCACGGATCATGGAGAGCCGCAGGTCGTCCTCGCTCCCCCCGACGTACGACGACAGCTTGGCCGGACAGGTGCGCGCGCTCTGCCGCTGGACGCGGGTGGAGTCGACCGCGAGCAGGTGCCCGTCGACGAGGCTGGAGAGCTGGCCGACGTAGAACGTCTCGGCGGTGTGGGCCTGCTTGCACGAGACCGCGCCGGTGGGCTCCGACGCCGCCGTCGGGGAGACGGCCTCGGCGTACGTGAGGGTGTAGCAGGCGTGGCCGGGCGGGGTCGGCGCGGCGGTGGCGTGCGGCGGTGGGGTGGGCTTCGCGGCCGCACGCCACCGCCGCGCCGACCCCGCCCGGCCACGCCTGCTACACCCTCACGTACGCCGAGGCCGTCTCCC
>NZ_JASGDD010000036.1:0-15840 GCF_047607365.1 Nocardioides sp. | reverse complement strand
GGTCGAGGCCGGCGGCCGGCACCACACGCGCCGCGACAGCCGCGCGATGGCCGGGGAGGGGGCCGGTGCCCCGGTGGAGCTCGTGCGCTCGCGGCGGCGCGGCTTCGGCGGCACCTCCGGCCACTGGCAGCCCGACACCGGCCTCAGGCTGCGGCGCCTGGATGCGGCCGACCTGGTCGCCCGCCCGGGCCGCGACGACGTGGGCTGGCCGATCGGCGCCGAGGAGCTGGAGCGCTGGTACGTCCATGCCTTCGAGGCCTTCGGCTTCTCCGCGGACGTGGAGCCCGCGCTCTGGTTCGGCCCGGGCGATCCCACGCCGCTGGCCGCGCCCGGCGGTCCGGAGCTGGCCATGTTCCGCATCGCCGAGCACGACGTCTACACCCGCCGGTACGCCGAGGTGAGCGCCTCGCCGAGGATCCGGGTCGCCCTGGAGAGCGCGGTCACCGGGATCCACACCTCGGCCGACGACGCGCGGCTCGTCGAGCGGCTCACGGTCACCACGCGAGCGGGCCGCGCCTTCGGCGTACGCGCCCGGCAGGTCGTGCTGGCGACCGGCGGGATCGACAACCCCCGCCTGCTGCTGGCCTCGCCCGGCTCCACGGGCGCCGGGGTCGGCAACGAGCACGACAACGTCGGCCGTTGGTTCCAGGACCACCTCGCCGTGGACAGCGGGGTCCTGGTCCCGAGGCCCGGAGTGGACCTGCACGCGGAGCTCTTCGCCATCCAGCGCGACACGCCGCGCAGCCGCTTCCAGACGATGCTCTGGCTCGGCGACCGGACCCTGGCCGAGCACGAGCTGCTCAACGCGGTGGCCTGGATCGTGCCCGTGCCACCGGCGTACATCACCCCCGGTGTCGGCGCCCTGCGCCGGCTCCGCGCGGGGCGCCACACCGCTCCTCGCGGCCCGATCGCCGAGCCGTTGGGCGAGATGACGCGGGATGCGGGATCGGTGGGACGGTACGTCGCCGACCGGCTCACCGGCCGCGCCGCCGCGCCGCCGCGGCTCTCGCTGCGCTACTTCACCGAGCAGCGTCCCGACCGCGGCTCGCGGGTGATGCTCTCCGACCGCCTCGATCCCTACGGCATCCCACGGGCCAAGGTCGACTGGCACGTGGCGGCCGAGGACCTGACGCTGATCCGCCGGCACCAGGATCTGCTCGCCGCCGGCCTCGAGGCGCGCGGCGTCGCGACGATCGAGGATCGCTACGACGCCGCGACGCATCGGTCGCCCGTGATGCCGATGTACCACCACATGAGCACGACCCGGATGCACCCCGACCCGCGCCAGGGCGTGGTCGACCCCGACTGCCGGGTGCACTCCACGCACAACCTCCACGTCGCCGGCAGCTCGGTCTTCCCCACCGGGTCCTACGTCAACCCCACGCTGACCATCCTGGCGCTCGCGCACCGACTCGCCCGGCAGCTGCGCGGTCAGCTCGGCAGGTAGCGTCGCGCACGGTGTCCGGCGCCTGTGCGATGACCGACGACCCATCATCGCGCGGCATCATCGGCCGCACCGGGCGTCCGGGTGGGACGGGCGCGACCACTAGGTCTCGTAGACCAGGTCGTCGTCGCTGAGGAAGCGTCGCTCGAAGTCGGCGCGGTCACGCTCGGGCACCTCGTCCACCACCACGCCGAGGAGCCTGAGACCTGCCGCGCCGAGCTCCCGGCTGGCGCTCGCCAGGAGCTCGCGCTTGCTCGACGGGGTCGCGACGAGGACGACGCCGCCGACGTACTGGCCCAGGAGCGCCAGCTCCGCGACGTGCGGCACGCCGGTGGCATCCAGCACGACCGTCTCGAACGATGCCTTGAGCGTGTCCAGGACCGTGGCCATGGCGACGCCGCTGAACGCCTGGCCGAGATCCGTCGTGCGCGACCCGGAGGGGATGACGCTGAGCGAGGAGTCGTTCCACGGCTGCACGATGTCGTCGAGATCGCTCGTCCCCGCGAGCGTGTCCGCGAGTCCCGGCACGGTGGGGACGCCGAAGGCCGAGCTGGTCCGTCCGCCCAGGAGATCGGCGTCGATCCAGACCACGGTCCTTCCGGTCTCGGCCATCACGCCCGCCAGCCGGCCGCCCAGCTTGGGCACGTCCGTCGACTCGGAGAGGGCGACGATCAGCATCGAGCGCGGGGCGTGGCCGGCCGCGGCCAGCATCGAGGCCCACGCCACCCGGAGCGCGCCGTCGGCTGCGTCGTCGGAGCGCGGCAGCACGGCGATCACCGGCAGCCCGGTGGCGTCCTCGATCTCCACGACCGAGGCGACCCGGCGCCGGAGCGCGTTGAGGACGATGATCAGCGCGAGCCCTGCCGTCACGCCGAGCACCAGCCCGACCAGCAGGTTCAGCTTCGGCTGCGGCGAGATCGCCGCCGAGGGCGGTGTCGCCGACTGGATCACGCTGAGCTGCGTGGGGGCGTCGACGTCGGCGCTCGGCTTGGTGAGCGTGGCGATCACCTGCGGCAGGCTCGTCGCGACCGCGTTGGCGACGTCGGCGGCCCCCTGCGCGGTGTCGGCGCGCGCGTCGATCTGCACGATCACGGTGTTGAGCGGCACCGACGCGGTGATGTCCGAGGCGAGGGTGCCGGGGGTGGTGTCCAGGTCGAGGCTGGTGATGACCTTGTCGAGCACCGCCGGCGTCGTGGCGACGGCGGCGTAGCTGGAGACCTGATTGCTGGCGTAGAGGCCGGAATTGACCAGGTCCGAGCCGGTGGTGTCGTGGGTCGTCGTGCTGACGAACAGCTTGGCGGTGGCCTGGTAGGTCGTCGGCTGGCGGGAGGTGTAGACCAAGGCGAGAGCGACTCCCGCGATGACGGCCGCCGCCAGCACCAGGGGGTAGCGCCGGATCAGGGCCACGAGGCGGTGGAGCGTCAAGACGGGCCTTCCTGAGTGCTGGTCGTAGCGGAGTCTAGTGGTCGCGGCCGGGCTCGCCGGTCAGGCGCGGCTCGAATCGTCGCGACTCCACTCCAGTGCGCCCGCGGCGAGCCTGCGGCGCGCTCGACGCTCCGCGGTCATCCGGACGCCGGCGTACACGGCGAACGCGGGCCAGAGCCAGGGCCGGCGCAGGATGCGGCCGACCAGATCGGCGGCGGAGCCCGTGCTCGCGGCCAGGCCGTAGTGTCGCTCCAGCTGGAGATTGCCCACGGTCGCACGGGTCAGTCGGTTGACCACGGCCGTGAGGTTCCGCGGGGCATGGCTCACGAAGACGTGCGACTCGTCCACCCAGCGTCCGGCCCCCGCGACGCGCTCGATCCACAGGTCGTCGGCGATGACCGGGGGGAAGACGTCGAACGTCGCGCGCGCGGCTTTGCTCAGGGCGTAGACGCCACCGCCGATCGGCCCGGCGACGGCGTAGGACGTGTGCTTCCACACTGCCTGGTACGCCCGGGCGCCGAGGGAGGCGCCTGTCGTGTCCACCACCATCCGAGGCGCGGCGGAGAGGACGATGCCGGGCTCGGAGAGCCGGTCCGCCAGCGCGAGCAGCGCGGGAGCGTCGACCTCGATGTCGGCGTCGACGTAGGCGCGCGGGAACAGGTCGGTGGCCGCGTCGCCCGCGTTGAGCGCCGCGGTCTTGGACGCTGTGGGGATCTCGATCACCCGGATTCTCGGGGACGTCGCACGTGCCGTGGCGGCGGTGCCGTCCGTCGCGCCGTTGACGACGACCACGATCTCGAGGAGCCGGTCGGTGTCGCTCTGCACGAGCCGGCCGAGCAGTCGCGCGATCACGCTCGCCTCGTTGTGGGCCGGGACGATCACCGACATTCGTGCGCTCACGCGTCCGACCCCTCCGTTCGTCTCGGCTCCGAGGGCCCTAGGATAGGTCTCCGGCGAGGCGGACCACGGGTCGGGGAGTGATGAGCGAGACACGCGCGCGTGTGTGCGTCGACGGGCACGGCGAGGTCCGGATCAACGACCATCCCGTCTTCAACGGCTCCACCGCGGCGCTGCTCGCGGAGATCGAGACCCTGGTCGCGTCCGGGCGCCCCGCGCTCGTCGTTCCGATGAACGTCGACCAGATCCTCGACCTGGAGCGGCTCGAGAGCACGCGCCGGGTGTACGCGGCCGCCGACATGATCCTCATGGACGGAGCCCCCGTCGTGACGCTCGCCCGGCTGCTGGGCGCCACGAGGGGCCACCGCCACACGGGGGCGGACCTGCTGCCCCTCGTGGCGGCCGAGTCGGCCGAGCGCGGGTGGCGGGTGGCGATCCTGGGCGGCGGCCCGGGCGTGGCCGAGCTCGCCGCTGCCCGGCTCGCCGCGAGCCATCCCGGGTCCGTCGTCCGCGCCTTCGACTTCCCCTTCGTCACCGATGTGACCGACTCCGCTCTCACGAGCGTGAAGGACGAGCTCGCCGCCTTCGAACCGGCGGTGGTCTTCATCTGCCTGGGAGCACCCAAGCAGGAGCTGTGGTACCTCGGCTGGCGCGACGTGTTGCCCCCGGCGGTCTATGTGGCAGCGGGCGCGGCGGTCGACTTCGCCGCGGGCACCGTGGCACGCGCGCCACGCTGGATGCAGCGGCTGGGCGCCGAGTGGCTCTGGCGGCTGGCCCAGGAGCCCCGGCGGCTGGCGCGTCGGTACCTTCTCAAGGGCCCCCGGTTCGTGGGCGTCATCGCCCGGTCCCTGGCTCACCGGGACCGGTGAGCGTGACCGACGGGCCCGTCTCCTCGTGGTGAGCGCCGGCCGGCGGCTGCTGGCCCACTCGACGGTCTCCATCGTCGACCAGGCGTGGCTGAGCCTGCTGAACATGACGGTCGGCCTGATCCTCATCCGCGAGACCACGCAGCAGGAGTACGGCGGCTACTCCCAGCTCTTCGCCGCCGGGCTGCTGGCGGTGACGATCGCCGAGTCGGTGGTGAGCAACCCCCTCACCACCCTCGGCTCCACGCTCGACCGGCCCGAGCGGGACGCCGCGGTCGGCAATCTCGCCGCCTTCCATCTCCGGGTCAGCACGGCCGTCGCCGTCGTCGTCGGCGCGGTGGTGGCGCCGATCGTCCTCGGCGCCGAGCCGTCGGTGGTCGCGCTGGCGGCGGGCTTCTCGCTCTACGCCTTCGTCACCCTCCGCCGGGAGCTCCAGCGCACCATCGGATTCCTCGACGGGCGCCCGGTGCGGGTGCTCGCCGGCGACGTCCTCTACGGCGCGGCCCTGGTGGGATGCGTGGTCGGACTCTCCGCCACCGGCCATCTCGACCTGCCCGTTCTGATGGTGGTCATGGCCCTGGCGGGGGCCGTGCCGGTGCTGCTCGGGAACCGGCTGTCGGCGCTGCCGCGCGACCCGGCGTCGTATCGGGCGCGCCGGGCGTACGCGATCAGGCGTGGCCGACTGGGGCTGCCCGGCGCCGTCTCGTCGTGGCTGGTCAACTTCAGTTACCTCTACGTGGCCGCCGCGATGCTGGGCACGGCAGCCTCCGCGGAGCTCAACGCCTCGCGCCTGCTCCTGGTCCCGATCTCACTCAGCGTGGTGGCCTGGAGTCGCGTGGCCAGGCCGATGACGGGCCGGCTGCTCGCCGATCGCGACCATCGCACGCTGCGGCGACTCATGGCCGCCTCCGTCGCGGGACTCGCGCTCGTCGCCCTCGTCTACGCGGGCCTCGTGCTGCCTCTGGTGCCCTGGCTGGAGCGGCACGTGCTCGGATCCGAGTACCGCGACGTGGACGCGCTGGTGATCTGGTGGGCGGTGTACTTCGCGGTCTACGCCATTCGCTGGGCCGGTGCGACGGCGCTGCTCAGCGCCGACGCCTACCCCCAGCTGCTGACCTCGGCGCTCGCCGGCCTCGCGATCCTCGTGGTGGCGCTGCCGGCAGCCGTGGCGATGTTCGGGGTGCGTGGCGCCATCATCGGCCTGATCGTCTCGGAAGTGCTCAACCTGATCCTGGTCTGGGGCCTCTTCCTCCCGCGGGTGCTGTGGCCGCGGCCGACCACCACGGACGACCACTAGAGTGTCGCCGACACCGAATCACGTGAGGGAGAACATGCGTTCGTTGGAGGAGATCCTCCGGGAGTCCATCGCCACCAAGGAGCGTGTCCTGGCCGACGGCGCCCTGTTGGCCACCGCCGTGGAGGTCGGGGAGCGGATGATCCAGGCTTACCGGGGCGGAGGTCGTGTGTACTTCTGCGGCAACGGGGGCAGCGCCGCCGACGCGCAGCACTTCGCCGCCGAGCTCACCGGCCACTTCATCTTCGACCGGCCACCGCTCGCCGCCGAGGTGCTCCACGGCAACCCGTCCCACATGACCGCGGTGGGGAACGACTACGACTACGACTCGGTCTTCGCCCGTGCGCTGGAGGCGTCGGTCACCCCGCGCGACGTCCTGATCGCGATCAGCACCTCCGGCAACTCCGAGAGCATCGTGCGGGCCGCGCAGGTCGCCCGGCGCGTCGGCGCCACCACCGTCGGGATGACCGGCGAGAGCGGCGGCCGGCTCAAGGACCACGTCGACCTCCTGCTCAACGTGCCGTCGACCGACACGGGGCGGATCCAGGAGTCGCACGTCGTCTTCCTGCACGCCATCTCCGAGCACGTCGAGCATGTCCTCTTCGCCGCCGACCGGTAGGACCGGGGCCGACTGGGTCCTCTTCCTCGACCGCGACGGCGTGGTCAACCGCCGCGTCGTCGACGGCTACGTGCTCGACTGGAGCGGGTTCGAGCTGCTCCCCGGCGTGGTGGAGGCGATCGGGATCCTGGCCGCGTGGGCACCCCACGTCGTACTGGTGACGAACCAGCAGGGCGTCGGCAAGGGCCTGATGTCGCGGGAGAGCCTCGACGACGTCCACGCGCGCCTGCGCGCCCTCACGGGCGAGGCGATCGAGGACGTGCTGGTCTGCCCGCACCTCGCCTCCGACGGCTGCGAGTGCCGCAAGCCCGGCACCCTGCTGGCCCGCACCTGGCTCGCGGCCCACCCGGAGGTGGACCCCGCGCTGTCGGTCATGGTGGGGGACTCGGCCTCCGACATGGAGATGGCGGCCCGGCTGGCCGAGGTGACCGGCGGCTGTCTGCGGATCGGGATCGGCGAGGTCGAGGGGGCGGAGATCGGGTATCCGTCACTGGCAGACTTGGCCGCGGACGTCGACGACCACCAGGGGGGACCACTGCGATGACGCTGATCCGCGGACGCGCGCCACTGCGCCTGGGGCTTGCCGGGGGCGGCACCGACGTGGAGCCCTACTCCAGCACCCACGGGGGCCGGATCCTCAACGTCACGATCGACCGCTACGCCTACGCCACCGTCGAGGAGATCGAGTACGGCGTGGAGTTCCTGTCGCCGGACCGCACCATGGCCGGCTTCGCCGGGCTCGACGAGCTCGACTACCTGGTGGACGACTTCGGCCTCCACGTCGCGGTCTTCCGCCGGATGATGACCGAGTTCAACGACGGCGAGATGATCCCGGTGCGGCTGGCCACGCAGGTGGACGCGCCGCCCGGCTCCGGCCTCGGCTCCTCCTCGACGCTGGTGGTCGCGATGGTCGCGGCGATGGCGGAGTTCCTCAAGGTGTCGATGAGCCAGTACGAGCTCGCCCGCCTCGCCTGGGAGATCGAGCGGATCGACGTCGGGCTCGGCGGCGGCTGGCAGGATCAGTACGCCGCGGCCTTCGGCGGCTTCAACTACATGGAGGCCCAGCGCGGCACCGGCCACGTCATCGTCAACCCCCTGCGCGTGCGCCGCTCGATCGGCGCCGAGCTCGAGGCGTCGCTGCTGCTCTACTTCGGCGGCATCTCCCGGAGCTCGGCGGACGTCATCGCCGAGCAGCAGCGTCACGTCGTCGCCAAGGACCAGCGGGCTCTCGCGGCGACCGACGCCATTCGCGTGGAGGCGCAGATGATGAAGGACTTCCTGCTCGTCGGGGACATCCGAGGCATGGCGAACTCGCTGCGCGACGGCTGGGAGGCGAAGAAGCGCCTGGCCTCCCGGATCAGCACGCCGGCGATCGAGCGCGCCTACGAGGTCGCCTCGCAGCACGGCATGATCGCCGGCAAGGTCTCCGGCGCCGGCGGTGGCGGCTTCATGATGCTCTTCGTCGATCCTGTCCGGAGGCTCGAGGTGGAGCGCAGTCTCGTGGCCGAGTGCGGGGGCGTCGTGTCGACCTGCCACTTCACCGAGCACGGCGCCGAGGCGTGGCGGACCGTCAACCCCGTGGTGGCCCGCTGATGCAGGTCGTCGTCCTGGCCGGCGGGCTCGGCACCCGCCTGCGCGGCGCGATCCCGGAGGGCACGCCCAAGCCGATGGCGCCGGTCGCCGGCCGGCCCTTCCTCGAGCACCTCCTCGACCGCTCGATCGAGGCCGGCGCCGACCGGATCCTGCTGCTGGTGAGCCATGCGGCGCAGGTCATCGTCGACCACTTCGGCGACGCCTACCGCGGCGTCCCGATCGGCTACAGCGTCGAGCCGTCGCCGCTGGGCACCGGCGGGGCCCTGCGGTACGCCGCCGCCGACCTGGCCGAGGAGTTCGTGCTGCTCAACGGCGACACCTACACCGAGGTCGACCTCGCGGCCCTCCTCGCCCGGCCGGGCCCGCTGGCGCTCTCGCTCACCGCCGTGGAGGACACCGGCCGCTTCGGGCGGGTGCGGGTGGAGGGCGACGCGGTCGTCGAGCTGCTGGAGAAGGGCAGGTCGGGGCCGGGCTACATCAACGCCGGCGTCTACGGCTGCCGGCGCTCGCTGCTCGACCTGTTCCCCGACGCCGAGCGGTTCTCCTTCGAGACCGACGTGATGGAGCCGTCGGTGGAGCGGCTGCGGCCGGCGTACCAGCTGACGGGCGAGGTCTTCTTCGACATCGGCGTCCCCGACGACTACGCCGCCGCCGATGCCTACTTCTCCACAGGCGGAGCCGGCCGGTAGCGCGCGGCCCGGTCGCCGCCCCGGCACGTGCTCAGAGGGCGCGCCCGGTGCGTCTGCGGCGCCAGGTGGACACCGGGACCTCGACGAGGAGGTAGAGGCCGATCCCGACGCCAGTGCCGGCGACCACGCCGATCGGAACCCGGACGGCGAGCGGCCACGCACTCGGGATCACCGAGATGATCCCGTAGTGGCAGAGGTAGATGCTGTAGCTCGCCCGGCCGAGCAGCTGTGCCGGGCCGGAGCCGCACACGGCGTGGAAGAGCCGTGCGACCGCGTCGGTCGGACGGGTGGCGAACCCGTAGGCGATCACCAGGCACGCACAGACGCTCTGCACCGTGTAGCGGACGGTGTCGCGGAACAGCGCGTCGCGCACCCCGAGTGAGACCAGGAACGCGGCGCCGGCGGCGACGAGCACCCAGGTCCGGCCGGCCCACGCCGTGCGCCCGCCGCGAATCGCCAGGGCGAGCAGGATGCCCAGGGCGATCCCGTCGATGCGGGTGTCGGTGCCGTAGTAGATCCGATCCGCGGTCGCCGCCGTCCCGTCGGAGTAGGCGAACCGGAGCCCGGTGCTGACCAGGACGGCGGCGACACTGAGCGCGGCGAGGCCGGGTACGGCGTGCCGCCACCGCACCGCGGCCCACCACACCAGCGCGAAGCAGATGTAGAACTGCTCCTCGATCGCCAGGCTCCACACGACGTTCGACCCCGGGAGCACCGCGATGTGGCCGTCGATCGCCAGGTGGGCCCAGTTGTAGACGAAGAAGACCTGGCTTGCCACGGCGGGCCAGTCGACGGCGTGCCCGACGGCGTAGACCAGCGTTGGCACCACCACGGCGACGAGAAGAGGCGGGGCCAGCTTCCAGAATCGGCGCGCGTAGAACCCGGCCGGCGCGAACCCGCCGGTGCGATCGCGCTCGCGGAGGGTGACCCAGGTGATGACGAACCCCGAGATCGCGAAGAAGATCGTCACGCCGGAGCCACCCGGGACGACGCCGTCCAGCCCGGCGTGGGCGACCACCACGAGCATCACGGCGACGGCGCGCAGTGCGTCGACATGGGCGAACCGGCCGCCGCGGTTCAGCGGCGCCTCGGAGGAGATCGTCATCGCGGGCGTCGGGCAGATCAGAACGTGTGCTCGGGGCCGGGGAACGTGCCGGCGCGGACCTCGTCGGCGTACGCGCGCGCGCCGGCCAGGAGCTGGCCGCGGACGTCCGCGAAGGTCTTCACGAAGCGCGGCATCCGGCCGTCGGCGGGGCCCCGGATGCCCATCGCGTCGGTCCAGACCAGCACCTGGCCGTCGCACCCGGCGCCGGCCCCGATGCCGATCGTGACGATCGCGAGCTCCTTGCTGATCTGCTCGGCGATGTCGCCGGGCACCATCTCCATGACGACGCCGAACGCGCCGGCCTCGGCGACCGCGCGGGCATCGGCCCGCACCTTCTCGGCCGCGTCGCCGCGGCCCTGGACCCGATAGCCGCCGAGCGCGTGCTCGGACTGCGGGGTGAAGCCGATGTGGGCGCACACGGGGATGCCGCCCGCGACGAGCCTGCGGATGGTCGGGGCCATCTCGATCCCGCCCTCGAGCTTCACCGCGTGCGCCAGCCCGTCCTTCATGAACCGGGTCGCGGTGGCGTAGGCCTGCTCGGGCGAGCCCTGGTAGGACCCGAAGGGCAGGTCGCCGAGCACCAGGGCGCGCCTCGTGCTGCGGGCGACCGCCCGGGTCAGCGGGATCAGCTCGTCCACCGTGACGGGCAGCGACGTCTCGTACCCGTAGACGTTGTTGGCCGCGCTGTCGCCGACGAGGAGGACGTCGATGCCGGCCTCGTCGAAGATCCGCGCCGTGTACATGTCGTACGACGTCAGCATGGTGATCTTCTCGCCGCGCTCCTTCATCTGCGCGAGGGTGTGGGTGCGGACTCGTCCGGCGGGTGCCGCGGCGGCTCTGCCTGCAGCCCCTGCGCCATAGGGCGCGGTCTCCTCAGTCATGGACTCGATCCTAGAGCGAGTCGGCTACTCGGCCGGCGTCTCCTGACCCCGTGCGACCAGCGCCACGTTGTAGAGGGGCCGGTTGAGCGACTGGACGTAGGTCCGGCCGACGTACGACCCGATCACGCCCATCATGATGAGCTGGATGCCGCCGAGGAAGAACATCCCGACCCCGAGGAAGGCCCATCCGGGAACGGCATGGGCGGGGAAGAGCACGCGCACGACGACGGCGTAGAGCGCCGCGAGCAGCGAGAGCGCCGAGATCGCGCCGCCCAGGCGCGAGATCAGCCGCAGCGGGAAGGTCGAGAAGCCCAGGATCCCGTCCGCCGCGAGGCGCAGCATCCTGCGCAACGGGTACTTCGACTCGCCGGCGACGCGGGCGTCGCGGTCGAACAGCACGCCCTCCTGGCGGAAGCCGAGGTTCGCGACCAGCCCGCGGAGGAAGCGGTTGTGCTCGCGGTAGGTGACGAGGACGTCGAGCACCCGGCGGTCGATGAGCCGGAAGTCGCCGACGTCTCGCGGGATGTGGGTCTCCGCGAGCCGGTCGAGGAGCCAGTAGAACGAGCTCGCGGTGGTGCGCTTGAACAGGGTGTCCCGGCGGCTGCGGCGCTGCGCGTAGACCACGTCGGCGCCGGACTCCCAGACCTCGATCAGCTCGAGGCTGACCGCCGGCGGGTCCTGGAGGTCGGTGTCCATGACGATCACGGCGTCGGGCCGGGCCTCGTGGGCGAGGTCCAGCCCGGCGGTCACGGCGAGCTGGTGGCCGAAGTTGCGCGACAGCCCGAGCACGGTGACCCGCGGGTCACCGGCCCGGAGCTCCAGGAGCCGGTCGAGGGAGCCGTCGGAGGAGCCGTCGTCGACGTACACGAACTCGACGCGCAGGTCCGGGCGTCGTGCCGTCGCCTCGACGAGGGCGGCGTGGAAGGCGTCCACGCCGTCCACCTCGTCGTAGACCGGCAGCACGTAGATCACCAGAGGCTGCTCGCGCTGCACCACGGGTGCGGGCAGCTCCACGGCAGGGGTCTCGCGCACGAGCGGCATCGTAGCCTCGCTCCGAGGGGCCTTCCCTAGGATGGCGGTGTGGACTTCTACTCGGCGTACGCGCAGGGCTTCGCTCGCGTCGCGGCGGTCACGATCCCGATCTCCGTCGCCGACCCCGCCTCGAACGCCGAGGCCGTCATCGCGCAGGCGCAGGCCTGCCATGCCGAGGGCGTCGCCGTGGCCGTCTTCCCCGAGCTCTGCCTCTCCGGGTACGCCGTCGACGACCTGTTCCTCCAGGACACCCTCCTCTCCGCGGTCGAGGCGGCGCTCGAGGCGGTCGTGGAGGCGTCGAGCGAGTGGACCACGGCGGTCGTGGTGGGGGCGCCGATCGTCTACCGGCACCGCGTGCTCAACTGCGCGGTGGTCATTCACGGAGGTCAGGTCCTCGGGGTCGCGCCGAAGTCCTATCTGCCGACCTACCGCGAGTTCTACGAGCGCCGCTGGTTCGCGCCGGGCGACGACGTCGACGACCTCATCACCATCGCCGGCGAGGACGTGCCGATCAGCCCCAAGCTGCTCTTCCACGCCACCGACGTGCGGGGGCTGGTCTTCCACGTCGAGGTCTGCGAGGACATGTGGGTGCCGGTGCCGCCCTCGGCCCAGGCGGCCCTCGCCGGTGCGACGGTCCTGCTCAACCCCAGCGCCTCGCCCATCACCGTCGGCCGGTCGGAGAGCCGGCGCCAGCTGGTGCAGAGCTCGAGCAGCCGGTGCACGGCGGCCTACGCCTACACCGCGGCCGGCCAGGGGGAGTCCACCACCGACGTCGCCTGGGACGGCCAGACGATGGTCTACGAGTGCGGCGACCTGCTGGGGGAGACCGAGCGCTTCCCCGACGGCGCCCGCGCCACCATCGTCGACGTCGACCTCGACCGCATCCGCGCCGAGCGGATCCGGCAGGGCACCTTCGACGACAACCGCCGCACCCTCGTCGAGTTCGACGACTGGCAGGACGTCGAGTTCACCCTCGAGGCGCCCACCGGCGACATCGGGCTGCGGCGCAAGGTCGATCGCTTCCCGTTCGTCCCCGACGACCCCGAGCGGCTCGCGCTGGACGCCTACGAGACGTTCAACATCCAGGTCGCGGGCCTGGTCCAGCGACTCCGCTCGATCGGTCAGCCCAAGATCGTGATCGGCGTGTCGGGCGGCCTCGACTCCACCCACGCCCTGCTCGTCGCGGCCAACGCGATGGACCGCCTCGAGCGGCCGCGGAGCGACATCCTGGCATTCACGCTGCCCGGCTTCGCGACCTCCGACGCGACCCGCGAGAACGCCGTCTCCCTGATGAAGGCGCTCGGGACGACGTACGAGACCATCGACATCACGCCGGCGGCCCGGCAGATGCTGGCCGACCTCGGGCATCCGTTCGCCGGCGGCGAGCCCGTCTACGACGTCACCTTCGAGAACGTCCAGGCCGGTCTGCGCACCGACTACCTCTTCCGTGCGGCCAACCAGCGCGGCGGGATCGTGCTCGGCACCGGCGACCTCTCCGAGCTGGCGCTGGGCTGGTGCACGTACGGCGTCGGCGACCAGATGAGCCACTACAACGTCAACGCGGGCATCCCGAAGACCCTCATCCAGCACGTCATCCGCTGGGTGATCTCCACCGAGCAGTTCGAGGCGGGCACCGACGCCGTGCTGCAGACGATCCTCGACCAGGAGATCAGCCCCGAGCTCGTGCCGGTCGCCACGGGAGAGAAGCCGCAGTCGACCGAGGAGAAGGTCGGGCCCTACAGCCTCCAGGACTTCAACCTCTTCCACCTCGTGCGGCACGGCCACCGACCCTCCAAGATCGCCTTCCTCGCCTGGCACGCCTGGCACGACGAGCATCTCGGCGACTGGCCGCCCGCGTTCCCGGAGGCGAGCCGCCGCGCCTACGACCTGGGCGAGATCCGCGACTGGCTCGAGGTCTTCCTCCGGCGCTTCTTCGCCTCGCAGTTCAAGCGCTCCGCGCTGCCGAACGGCCCCAAGGTGTCGAACGGCGGCACGATGTCGCCGCGCGGCGACTGGCGGATGCCGAGCGACGCCAGTCCGGCGGCCTGGCTGGCCGATCTGGAGCAGGTCCCCTTCTTCTGAGCGTCATCTCGGGCCGTTCGGGTCGAGCTCCTTCCGCCGGGCGGCGCGCTGCGGCGTCGCAGCCTCGATCCCGCGGAGGCGACACCGATAGGGTCGGCGGCATGGGAAAGCAGGAGGATTTCGTCCTCAGGGCGCTGGAAGAGCGCGACGTCAGGTTCGTGCGGCTGTGGTTCACCGACGTGCTCGGGTTCCTCAAGTCGGTGGCGGTCGCGCCGGCCGAGCTCGAGGGGGCGTTCGCGGAGGGGATCGGCTTCGACGGCTCCGCGATCGAGGGGTTCGCGCGGGTCTACGAGGCGGACATGCTCGCCAAGCCGGACCCGCAGACCTTCCAGATCCTGCCGTGGCGCGAGGAGGGTCCCGCGACCGCGCGGATGTTCTGCGACATCGTGATGCCCGACGGCTCCCCGTCGTACGCCGACCCCCGCTTCGTCCTGAAGCGGACCCTGTCGAAGGCGGCCGAGAAGGGCTTCACCTTCTACACCCACCCCGAGATCGAGTTCTACCTCTTCCGCGGCCCGCAGGTGGACAGCGAGCTGCCCACCCCGGTCGACTCGGCCGGCTACTTCGACCACACCGCCCAGGGCGAGGGCGCCGACTTCCGGCGCGAGGCGATCACCAACCTCGAGGCGATGGGCATCTCGGTGGAGTTCTCCCACCACGAGGGCGGCCCCGGCCAGCAGGAGATCGACCTGCGGTACGCCGACGCGCTGTCGACCGCCGACAACATCATGACCTTCCGGACCGTCGTCCGCGAGGTCGCGCTCAGCCAGGGCATCTGGGCCTCCTTCATGCCCAAGCCCTTCACCGAGCACCCCGGCTCGGGCATGCACACCCACCTCAGCCTCTTCGAGGGCGACCAGAACGCCTTCCACGAGGCCGGCGCGGAGTACGGCCTCTCCCCGGTCGGGCGTCAGTTCATCGCAGGCCTGCTGCGGCACGCCGCCGAGATCAGCATCGTCACCAACCAGTGGGTCAACTCCTACAAGCGGCTGGTCGCCACCGGCGAGGCGCCCTCGCACGTGAGCTGGGGCCACAACAACCGCTCGGCGATGGTCCGGGTCCCGATGTACAAGCCGCTCAAGGGCAACTCGACCCGCGTCGAGCTGCGCACGCTCGACACCGCCTGCAACCCCTATCTCGCCTTCGCCGCCATCCTCGCCGCCGGCATGAAGGGCATCGAGGAGGGCTACGACCTCCCGCCCGAGGCCGAGGACGACGTCTGGTCGCTGTCGGCTCCCGAGCGGCACAGCCTGGGCATCGACCCGCTGCCCAAGGGCCTCGACGAGGCGATCGCGCTCGCGGAGGGCTCCGAGCTGCTGGCCGAGACGCTCGGCGAGCACGTCTTCGACTTCGTCCTGCGCAACAAGCGGGCCGAGTGGGAGGAGTATCGCTCGCAGGTCTCGCCCTGGGAGCGCCGTCACCTGCTGTCGGTGCTCTGACCAGGTGTTCCGACGTCGAGTGACCCCGTGATCAGGCGGACCACCGGCAAGAGCGCCCTCATCCGGCTGGGCTTCGCCGATCCGGACGCGGCCGAGGCCGAGCTGCGCCACCTCGGCGCGGCCGCCGATCCGCTGCTCGCCATGCTCGGGCTCACCGCCGACCCCGACCTGGCGCTCGCCGCGCTGGTACGCCTGCTCGACGCGGCTCCCGACGCGAGCGCGCCGGACGGCCTGCTCGACACCCTCACCGACGACGAGGGCTCCGCCATGCGGATCCTGGCCGTGCTCGGCGCCAGTCAGGCCCTGGGGGAGCACCTCGTACGTCACCCCGAGCACTGGCGCGAGCTCACGGACCCGACGCTCGGCTCGACCCGCCCGCCGGCGTACGCGATGCGGGAGTCGCTGCTCGCCGCGGTGGCGGGGAGGCCGCGGCAGGAGGCGGTCGACGCGCTGCGGGTCGAGCACCGCCGCCTG
>NZ_JASGDD010000035.1:0-3277 GCF_047607365.1 Nocardioides sp. | reverse complement strand
GGGCGAGGATGAGCGCGCGCGGCGCGCCGGGCCTCGGCGTGCGCCGCGACTCCGACGCCGAGAGCCGCGCGACGAGCGGCAGCAGGAAGGCGTAGGTCTTGCCCGAGCCGGTACGGCCGCGGCCGAGGACGTCACGACCGGCCAGCGAGTCGGGCAGCGTCGCCGCTTGGATCGGGGTGGGGGCGTCGATGCCCTGGGCGGCAAGGACGGAGACGAGGCGCGCGGGCACGCCGAGGGTGCTGAAGGCAGACACGATGAAGGGGTTCGCTCACTGATCGGATGCCTCGCCGACGGCCGCGGATCCGGCGGGCTGCCGGACGGCCACGCACGGAGCCAGCGCGTGGGTCTGACTGCGACGTGCGGACAACTCGCGGCGAGAGCCTCGACGAGTCGATGCCGACAACCCTACCGGCGGAGGGCGGCGAGAGCCTCATCGGCGTGGATCTCCGCCTTGAGCATGCCCTCCACGACCGCCTTGACGGTGCCGTCGGCACCGATGGCGAACGTCGTCCTCTGGAGGGGGCCGAGCCTGCCGAAGAGCGCCGGCCTCACGCCGTACGACGCCGCCACCTCGCCCGCGGGATCGGAGAGGATCGGGTAGTCCAGCCCCTGGTTGGCCGCGAAGCCGGCCTGCTTGTCGACGGTGTCCTTGCTGATCCCGAGCCGGTGCGCGCCGAGCGCGGCGAACTCCGAGGCGAGGTCCCGGAAGTGGCAGGCCTCCTTGGTGCACACGGGCGAGTTCGCGGCGGGATAGAAGAAGACGACGACCGGCCCCGACGCCAGCAGGGCCGAGAGCGTCACCGGCGTGCCGTCCTGGTCCGGGAGGGTGAAGTCGGGGGCGACATCGCCACGGGAGAGCACCATGGCCGACATCGTGCCGGTCGGCGATGTTTACGTCCAGCGGCCCCGGGTAGGAGTGGTCTAGTCAGGTCGGCCTTCCCCTGTCGACCGGATCCGCACCGTGGCCCAATCCCCCGCCACACTCGAGCCAAGACCCCCTACGGAGGTTCCCATGCTCAACCTCGTGTCATCCAGCACCGCAACGAACTCGTCGAAGAACGACGACCTCACGCAGGACCTCCTCCTCCGTGCCGCGCAGGCCGAGGGCGAGGAGCGCCAGGAGATCCTCAACGAGGTGGTCACCCTCCACCTCCCGCTCGCCCGACGCCTGTCCCGCCGCTACTCCCACCGCGGCGAGTCCCCCGAGGACCTCGAGCAGGTGGCGTACCTGGCGCTGATCAAGGCTGCGCGCGGCTTCAATCCCGAGGTCGGGTCGAGCTTCCTCGCCTTCGCGATCCCGACCGTCCTCGGCGAGCTCAAGCGGCACTTCCGCGGGGCGGCCTGGACCGTCCGGCCGCCGCGACGCCTCCAGGAGCTGCAGGCGGAGATCTTCCCCGCCCACGACGAGCTCTGCCAGGCCCTCGGCCGTACGCCGACGCCCGCCGAGATCGCCGAGCGCATCGGCTGCGAGGAGTCCGAGGTGCTCCGCGCCCTGGACTGCGGCGGCTGCTACTCCCCCGTGTCGCTCGACGACGGCGGCCCGGAGTCGGACCACCCCACGCCGGCCGACCAGCTCTCCTTCGACGAGGACGGCTTCGGCCAGGCCGAGACCGTGACGCTGCTCGCCGCGGCGTGCAAGGAGCTCAAGCCACGCGACCGGCACATCCTGGCCATGCGCTTCTACCAGGGCTGCTCGCAGCAGGAGATCGCCGACGACCTCGGCGTCACGCAGGTGCAGGTCTGCCGGCTGCTCCAGCGGATCATGGCCAACCTGCGCAGCTCGCTGGGCACCGACTGGAACGTCCTGGCGGCCTGACCGTGCCCACGTCCCCGGCGACCGACCCGCATCGTGTTTCCGCCCCGCGAGACCGGGTAGGTGAGCACGCATGACCATCCTCGAGCCGCGCCCCACCCTGGCGCCCAGCACGAGCCGCCAGGTCGGCCGCTTCGTCTTCGACAAGGAGACCGAGCGGTGGACCTGGGACGCCGGCGTCTACGCGATCCACGGCTACGAGTTCGGCGAGGTCCAGCCGACCACGGAGCTGGTGCTCTCGCACAAGCACGAGTCGGACCGCGAGCGGGTCCACGCCACCCTGCTCAGCGCGATGGCGACCGGGGAGCCGTTCACGCTCTACTACCGGATCGTCAACAACGGGACCGACGAGCGGCAGGTCATGATGGTCGGCGAGGCGACGCCTCCCGGCCTCGGCCGGCAGGAGCTGCGCGGCTACTACCTCGACCTCACCCCCGACGTCGAGTCCACGGCGGCCGGCGCGGTGGGCGACGCCTTCGCCGCGCGGATCGAGAGCCGAGCGGTGATCGAGCAGGCCAAGGGCGCGCTCATGCTCTCCTACGGGCTCGACGCCGACGCCGCCTTCGCGATGCTGCGCTGGTGGTCGCGCAACCGCAACATCCGGGTGCGCGACCTCGCGGAGCGGATCGTCCAGGTCGCCCGCGAGGGCCACGTCACCCACCCCGGGCTGCGCACGCTGCTGGACGCCGTGATCGACGACGTGACGGCTCCCGCGCCCTCGTTGCTCTGACACGGCGGTGAAGAAGTACCTCGCGGTCGCGCTCGGGATCTGACCGCGATCGGCGGGTTCGTCGACATCGGCGACCTCGTGACCAACGCCGTGGTCGGCGGCCGCTGAGCCCGGAGAGCCGGTCACCCGCTCCGGGCCGTGCCACCGCCCAGGACGTCGCTCACGGCGCCGCCCTCGACGACGCGGTACGCCGTCGGCGCCGGTGCCCCGAACGGCCGGTCCGGCACGGCGCCGGCGAGGACGACGAGGTTGCCGGGCCGCTTGCCCTTGAGCGTGGCCGGCTCGGCTCCCACCGCGATGCCCCCCGCCTCCGGCCACAGCGTGCGCAGCGCCGCCACCGCGTCGCGGACGTCGCGGAAGGGCGCGCGATCGGCGAGGTTGGCGACGAGGAGGCCGTCGGCGGCGAGCACTCGGCGTACGTCCTCGAGGAAGGCGAGGGTGAGCAGCTCGGGCGGCACCACGGCCTCGCGGTAGGCGTCGAGGATCACGACGTCCTGCGAGCCGTCGCGGACCGCGGCCACCCCGTCCAGGCCGCCGACCGGGCGGACCCTGATGCCGCTGCGCGGCGGCAGCGGCGCCTCGGCGCGGACGGTGTCGATCACCCCCTGGTCGGGCTCGAGCACGATCTGCGAGGAGCGCGGTCGGGTGGCCGCCACATAGCGCGGCAGCGTCATCGCCGCGCCGCCGACGTGGAGCACCCGCAGCGGCGCCGGCGGCCGCGGGCGCACGCGGTC
>NZ_JASGDD010000034.1:0-5560 GCF_047607365.1 Nocardioides sp. | reverse complement strand
CGTGCCCGCGCGCAGCACACCGCCGAGGGCGCCGACGCCGACGGCGCCCCCGATCTGGCGCGCGGCGTTGAAGAGCCCACCGGCCACACCGGCGTACCCGGCCGGAGCGCCGGCGACGGTCATCATCGTGATCGGGATGATGGTCAGCGGCAGACCCGGCGCCGCGATCAGCAGCGCGAGCATCGTCACGGGCAGCGCCGCCCCGGTCGCGACGGTCCAGCCGGCGGCCGTCATCCCGGCCGCGATCAGCACCAGGCCGAGGAGCACGGACGTGCGCGCCCCCGCGCGCGCACCGAAGCGCCCGACCCACGGGCCGAGCAGCGGCCCGAGGGTGAAGGGCAGCGTGACCAGCCCGGCGCGCGCCGGTGACAGGGCGCGTACGCCGACCAGGTAGATCCCCAGCACGAAGAGCCCACCCGCCAGGATCACCTGGATGCCGAACCCGAGCGCCGTGGCGACGGCGATGCCCGGAGCGTGCAGCACCTGCGCCGGCAGTGCCGGGGAAGGGCTGCGGCGCTCGGCGGCCACCACGAGCAGGAGCGCCGTCACGGTCGCGGGAACGCTCCACAGGAGCCGCGACGGGTGCCCCGACCCCTCGATCACGGAGAAGACCAGCAGCGTGCCGGCGAGCACCATCGCGCCCTGGGCGACCAGGTCCAGCCGCGCCGGCCGACGGCCGACCGGCGGGGCGACTCGTCCCACCGCCATCGCGATCACGGCGACGGGCAGGTTGACGACGAAGAGGAGTCGCCAGTCACCGACCGCGAGCAGCACCCCGCCGAGGACGGGGCCGGCGGCGAAGCCCACGCCCGTGACCAGGGCGAAGAGCCCCATCGCGCGGTGTCGCTCGGCCGGGTCGGGCCGCAGCGCGGCCAGCAGCGCCAGCGTCGAGCTCGGGATCAGCGCCGCGGAGGCGCCCTGCAGCACCCGGAAGCCGATCAGCAGCCCCAGCGACGGCGCCGCCGCGCACAGTGCCGAGGCCACGGCGAAGCCGCCGACGCCGAGGAGGAAGACCCGGCGGGCGCCGTACCGATCGGTGACGCCGCCGCCCGACAGCAGCAGCCCGCCGAAGGCGACCAGGTAGGCGGAGATCGTCCACTCCTGGCCGGTCGCGGAGCCGCCCAGGTCGGCCGAGATCGACGGCAGGGCGATGTTGAGCACGCTCGCGTCGAGCAGCACCATGAAGTAGCCCAGGCAGATCCCGCACAGCAGCAGCTGGTCATGCGTACGCCGGAGCGCCGGTGCGGCAGGGACGGCGGATTCGGTCATGGATCCACCCTCGGTCGCCCGGGACGCCGAGGCGACCGGAAGAATCGAGCGTCCCGTTCGGTTTCCCCGAACATGGACCTCCGCCTGCTCCGCACCCTCCTCGCCGTGGTCGAGCACCGAACCGTGCTGGCGGCCGCGGCCGCCCTGGACCGCGCCCCGTCATCGGTCTCGGCCCAGATCCGCTCACTGGAGGCGGAGGTCGGCGTGCCGCTCTTCGACCGCACTCCCACCGGCCTGAGGCTCACCCCGGCCGGGGAGCGGCTGGCCTCGGAGGCCCCGGTCGTGCTGGGCGGCTGGCAGCGTGCGGTCGATCTCGCCCGAGGGGAGCGACGGCCCCTGCGCGTCGTGGGCACCGAGCACATCGTGTCCACCCAGCTGCCGGCCGTCCTCCGCGTCGTCGCCGAGCGTCACCCCGAGCTCGAGGTGACGGTCTCGACGGCCGTGGACCGCTTCGACGCGATCGAGCAGGTCCGCTCGGGGCGGGCCGACGCGGGCGTGCTCCTCGACGTGCGGCTCGGCGACGAGGACTGGATCATGTCCGACGCCGCCTCGGCGGACCTGGAGTGGCTCGAGCTGGCCCCGGTGCAGACCGCGCTCGCCGTGGCCCCGAGCCACCCGCTCGCGGCTCTCGCCGACCGGGCGGGCTCGACCTCGCTCGGCCTGGAGGACCTCGGCGCGCACCGCGTGGTGATCGGCCCGCGCCGCTGCGCGCTGCACGCCGGCCTGGAGCGGCTGCTGGGTGGGGTCGGCGCGGAGCGCCTGGCCAGCGTCGAGATCGCCCGCGCCTGGGCGATCGAGGGCCTGGCGAGCGTGCTCATCCCCGAGTTCGTGATCCGCGCGGACCTTGCCTCGGGGCGACTGGTGCGCATCCCCTTCGACACCGCGCCGCTGGCGTCGTCCCTCCGGCTCGCGTGGCGCGAGGACGCTCACGCCCATCCGGCCCGGCAGCACCTGCTCTACGCCGTCGCGTCGGCGATCGGGACGACGAGAGCGACCGGGACGCACGGCGACGGGCAGGGCTCCGAGCCGGAGGCGGACGTGGCGGCCTGAGCCCGGATCCGGGCCGGGTCAGGCGAGCGGGTCCTCCTTGAACTGCGCGCCGACGTCCGCGTTGTCGGCGGCGTCGAAGCGCTCGGCCTCCTCGAAGACCGCGGCCGCGTCGGCGGCGGTCTCGGTCGGCTCGGTGCCGAACTCGGTGGAGTACTCGACGGAGGTCGCGGTCTCGCCGTCGGCCTTGAGCTTGCTCACGCCGCTCTTGGTGGTCTCCGCCACCTTGGTGATGTGCTCGCTGTACTTCCCGCCGGTCTTCTCGTCGAGCGTGGCGGCGGCCTTGTCCACGTAGCCGCCCGCCTCGATCTTCTCGGCGGCGCCGGCAGCGGCCAGCTTCACCGACTCCACCACCTTCGCGGCGGCCTCCTTCGCCTGGTCGGCCGCCTCGAGCGCGGTCTCCTTGGCCTTGTCTGCGAAACTCATCGATCCCCCTGAAGGACGGGCGACCCTTCGAGGGCCGCGGCTTTCCTCCAACCTAGGCCGGAAAGCGGCGAACCCCAATGGGCAAGGAGAACTACAGACTCGTCGTTCCCGTGGCGACGATCACGGCCGGGCCCTGGAGCAGCACCCGGTCGTCGGCCGTCCACGTGATCGTGAGCCGGCCGCCCGGCACGTCGACCGCGTACGCCGTGTTGCGGCTCGCCCCGTCCGCGTCCGCGGTCGCGACCATGACCGCACATGCTCCGGTGCCGCAGGAGCGGGTCTCCCCGGAGCCGCGCTCGTGGACGCGCATGGCGACGTGGGCGGGCCCGAGGCGGCGTACGAACTCGATGTTGACGCCGTGGGGGTAGAGGTCGTGGTCGTAGCCCGGCTCGTCGAGCAGCGGCCCGACCGGCCCGTGCGGGCCGAGGTCGTCGGCGTCGTCGAGGAACGCCACCGCGTGCGGGTTGCCCAGGTCGACGTGGCGCGCCTTCCAGGAAGCGTTCCCGACGGTGACCGTCGAGGAGTCCAGCAGCAGGGGACGGCCGAGGTCGGCGACCAGCTCGTCGGTCCCGGACGCGACGCTGACCGTCTTGATCCCGGCGCGGGTCGCCACCGGGACGGGGGCGCCGGCGGGGACGAGGCCCTCGTCGATCAGGTGGCGGACGAAGACCCGGACGCCGTTCCCGCACATCTCCGCGATCGAGCCGTCGGCGTTGCGGTAGTCCATGAACCACTCCGCGCTGCCGACCCGGCCCTCCAGCGCCGGGTCGATCCGGGCCATCGACCGGGTCCGGATCACGCGCAGCACCCCGTCGCCGCCGATCCCCGCACGGCGGTCGCACAGCGCCACCACCCTCGCGTCGTCGAGCGCGCCGTGGACGGCGCCGTCGTGGTCGGGCAGGAGGACGAAGTCGTTCTCGGTGCCGTGGCCCTTGAGGAACGGGTAGCCGCCCATCAGTAGAGCCCGTCCGCGTACGACGGGCCGTAGTAGGCCTCGAGCTCCTCGATGCTGCGGGTGTCCAACTCGACGGCCTTCGCGATCTCCGGCCGCGACGGCACCGCGCACGCGGCGGCGTCCGCGCCGCCCTGCCAGGTCTCCGGCTCCCAGAGGGAGCTGCGCAGGAAGGCCTTGGCGCAGTGGAAGAAGATGTCGTCGACCTCGACGACCAGGGCGAGGATCGGCCGGCGGCCCCGGACGGCCATCGCGTCGAAGAACGGCGCGTCGGAGACGAGCCGGGCCCGGCCGTTGATCCGCAGCGTGTCGGTGCGGCCGGGGATGAGGAAGAGCAGCCCGACGTGAGGGTTGGACAGCACGTTGCGGTAGCCGTCGGCGCGGCGGTTGCCCGGCCGCTCGGCGATGGCGATCGTCGTGTCGTCGACGACATGGACGAGCTGGCCGGCCGGGTCGCCCTTGGGCGAGGCGTCGCAGTTGCCCTCGGCGTCCGAGGTCGAGATCACGCAGAACGGCGAGGCGGCCAGCCACTGCCGGTCGACCTCGAGCAGGCTCGGCCGGCCCTTGGTTGCGGCGCGCTCGGTCGGCTCGCCCAGCAGGGCGACGAGCTCGTCCACGGTCTCGATCGGCGTCACCGGACGATCGTACGGCGCCGCCTCCTCGTCAGCCCATCGCCGCCGCGTCGCGAAGCTCTTGGCCGCGTGGTTCCTCGTGTGCTGTCGATTTCCTTGCCGTTGACGACGAGCTCCTGGCGAGCCGAGTACGACGTCGCCACCTGGAGCGGCCGAGGATGATCCCGTACGTACTTGATCTCCCACACCGTGTGGCAGACACCCTTCCTGCCGCTCTTGTAGAAGTTGGTGCGACCTTTCCGGTGCCCTGGGTGCTACCCCGCGTGTTCGGGGTAGCGCCAGCGCTGCCTCGGTGGACAGCAAGCTTGCTGCCTAATTGAGGCGGGCCCGTCGGCAAAAGAGCAGACTCGTCACGACTCCGACCCCGGCGGCTACGAAGCCGAAGACAACCTGCCCCAGTAGCCCAACGGGCCAGAGGGCGTTGTCGTAATGCTCCCCTAACAGGGCAAAGTGGAGCACTTGGAGCAGGGTCCCAGCGGAGATCGCGGTGAGGACTGTCGCCCATCGTTTGGACATGAGACCGATCGCTATGGCCACGACGACTTGTCCAGCGAACCAGTACAACATCGCAGGACCGCTGTTCCACTCAGGTCCCGCTTGGTCAGGGCGAGCGATCAGCCACACGGCGAACTCCCCGAAGGCGCCGACGACCGCCATCGCCCACTGAGCGCGAGACCCAAGCTGCATTCTCACCCCTACCAGTCGAGGTCATAATAGTAAAAATAGTACGCGTCCAAGGTCGGCCAGCCACCGACATCCTTCGCGCGCACTATAGTGGCACGTGGTCGTGGGAGACGACCGACTGAGAATGGATAACGCTATGACACAACGTCGCAAGTTCTTGCTCCCCGTGCTTATATTGATCGTCGTTCTGCCGCTGATTGTCGGACAATTCGGCGGAATCGGTACGGTCGAATTCGGGACGTGGCTCGTCTTGTTGCTGGCGTGGGTAGCCTTCTTCACAGTGTGGGGTAGGCGATCATCGGCCGCGTCCGGTTCCTCTGCCCACTGAGGTTTGGGAACTGATACTTGATTGGGGATCCGTCAATCAAGTCAGTCGAAAACGCATCATTCATCGTTACTGCCGCAAGTCACTAGGTGGGGAACTTGGGGCTGCTGTCGAGTTGGTTGACCCGGGTTTGATTACGCAGCCAGCGTAGTGGTGGTGGCGATATGGATGGTCTCGAATTCGACCGGGGTGAGTTTTCCGAGGACGCGTTGGCGTCGTTGTCGG
>NZ_JASGDD010000033.1:0-36396 GCF_047607365.1 Nocardioides sp. | reverse complement strand
GCGCGCCGCTGCGCTGGCTCGTCCTGCTCGGCGGCCTCGGCGTCGCCGGCGCCGTCGCCGCGGTGGCGGGCGGCGTGCTCAAGGCCTACCAGGTCGACCGGTTCCTCGCGTTCACGAACCCGGCGCTCGACCCCCAGGGAGCCGGCTACAACACCGAGCAGGCCCGGATCGCGATCGGCAACGGCGGCCTCTTCGGGCAGGGCCTCTTCAACGGCACCCAGACCCGCGCGGGCTTCGTGCCCGAGCAGCACACCGACTTCATCTTCACCGTCGCGGGGGAGGAGCTCGGCCTCGTCGGGGCCGCCGCGATCATCGCCCTGCTCGGCGTCGTGCTCTGGCGGATCCTGCGGATCGCCCGCCGCGCCGAGGACACGTTCGGGCGCGTCGCCGCCGCGGGCATCGCCTGCTGGTTCGGCTTCCAGGCCTTCCAGAACATCGGTATGTGCCTCGGCATCATGCCCGTCACCGGCGTCCCCCTGCCCTTCCTCTCGTACGGCGGCAGCTCGATGTTCGCGGGCCTGCTGGCCATCGGCCTGGTGCAGGGCGTCCACGCCCGGCTCGCCGACGACCGACAGGAGCTCTTCACCTACGCCACGACCCGCGTCGGCGTCGGTGCGCTCCACTGACGGTTCGGCTGCCGCCGTACGCGCAACTTAGACTCGGGAGCATGTCCGGAGAGTCCGTCTTCCCCCGCCTCGAGCCGCACCTCGGGCGCGTCTCCAAGCCGATCCAGTACGTCGGCGGCGAGCTGAACTCGACGGTCAAGGACTGGGGCACCGACGACTCCACCGTCCGGTGGGCGCTGATGTATCCCGACGCCTACGAGGTCGGCCTGCCCAACCAGGGCGTCGCGATCCTCTATGAGATCCTCAACGAGCGCGACGGCGTGCTCGCCGAGCGGACCTACTCGGTGTGGCCCGACCTCGAGGCGATCATGCGGGAGAACGGCATCCCGCAGTTCACCGTCGACGCCCACCGCAGCGTCCGCGACTTCGACCTGCTGGGGCTCTCCTTCTCGACCGAGCTGGGCTACACGAACATGCTCACCGCGCTCGACCTCGCGGGCATCCCGCTGCACGCCGTCGACCGCGGGATCGACGACCCGATCGTGCTCGCCGGCGGCCACGCCGCGTTCAACCCCGAGCCGATCGCCGACTTCCTTGACGCCGCCGTCCTCGGCGACGGCGAGGAGGCCGTGCTCGCGATCACGGAGGTCGTCCGGGAGTGGAAGGCCGAGGGTCGCCCGGGCGGTCGCGTGGAGGTGCTGCGCCGGCTCGCCGTCTCGGGCAACGTCTACGTCCCGCGCTTCTACGACGTGACGTACGACGGCGCCGGCTCGATCGAGGCGGTCGTGCCCAACCACCCCGATGCTCCGTGGCGGGTGCGCAAGCACACCCTCATGGACCTCGACGCCTGGCCCTACCCCGCCAAGCCGCTGGTGCCGCTCGCCGAGACCGTCCACGAGCGCTTCTCCGTCGAGATCTTCCGCGGCTGCACCCGCGGCTGCCGCTTCTGCCAGGCCGGGATGATCACCCGGCCGGTGCGGGAGCGTTCGATCAACACGATCGGCGACATGGTCGAGAACGGCCTGACGAGGTCGGGCTTTGAGGAGGTCGGCCTGCTCTCGCTGTCGAGCGCCGACCACACCGAGATCGGCGACCTCGCCACCGGCCTCGCCGACCGCTACGAGGGCTCCAACGTCTCCCTGTCGCTGCCCTCGACCCGTGTGGACGCCTTCAACATCACGCTGGCCAACGAGTTCTCCCGCAACGGCCGCCGCTCCGGCCTCACCTTCGCGCCCGAGGGCGGCAGCGAGCGGATGCGCAAGGTGATCAACAAGATGGTCACCGAGGACGACCTCATCCGCACCGTCGCGGCGGCCTACTCCCACGGCTGGCGGCAGGTGAAGCTCTACTTCATGTGCGGTCTCCCGACCGAGACCGACGAGGACGTGCTCGCCATCGCCGACCTGGCCAAGCGGGTGATCGCCACCGGCCGGGAGGTGTCGGGGCGCAACGACATCCGCTGCACCGTCTCCATCGGCGGCTTCGTGCCCAAGCCGCACACGCCGTTCCAGTGGGCGTCGCAGCTGGACCACGAGACCACGGACGCCCGGCTCCAGCAGCTGCGCGACGTCGTACGGGCGGACAAGAGGTTCGGGCGGGCGATCGGCTTCCGCTACCACGACGGCAAGCCCGGGATCGTCGAGGGACTGCTGTCGCGCGGCGACCGCCGCGTCGGCGGGATCATCGAGGAGGTGTGGCGCGACGGCGGCCGCTTCGACGGCTGGAGCGAGCACTTCTCCTACGACCGCTGGATGGCCGCCGCCGCACGCGGTCTCGAGGGCACCGGCGTCGACGTCGACTGGTTCACCACCCGCGAGCGCGGCTACGACGAGGTGCTCCCGTGGGACCACCTCGACTCCGGTCTCGACAAGGACTGGCTGTGGGGCGACTGGGAGGACGCCCTCGCCGCCGCCGACGGCGAGGACATCGAGATCGAGGACTGCCGCTGGACCCCCTGCTACGACTGCGGCGTCTGCCCCGAGATGGGCACCGAGATCCAGATCGGCCCGACCGGCCAGAAGCTGCTGCCCCTCTCGGTCGTCTGAGGCGTCGGCGCTGTCGGAGCCCTCGAACCCGTAGGGTCGGAGCATGACCGAGGATGTCGGGCCGCGGAACCGGAGGGAGCTGGGAGTCGAGGCACACGCCGCCCATCTCGCACAGCGTCGGCAGATGTTCGCCGACGTCCACGACTTCGGCGTCGGCCGCGGGCTCGAGATCGGACCCCTCGACTCTCCCTTCGCCGAGCGTCCGGCATCGGACGTGCGCTACGTCGACGTCTTCGACACCCGGGGCATCCGCGAGCACTACCAGGACGACGGGAACGTTCTACTCGAGATGATCCCGGAGATCGACTATCCGATCATCGTCGACGGCCGGGTCCGGACCCTCGGGGAGGCGGCCGGCCCGGGCGCGCCGTACGACTGGGTGGTTGCCTCGCACGTCATCGAGCACGTCCCGGACGTGATCGGCTGGTTGCAGCAGATCGCCGGGATCACGACCGACGCAGGACGACTCCTGCTCGTCGTGCCCGACCGTCGCTACTGCTTCGACCGCCACCGTCCCCCCACGACCAGCGGGCAGGCGATCGAGGCCTTCGAGCGGGGCGACACCCGTCCGGGCACGCGTGCGCTCTATGACTTCTTCAGCGCTGCGGTGCAGGTCGACCCCCACGCACTCTGGGAGGGTGCGCCGATGCCCGGAGTGGAGGCCGCCATGTACGACCGCGTCAAGGCATGGGAGATGGTCGAGCTCGGCAACACGGGGGAGTACGTCGACACCCACGTCTGGACCTTCTCACCGCGGGCGCTGCGCGATCTCCTCGACGAGTGGGCGGCGCTCGGGCTGTCCGAATGGGACGTCGTCGACCTGCGAGAGCTTCCTCACACGGTCGAGTTCCGAGCTGTCCTCCGGCGACGGGCGCGCGGCCTCGGTGCGGCGCCCCACGTGCGCCAGACGGGGTTGCCGGGCTGGCTGGAGGACGAACGGGAGCTCCTCGAGCAGCGCATTGCGCGGTTGGAGAGCCAGATCGAGGCGAAGGACGTCCGCATCGCCGCCCTACGGGCCAAGGCGCGCCGGCTGCGGGCGAAGGTGGCCCGGCTCCAGGCTGAGCCGACGTGGCGCCGGTGCGTACGACGTGCGCGCGGCAGGTTGCGTGCCCGCATCAAGTAGGGTTCCTCAGTCCCCGCTCCCGAGAACGAAGACGGACCGACGCATGACCTCCGAGAACGTATCGGCGCCGAACGTGACCACTGGCTCGTCCGACTACGACGACAGCTACTACAACGACACACACCTCGGTCACCACGGCGACTACGACTGGTCCTCCGACCACTGGAGGTCGTTCTTCCGAGGCGTCGCGCAGCGGATCGTGGGCCTGCTCTCGCCGGCCACCGTTCTCGACGTGGGTTGCGCGAAGGGCATGCTGGTCCAGGCGCTGGCGGAGCAGGGCGTGGACGCGCGGGGCTCCGACATCTCCGACTACGCCGTCGCGGCCGCCCACCCGGAGGTCCGCGACCGACTGTTCGTGCAGTCGGCGACCGAGCCGATCGAGGGCCGGTTCGACCTGATCACCTGCGTCGAGGTGCTGGAACACATGTCGCCGGAGGACGCGCAGCGCGCGATCGACAGCATGTGCGCGGCGAGCAACCGGATCCTCTTCAGCTCTACCCCCAGCGACTTCGAGGAGTCGACGCACGTCAACGTGCACCCCACCGCGCAGTGGGCTGCCTGGTTCGCCGAGCGGGGCTACTTCCGCCGGACCGACGCCGACACCAACTTTCTGACCCCGTGGGCGATCCTCTTCGAGCGAGCCGATCTCTCCCCTCGGGTGGTCGTCGAGCGCTACGAGACCCAGCTCGCGCCGCTCAATCGGGAAGTCGTCGACAAGCGGCAGGCTCTTCTCGAGGCCAACCGCCGGCTGGGCGAGCTGGCGAAGTCGACCCGGTCCGTGTCACCCCTCGAGGACGCGCGCCTTGCCGCGGTTCACGCCGATCTGACCGCCACCGACCACCTCCTCGGCCTCGAAGCGACGATCGCCCGGCAGGAGCGCGAGCTCGAAGAGGTGCGAGCCCGGCTGCGCGCGGTCCGTGCGCGGGCCGCGAAGCTGCGTGCGAGGTTGCAGGGCCTGGAGAAGGACGCCGAGGCGCTGCGTGCCTCGACCACCTGGAAGGTCGGCCGGGCCATCACCGGCCTCGGCGGGATGCGACGATGAGCGGTGAGTCGCCCCTCTTCTCGATCGTCACGCCCGTCTATGACCCGCCGGTCGAGTTCCTGAGGGAGACCGTCGAGTCGGTCCTCGCCCAGACGTACGACGACTGGGAGCTGATCCTCGTCGACGACTGCTCACCGAATCCCGAGGTGCTCGCGACGCTGCGCTCCTACGCCGCGGCGGACCCGCGCATCCGGCTGATCGAGCGCAGCGAGAACGGCCACATCGTGGCCGCGTCCAACGACGCCGTCGCCGCCTCGCGCGGCGCGTTCATCGTGCTGCTCGACCACGACGACGTACTCGTGCACGGGGCGCTGGCGGCCAACGCGAAGGTCATCGCTGCCCACGATGACGTGGACTACATCTACTCCGACGAGACGCTCTACGACGGCGGGCCCGTTGACCCGTTCGTCAAGCCGGACTGGTCGCCCGAGCGGCTCCGCGCGCAGAACTACTGCTGCCATCTATCCGTGCTGCGTGCCGACGTCGTCCGTGAGGTAGGAGCCTTCCGGCCCGGGTTCGACGGCTCTCAGGACCACGACCTCGTCCTGCGCGTCACCGAGCGGGCCCGGCGGATCGTGCACATCCCTCGAGTCCTCTACCACTGGCGCATCCACGAGGCTTCCGCCGCCGGCAACGCCGAGGCGAAGCCCTACGCGCTGGACGCCGGACGGCGCGCGGTCCAGGACCACCTCGATCGTGTGGGCATCCGCGGCCGGGCCATCACCGAAGGCCCCGGCCGGTACCGGATCGAGCGGGTCCTCGCCCCTGAGAGGACCGTGAGCATCGTCATCCCCACCCGCGGGTCGTCGGCGATGGTCTGGGGCCGGCGGCGGGTGATGGTCGTCGACGCGGTGCGCTCCGCGCTGGAGATGGCCCATCACCCCACGATCGAGGTCGTCGTCGTCTACGACGCCGAGACCCCCACGGACGTGCTCGACCAACTCAAGGCAGTCGCCGGTGATCGGCTGGTGCTCGTGAGGTTCGCCGAGCCCTTCAACTACAGCCGCAAGATGAACGCCGGCGTGCTGGCGTCCAGCGGCGAGCGCCTGGTCCTCCTCAACGACGACGTCGAGTTCCGCTCGCCCGGCTGGACGCAGGAGCTCCTGGCGCCGTTGGACGAGCCGGACGTCGGCGCGACCGGCGGAAAGCTCTACTTCGAGGACTCGACGATCCAGCACGTCGGCCTCGCGTGGGTCAACGGTCAGTGGGAGCACCCCTACCGCCTGCACGCCGCGTCGACGCCGGGCCACCGGTTCATGAACCTCATCAACCGCGAGGTCAGCGGCGTGACCGGGGCGTGCACCGGCATCCGGCGCGAGACGTACTTCGAGATCGGCGGGCTGAGTGAGCAGTTGCCCGGAAACTTCAACGACGTCGACTTCTGCTACAAGATCACGTCCCGGGGCTACCGGATCCTCTACGTCGCTCACTGCGAGCTCTTCCACTTCGAGTCGAAGACCCGCGAGGCGAAAGTGCTGCCGTGGGAGGTGCGCCTGGTCCGCCAGCGATGGGGGGTTCCGGGCCGCGATCCCTACTCGCCTGACTACCCGGACATGCCACCGTCGCCGCGAGAGTTGCGGCGTCGTCGCGAGGCGTCCCGCGGCGGCACGGGGGAGTTCGTTCGCTAGTGGTCATGCGCGGCGTTCCGAGAGCTCCTCAGGCCCACCCCTCGCTGGTCAGACAGGCGGTGGCCTACGGAATGACGGGTGGGCTGAACACCCTGATCACCCTGGCGCTCTATCGGGGAGCCTATGCCGCGTGGGGAGCGAGAATCGGCTACGTCGGAGCGATCCTGGTGGCGAGTGCCATCGGCATCGTCACGGGTTACTTCCTCAACGGACACCTCGCGTTCGGCGTGCGTGACGCTGAGGCGGGCAGCTTCGTCAGGTACGCGTCGGTCGCTTCGACAGGAGTGGCGTTCAATACCGTCGTACTGCCCCTCCTTGTCGAAGTGGGCCGTCTCGAGCCGTGGCCCGCGCAGCTCGTCGCCACGGTGCTGGTCTTCGGGTTCTCTCTCGTCGCCCACCGGTTCTTCAGCTTCCGGAGGGCTCCCTGAGCGAGGCGTCCACCGTGTAGGCCCAGAACCGCTGACCCTGCCACCGCATCCTGAACGCGGGTGTCAGGCAGGGATCATTCAATCGCGTGGTCGAGAGGATATGCGTGAGGCGGGGTTCGCGCTCGGCGAGCGCACACGGCGACGTCGCCATCACGATCTGGTCGATCGTGGGGTTCGACCAGGTGATCGACGTGTCGCTGTTCCACTGGAACCGGATGTAGGTGCCACCTCGATTCCACACGTCTTCGTGTGTCCGATCCGGGTCGAGGACGGTCCAGGCCCGCTGGTCGGGGCCGATCTGCTGGCGCCCGGAGAGGGACGGGGTGGCCGTGGCGAACATGAGGGCGTCGACGTACGGGGAGTCGCTCGCCCACAGCGTGTCGTCCGAGCGCGCGGCCGCGCCCTCGGCCATCAACCGCGCCGCCGCGGGAGAGCTGCGGAGGTCGCCGAGGCCCGCGATGACCGGATTGGCGCGGCCGCTCAGCGCAAGGAGCGCGGCCAGCGCGAGGAGAAGGGGCACCGGGCGGCCCGGCCACATCACGATGGCGCCGACGACGCTCGCGGCGATCACCGAGGCGACCGCGATTGCCTCGTGGGTCAGGCCGGGCATGCCGGTGTGCTGCCACGACCAACCGGCGATGGCCGTCGCGATCAGGGTGAGTGCGGCCGCGACCGCCGCAAGAACACGTGCCCCGGACGGCACCCGGGGTAGCGCCAGGCAGAAGGTCACGATGGCGAGGAACCCCGCGTCGTTGGCGGCTCGTAGCGCCGGCACGAGGTTGAGCAGCGGGATGTGGCCGGTCATCGGGCCGAGGCCGAGGGTGCACCAGGCAAGCCACAGGACGGCGGCGGTGAACCAGACCGCCACCACGGCCTGTTCCGGGCGGAGGATCCCCCGCAGGGCGACCGATCTCAACGGGAGGAGTGACGGGACCATCAACAGCGCGGCGATCGGCAGCAGGATGACGAAGGAGGAACTCGCCTCGGTGGCGTTCGTGTTCGGTGCCAGTGTGCTCTGGATCGATTCCAGGGAGGCAAGCACCGGGGCGCCGAAGACCTTGCCGAAGGGCAGCTGAAGCGCCGTGGAGATCCGCTGGCCGGGGTAGACGGTGTGCAGCCCCGCGCGGATCGCGTCGAGGTTCTCGGCCATGGTTCCGGCGACCAGTGCCCCGCTGAGCGCCCCCGTCATCCCGACAGCCGTCCACCGAGGTGCGGCCCGGTCGCGCTGGAGGAGGATGTAGAGGCAGGTCGAGACCAGTACCGGGAAGCCGAGGATGATCGCGAACGGCTGGTAGTAGGACGGGAACCGTGCGATCAGGACGGCCGCGGCCAGGATGGCGCCCGCTCCGGGCCAACGGCGGCCGGCGGACAGCGCGTGATACGCAGCGATCATCAGAGCGGCAGCGGCGAACATGAAGCCGAGCGTGTTCACCGGCCTGCCGGACCACCACACGTTCGAGGGTGAGAGGAGGATGAGCGCCGAGGCGAGGTATCCCCATCTCGATCGCCCGCTGATCTGCCGGAACCAGAGCGGGAGGCCGATGATCAACAGCAGCGTCGGGAGCCACCACCGTGCCGCGAAGACGACGCTGTCGGGCAGCGGAGTCGCCAGCTTGGCCAGCGTGCCGTCGAAGAAGACGATCGAGGAGACCGGGCCAATGGGGAGCTGGGAGAAGAAGTTCGGCGGGACGCTCAGCGGGTTGTCGATGCCGTGCCCGCCCGTCGCGATCCAACCGAGACTGATCGGCGACTCCGTCATGAACTCGTCGGCACGGACGGCCTGGGCGGCGCCGATCTGGTGCGGGACATCGGCGGGTGTGGTCGCGTAGAGCGCGCCGATGTTCGATGTCGTGATCCCTCCCGCGCACAGGATCAGATACACCAGCACGGGCACAGCGACGATGGCCCGGCCGCCACCGAGCACCTGACGGACCGACGGCATGGATCTACGAGAACCGCTCGTGCCTGCTCGTCGCCTCACCGCGAGGTGCGGGCGGCGCGTTCATCGAGAGGTAGACCAGGCGCATGTTCTCGTCCTCGGTCCGCTTCAGCGCTCCGAGGGTCATCCCGAGGAAGAACGTCATCACGGCGATCAGCTCGATTCCCGTGGCGAGGACCGCGAGAGGCAGGCGCGGCACCTCGCCGGTCCGCACGAAGTCGGCGACGACCGGAACGCCGAGGCCGAAGCCGAGCAGCGCCGTCAGCACGGCGATCACGGTGTGGAAGAAGACGGGACGCTCGAACCGGGTCAGATGCAGGATGAGGCGGAGGATCTTGAAGCCATCGTGGTACGTCCGCAGCTTGCTCTCGGCGCCGGCGGGCCTGTCGGTGAAGTCCACGGCGACCTCGGCCTGGGGGACGCGGAGCGTCGCCGCGTGCACCGTCAGCTCGGTCTCGATCTCGAACTCGCGGGAGACGGCCGGGAACGACTTCACGAACCGGCGACTGAAGACGCGATAACCGCTGAGCATGTCGCCGACCTGGATCCCGAAGATCCGGGCGACGACAAGGTTGAACGCTCGGTTCCCTGCGGCGTGGCCCGGGCGGTAGGCGCCGTGGCTGACCTCCCGTCGTACGCCGAGGATGTGGTCGTACGGGCCCTCGAGCAGCGCAGTGATCATCCCCGGCGCGGCGAAGGCATCGTAGGTGTCGTCGCCGTCGATCATCAGGTAGACGTCGGCGTCCAGATCGGCGAACGCCCGTCGGATCACGTTGCCCTTGCCCTTGGTCCGCTCGTACCGGACCTCGGCGCCGGCCCGGCGCGCCGCCTCGTCGGTGCCGTCGGTGCTGTTGTTGTCGTAGACGTAGATGTCCATGTTGGGGACGGCGGCACGAAGGTCGGCGACCACCTTCCCGACCGCGATGACCTCGTTGTGGCATGGGACGATGGCCGCGATCCGGATGCCGGTCGGGAGCTCCTCATCGGCGGTACCACGATGATCGGGCTCACTCCGGAACATGGCGCGCAGTGTAACGTCCGGCGCGCGGTCACCGAGGGAAGGAGGACGGCTCGTGGACTTCCTGGCAGGCTTTGCGGTGACGCTGGCCTTCTCGGTGCTGGTGACGCTCGCGGCCGCCCGACTCACGAGGCGATGGTGGCAGGATGCGCCCGCCGTCGCCATCTGCTTCGGGCTCCTGGGCCTCGGCCTCGTCGCCCAGTTGTCGTGGGCGCTCTGCTGGTGGTCCGGCACGGCGGCCGAGTGGCTGCCGTGGATACTCCTGGTCGGAGCGCTGGTGGTGCTGGCGGCGGGGCCCCGCCGGCTGTCGGCCGTCCTCTTCGCGGGACCAGTGCTCGCGTGGGTCGCCGGCGGGAGCGTTCTCGCACTCTTCTCCATCCTGTACGGCGGCACGGAGGCGGTGAACTTTCAGGGTGCGGCGCAGCGATATCTCTCTCTCCCGATCGACAACTACCTGCAGTATCTGTTCGCCTTCGACCTTCGCCACGGCATCTCCACCACGATGTTCACCGGCGACTGGAACGGCAGCGATCGGCCTCCGCTCCAGTCCGGGATGATCCTGATGAGCCAAGGCCTTGCCTCGCGGTGGGGACAGGGATCGAGCGTGCCGATCGACGCTCCGGGAGCGCTCGGATTCGGGCTCGGCGCGAGCGTCGCCGCTCAGACCATCTGGATCCCGGCCGTGTGGGCGATGACCCGCACCTTCGGAGCGAGGACGCGTGTCACGGTGGTCGTGGTGCTCGTCGCGCTCGCTCTCCCGACCTCCGTGGTGGAGACCGCCTTCACCTGGCCGAAGATGATGAGTGCCGGCTTCCTGGTGGCGTCCGTCACCATGATCTGCGCCTTCAATCTCGGACGAGGTCCGTCCGTCGTTCCCACCTTCGCCGTCGCCGCAGGGCTGTCGCTGTGCGGCTATCTCAGCCACGGCGGAGCGGCGTTCCTGCTGCCGCTCCTCGTCGGTCTCGGTGTACTCGCGGTCCGACGCGCCGGACTACGCGCGTCGGCGCGGGGGGTAGTGGTCGCGGGATTGGGCTCAGCGCTCCTCTATGCGCCCTGGTGGGCCTACGGGCATTGGGCAGACCCCGCCACGGGACGGCTCCTCAAGTATCACTTCGCGGGCGTACAGCAGGTCGACCCGCGTTCGGTCGTACAGGCGATTCGTGATCAGTACTCGCAGATGAGCTTGGGTCAGGTGCTGTCGGTACGGCGCGCCAACGTGGATCAGCTGTTCGATCCCGACCTCTTCTGGTGGCGTCCCGGCGGGATGCTCACCCGGGAGGCCCTTCGATCGCGGGACTTCTTCAGCACGGCTGGATCGCTGGGCCTCGGGCTTCTCGCCTTGGTGCTCGTGGTCGCCGTGGTCGTGCTCCGAAGCGGGCTGTGCGCGGTGCGCCGGACCCGGCCGGTAAGGGCGACGCCCGAGGCTCGACAGATCGGCGCGGTCATCGTGGGCTGCCTTGTCTGCATGGTGGTGTGGTCGCTGACCTTCTTCAGTGTCGGAAACGCCATCCCGCATCAAGGCAGCTATGCCTGGACCCTGATGCTCGCGGTGCTGCCAGTGATGGTCCTCGCGATGCGCTCCATCGCCGTGGGGGTGTTTCTGGCGATCGCTCAGTGGTGTTACTCCGCCGTCGTCTACTGGGATCCCGCGGGCGGCAGTCCCTATCGGCGGGTGGATCCCCCGGTAGCGGCGGCGCTGGCGGGTGTCGTGCTCGTGCTCGCGGCGCTCGCCGCTGTGGTGCTGCTTTCGTCTTGGGCTCCCAGACGCGGGGGAGGAGGGCGAAGGAGACGTCCTCTAGGCTCTCCCGGTGGCACGTGAGCTCCCCGAACAGCAGGCACCGCCGGTCCAGCGCCTGCGACTGCGCTACGCGAAGCGTGGGCGGCTGCGGTTCACCTCGCACCGGGACTTCTCGCGGGCGTTCGAGCGGGCCCTGATGCGCTCGAGGGTGCCGATGGCCTACTCCTCGGGCTTCAACCCGCACCCGCGGATCTCCTACGCCGGGGCGGCGCCGACGGGGGCGGCCAGCGAGGCCGAGTACGTCGAGATCGGGCTCGCCCAGGTCGTCGACCCGGACGCCGTGCTCGCGACGCTCGCCTCGGCGCTGCCCGACGGGCTCGATCTCGAGCAGGTCGCCGTCTCGCCCGGCGGTTCGCTGGCCGACCTGCTGCAGGCCTCGACGTGGCTGATCGAGGTGCCGCGGCCGCTCGCGGAGGTGGCTGCCGCGGTCGAGGGCTTCCTGGCGGCCGGCGAGGTGACCGTGGAGCGGATGACCAAGAAGGGCCTGCGCTCCTTCGACGCCCGTGCCGCCGTCGTCGAGCTCTCCGCATCGGCCGCGCCGAAGGGGGAGGGGGCGGTCGTGCACCTCCTGCTGAGGCATGGGACCCCCGCCGTACGCCCCGACGACGTGCTCGCCGGGATGGCCGGTTTCGGCCTGGCGACGGGTGCGGAACACGGGGGCCTGCCGCTCCTCACGCGCCTGGCCCAGGGACCCTTCGACGAGGCGACGGCCACCGTCGGCGATCCGCTCGCCTGACACCGAATACCGCGTTGACTCCGGGTGAACACCACTCGTGTGCGATACTGACGACGGTCGAACGACGCTTCGAACGACGGCAGGGTGGCTTCCAGTCACCCGCTGAGTTCCAGGTCCAGTGAGACCCGACGACTCATCCGTCGTCCCGGGCCTGCTTCGGCAGGCAGCGAGACGACACAGGGACGACACGTCCGTCGCCAGACGCGACGCGGCCGGCAGCCGGTGACAGGGGCTGCCAGTGACAGGCCGACGACCGCGGCAGGTGGAGGGTGACACCGCCTCTGATGCGAGCGCGCAGGACGCGTCGTTGCCCTGACAGACTTCGCGCCCGCGGGCGCTCTCCGAGGAGATCCACCTATGGCTGACGACCTGATCGTCGATTCCACCCTGTCCACCGTCGAGCCCGCCGCCGCGCCCGCGAAGAAGGCCCCGGCGAAGAAGGCCGCCGCCAAGCGCGCGCCGGCCAAGAAGACCGCCGCGAAGGCGAGTACGCCGGCTCCCCGGTCCGCCGCCGAGGGGGATGCTGCGCTCCCGCTCGACGGCGACGTGTCGACGCCCGACCCGGCCGAGAAGCCGGCGAAGAAGGCCGGTGCGAAGAAGGCCGCCGCGAAGAAGGCGGCCGCCAAGAAGACCGCCGCGAAGAAGCCCGCGAAGAAGGCGGCCGCCGCGCCGGTCGCCGAGGCACCGGCCGAGGCCGAGCAGCCGGAGGCGTCAGCCGCCCCGGCCGCCCTGTTCCAGGCCCCCGAGAAGGCCACGGCCCCGCGCCGCCGTACGGCGAAGAAGGCCGCCCCGGCCTCCGAACCCGCCGCCGAGCCGGAGGAGGAGACCGCCGACGAGGCCGAGGCCCTCACCGCGGCGGCCGCCGAGGACGAGAGCGCCGCCGCCGAGCTGATCGAGGTCGCCGAGGACGCCGCCGACACCGACGCGGCCGACGCTGACACGGGCGCCGAGGACACCGACGCCGAGGACACCGACGACGACTCCGACGAGGATGCCGAGGAGGGCAGCACCCCGGCCCGCCGTCGTCGCCGCCGAGGCGGCCGCCGGCGGCGCAAGTCGGGCGGCAACGGCAACGCCGAGGCGGCCGACGGAGACGCCTCCGGTGACGACGTCGACGACGCCGGTGACATCGGGGAGGCCGGGAGCGACGACGAGGCGTCCGAGGACGCCGCGGCCGACGACAGCGGCGAGGGCGGCTCGTCCCGGCGCCGCCGGCGCCGCCGTCGTGCGGGAGAGGGCGCGGGCGACGACGACGCCGATGGCGTCAGCACCGTCGTCAGGGTCCGCGAGTCGCGCCCGCTCGAGCAGCAGATCACCGCCGTGTCGGGCTCGACCCGGCTCGAGGCCAAGAAGCAGCGCCGCCGCGAGGGCCGCGAGGCCGGCCGCCGCCGCGCCCCCATCGTCTCCGAGGCCGAGTTCCTCGCCCGCCGCGAGTCGGTCGACCGCGTCATGGTCGTCCGCCAGCGCCAGGACCTCACCCAGATCGGCGTGCTCGAGGACAAGGTGCTCGTGGAGCACTACGTCGCGCGCGAGTCCCAGACGTCGCTGATCGGCAACATCTACCTCGGCCGCGTCCAGAACGTGCTGCCGAGCATGGAGGCCGCCTTCGTCGACATCGGCAAGGGCCGCAACGCGGTGCTCTATGCCGGCGAGGTCAACTGGTCCGCGCTCGGCCACAAGGACGGCCAGCCGCGCAAGATCGAGTCCGTCCTCTCCAGCGGCCAGACCGTCCTCGTCCAGGTCACCAAGGACCCGGTCGGCCACAAGGGCGCCCGCCTGACCTCCCAGATCTCCCTCGCGGGCCGCTTCCTCGTCTACGTGCCCGACGGCACCACCTCCGGCATCTCCCGCAAGCTCCCCGACACCGAGCGCAACCGCCTCAAGACCCTCCTCAAGGAGATCGTCCCCGAGTCGGCCGGCGTCATCGTGCGTACGGCGGCCGAGGGTGCCTCGGAGGAGGAGCTCACCCGGGACGTCGAGCGGCTCAAGGCTCGCTGGGAGGACATCGAGTCCAAGTCGAAGGGCAGCGCCCCGCAGCTGCTCTACGGCGAGCCCGACCTGACCCTCAAGGTCGTCCGCGACCTCTTCACCGAGGACTTCAGCAAGCTGGTCGTCCAGGGCGACGACGCGTGGGAGACCGTGAAGTCCTACGTCGACCATGTCGCCCCCGACCTCGCCGAGCGTCTCGAGAAGCACGAGGCGGGCGACGGCACCCCCGACCTGTTCAGCGTCTACCGCGTCGACGAGCAGATCGCCAAGGGCCTGGACCGCAAGGTCTGGCTGCCCTCGGGCGGCTCGCTCATCATCGACCGCACCGAGGCGATGACGGTCGTCGACGTCAACACCGGCAAGTTCACCGGCTCCGGGGGCAACCTCGAAGAGACGGTCACCAAGAACAACCTCGAGGCCGCGGAGGAGATCGTCCGCCAGCTCCGGCTGCGCGACATCGGCGGCATCATCGTCGTCGACTTCATCGACATGGTCCTGGAGTCCAACCGCGACCTCGTCCTGCGCCGGTTGGTCGAGTGCCTGGGCCGCGACCGGACCCGCCACCAGGTCGCCGAGGTCACCTCGCTCGGCCTGGTGCAGATGACCCGCAAGCGGATCGGCACCGGTCTGGTCGAGGCGTTCAGCGAGAACTGCAGCCACTGCCAGGGTCGTGGCATCGTCGTCCACGACCACCCGGTCGCCACCTCCGGCGCCCCGCAGGTCGAGCCCGACGAGACGCCGCGCAACCGTCGCCGTCGTGGCGGGCGTGGCCGTGGGGGCGAGGAGAGCGCCGCGCCCGAGACGCCTCAGCCCGCCGTACCGTCGCCGAAGGACATCGCCGCCCTGCCGCGCCACGAGCCGGTCGACGAGGTCGTGATCGCCGAGCCGGTCGACGTGGCCGAGGCGGTCGAGGTGGTCGACGTGGCCGAGCCCGCCGACGTGGCCGAGCCCGCCGACGCGGTCGACGTGGCCGAGCCCGTTGAGCCCGAGGTCGCGGCCGACGCCGTGACCGAGGAGGAGCCGGCGGCCGAGCCCGAGGCGCCGAAAGTGGTCACCCGCACCCGTGGCCGCCGGGGTGCCAGCACCGCCGTGATCTCCACCGGCGAGGCCGCTGTGCTCGAGGTGAGCGCCACGGACGTCCCCGTGGCCGCCGTCGCCGAGCCGACCCCTCCGCCGAGGGTCGTGACCCGCACGCGCCGCGGCGCCAGCCGGGACGTCGTCCACACCGGCGACGGTGCCTGACCAGGCCGAAGGCCCACTCGATGTCGAGTGGTTCGACGTCGCCGCGGGTGAGCGCTTCGAGCCGCACACCCATCCCAAGCACCTCCTGACCTGGGCGGCCTCGGGGTCGCTCACGCTCGAGGTCGAGAACCGGTGCTGGGTCCTGCCGCCGAGTGTCGCGCTGTGGATCCCGGCGGGCATGGTGCACGACGCCGTCGCGATGCGCCCCTCGCGGCTGGGCGGCCTCTACGTCGAGACCGATGCCTCGCCGGTGGCGTGGTCGGCGCCGACCGTGGTCGCCCTGACCCCGCTCGCGCTCCACCTCATGGACTACCTCGAGGGGGGTGACGTGAGCGGTCCGGCATGGGAGCGTGCTACGGCCGTGCTTATCGACGTGCTGGCGCCGCTGGAGGCCGACGACCTGGAGCTGCCGTTGCCCGTCGACCGGAGGGGGCGCGCCGTCGCCGACCTGCTGCGAGCCGACCCCCGCGAGCCGCGCGGCGCGGACGAGCTCGCCGCCGAGGTCGGATGCAGCCCGAGGACGCTGCTGAGGATCTTCCTCGCGGAGACGGGCATGACCTTCAGTGACTGGCGGTCGCACCTCCGGATCCTGGCGGCGACCGCGATGGTGCGCGACGGACTGCCGGTGGCCACGGTCGCGGACCTCGTCGGCTATGCCACCCCGAGCGCCTTCGTCAGCGCCTTCCGGCGGATCACGGGCAGGACGCCGCGCATGGTCGCCTACGAGAAGTGACGGATTCTCGATAGTTTATCTCGTCGACTTGCGGGTCAGTTGACCAAATCAGACATCATCTCTATTGTTCAGGCAAGCCTTGCCTAACCAATAGAGGACTCATGTCACTCCCGTACGTCGTCGCCCGCGCCACGGTGACGCGAGCCGAGCGCCTGTCCCCCGCCTTCGCGCGCATCGAGCTCGCCGCGCCCGAGCTCGCGGACCTCGGCGTCGACGGTCCGTGGTTCGACCAGCGGGTCAAGCTGGTCTTCCCGTCGGCCGACGGCGCGCTGCCCCCGGTGGAGACGCCGGGCGACTGGTTCGACGACTGGCACGCCCTGCCGCCTGCGGAGCGCGGGTCGATGCGGACCTACAGCGTTCGCGATCTGCGCGGCGAGGAGGAGGAGACCCGGCTCGTCGTGGACCTGGTCCTCCACCTGAAGCCCGGACACACCGGCCCCGCGTCGTCGTGGGCGGCCACGGCCGCGCCCGGTGACCAGCTCATCGTGGTCGGGCCACGGCGGGGCAACCCGTTCGGCGGCATCGAGTTCGAGCCCGGCTCGGCCGACGAGCTGCTGCTCGTGGGCGACGAGACCGCCGTCCCGGCCATCTCCCGGATCCTCGCGGACGTGCCCGCCGATACGCAGGGAGCGGTGTTCCTCGAGGTGCCGAGCCAGGACGACATCCTCGCCCTGTCGGCGCCCGCCGGCGTGCGCACCACCTGGCTCGCCCGCGGCGAGTCCGCCCTGGGTGAGAGGCTGTTGCCCGCCGTACTCGACCATCTCGGGACCTCGGGTCGTGACGCCACCGTCGAGGAGTACGACGCCGCCGGAGGCCTCGTCTTCTGGGACACGCCCAGCCTGCCGCTCGACGACGAGTCCGATGCCGCCCCCGCGGCCGCGGCGCCGGGGCCGCGACGGGACGGGCTCTACGCCTGGATCGCCGGCGAGAGCGGTGTCGTGACGTCGCTGCGCCGTCACCTCGTCAACGAGGTCGGGCTCGACCGCTCCCAGGTGGCGTTCATGGGCTACTGGCGGCGTGGTGTCGCCATGCGCTCCTGACGCCGACTCCCCTCTCCCTCCACTCCCTCTCGGGTCCGCCCCTCCAGCCATGCCACCGAAGGAACGCCCATGCCGCGACCGACTCTGCGCCTCTACGCGACCACCGTCAGCCTGCTGCTCGTCAGTGGGCTGACCGCCTGCTCGACCGACGTCGCGGCCACCGATCCGAGCGAGAGCGCCAGCTCGCCCGCGGCATCGGCCCTCACCGCGAGGGAGAGGCCCGCCTCGTGCGACGACTGGTATGTCGCCGACCGGGACGTGCCCGAGCCGTCACCGGGTCCCGCCGCGGAGAAGACCGTCGACACCGGGATCGAGAAGACCACCGTCCCGGCGAACATCAGCCACGCCGTCGGCTTCTATCCGATCGACATCGACATGCTGCTGACGCTGGGCATCCCCCTGAAAGAGACCCAGCCGAAGGACGACCGGGTCGAGGACTTCCCGTGCTACTTCCCGCACAACGTGCTGGGCGGGCTCAAGCTCTTCAACAACTACCCCGACTTCGACTACGACACCCTGCTGCTCGCGAAGCCCGACTTCATCCTCAACAGCCTGGGCGGTGACAAGAAGGTGGTGAAGCGGCTTCCCGAGATCGCGCCGACCTACTCCTACAACTTCTACGCCGGCTACTGGATGGACAGCTTCGAGAAGGTGGCCGAGGACCTCGGCCGCACCGAGGAGTACGACGCGTACGTCGCGACCTACAAGGAGAAGCTCGCTCAGGCGATCGCGGACATCAAGGAGGCGCAGGGCACCGACGACCTGTCCACCATCACGGTCGCCCCCGTCGACTGGTACTGGGGCGACAACGTCCAGCTCACCTGTCTCTACGACAACCTCTGCACGGTGCTGCGCGACCTCGGCCTGACAGTGGACCCGCTCGCCGAGGCGGACGACCTCGAGGGCACCAGCATCAGCGCCGAGCAGTTCGGCAAGCTGTCCGGGATCGACTACGCCTTCTATCCGGCGGGCGAGGCCGGATTCGTGGAGAAGAAGAACGCCGAGCTCGCCGGCAACTCGCTGTGGACCGGCCTGCCCTTCGTGAAGGACGACCACATCGCGGCCTTCGAGTACGGCATCAGCTTCGGCGGTCCCAGTGGCCAGCTGGCATTCCTGGAGATCGTCCGCCGAGCGCTCACCGGGTGAGCACGCTCGTCGCCGACCAGGAGGCGGTGTCCGCGCGTACGTCGCGCGGGCGCCGCCTCGTCGGCCTGATCGCAGCACTCGCGGCGCTCGCCGTCGCGGTGCTCCTGAGCCTTGCGCTGGGATCCCGGCCCCTCGCGCTGCCGGACGTGATCACCGGGCTGTTCGCCGACAACGGGGAGGCGCACGTCATCGTCGTCCAGCAGCGGATCCCGCGGACGGTGATGGGGCTGATGGCCGGTTGCGCGCTGGCCGTCGCGGGTGCGCTGATGCAGGGCCTGACCCGCAACGCGCTGGCCGAGCCGGGCCTGCTCGGCGTCTCGTCCGGCGCGGCGTTCGCCATGGTGGTCGCGGTGTTGGCTGTGCCCGGAATCGGCCGTACCGAGCTCGTGTGGACGTCCTTCGTGGGTGCCGTGGTGGCGACCGTCGTGGTCTACGCGATCGGCAGCATCGGCGGCAGCTCGATGGTCACCCTCGTGCTCGCGGGCGTCGCGGTCGGTGCGGTCCTCGAGGGTGTCCTGGCCGTGCTGCGGATCCTCAACCAGGCCGCGCTGCAGGCGTTGCGCACCTATGCCGCCGGGACCCTGGAGGGCATCACCTGGGAGACCGTCCGCCTCGTCGCGCCGTACGAGCTCGCGGCGCTCGCCCTCGCGGCGTACGCCGCCCGCGGGCTCAACGCCGTCGCGCTCGGCGACGACCTGGCGACCGCTCTGGGCATCCATCAGGGGCGGATCAGGCTCGCGGTCGTGGTCGCGGTGACGGTCCTGTGCGGACTGTGCGCCGCCGCCGTCGGACTGATCGTCTTCGTCGGGATGATGGTGCCGCACGTCGCGCGATGGATCACCGGGCCGGACCAGCGCTGGATTCTCGCCTACTCCGCGGTGCTCGGCCCCTCGCTCCTCGTCTACGCCGATGTGGTCGGCCGGGTCGTCGCGATCCCCGACGAGATCCCGGCAGGCCTGGTCACGGCAGTGATCGGAGCGCCGGCCCTGGTCTGGCTGGTACGCCGCCGACGGGTGAGCGGCCTGTGAGCAGGATCGTCCTCCGGATCGGGGACGTGGCGTCCTGGCGTCTTCGGCCCCGGAGCCTGCTCGTGCTCGCGGCCCTCCTCTCCTGCTGCGTCGCCGCGGCGATCACGGAGCTCAGCGTCGGGGCGATCCAGATCGCGCCGGGCGACGTGGTCCGGGCGCTGGTCGGCGACGCGGGGGAGATCATCGAGAAGGTCGTGGTCCATTGGCGATTGCCTCGGGTGACGCTCGGGCTGCTCTTCGGCGCGGCGCTGGGACTCGCCGGCGCGGTCCTGCAGTCGCTGACCCGCAATCCTCTCGGCAGCCCCGACATCATCGGGTTCGACGCGGGTGCCTATACCGGTGCGGTCGTGTCGATCCTGGTGCTCCAGGGATCGGTGGGCGTGATCCCCTCCGCGGTCGCGGGCGGGACGATCACCGCGGCGCTGGTCTACGTGCTGGCGTACAAGCGGGGCGTGCAGGGCTTCCGCCTGATCGTCGTCGGCATCGCCATCACCTCGCTGGCGGGCGCTGTCAACAGCTATCTCATCCTGAAGGCGAACCTCTTCCAGGCCCAGATGGCGGCGCTGTGGGGTGCCGGGTCGCTCAACGGCGTGGCGTGGTCCGATGTCCGGACGGCGGTCCCCTCGCTGGCGCTCGGCGTCGCCATCCTGGCGTGGCTCGGCCCGAGGATGCGGTTCCTCGAGATGGGCGACGACGCCGCCCGCGCGCTCGGCATCGACGCCGAGCGCACCCGCGTCGGCCTGATGCTCGCCGGGGTGACGCTCTCGGCCACCGTGACCGCGATCTGCGGGCCGATCGCGTTCGTGTCCCTGGCTGCGCCGCAGATCGCGCTGCGCCTGACTCGCGCACCCGGTGTGCAGCTGCTTCCGTCGGCCGTCTGTGGGGCGGCACTGCTCGTCGGCTGCGACGTCCTCGGCGCGAACGCCTTCGGTCAGATCCTTCCGGTCGGCCTCGTCACGGTCTCGGTCGGAGGCGTTTTCCTGGTGCTGCTGCTCGTGGCTGAGGCCAAGAAGGAGATCCGATGGTCCTGAGTGCATCCGGCCTGAGCTTCGGCTATCGCGGTGAGCCGGTCGGGGAGGACGTCGGCCTCGACGTCGCGGAAGGGTCGTTCACGGCCATCATCGGGCCGAACGCCTGCGGCAAGTCCACCCTGCTGCGGACGCTGTCGCGGCTGATGAAGCCCATCGCCGGGCACGTCCTCCTCGACGGCAGGGAGATCAACGACCTGCCGTCCCGGCAGGTCGCACGACGTCTGGGACTGCTGCCCCAGACCGCGCTCGCGCCCGACGGCATCACGGTGGAGGACCTGGTCGCCCGCGGCCGGCACCCGCACCAGTCCGCCTGGCGGCAGTGGTCGCGCGCCGACGAGCGGGCCGTGGCCGAGGCCATGGCCGTGACGGGCGTCGCCGACCTCGCCGACCGGCTGGTCGATGAGCTCTCGGGCGGGCAGCGGCAGCGCGCGTGGGTGGCGATGGTGCTCGCCCAGGAGACGCCGCTGATGCTGCTGGACGAGCCGACGACCTTCCTCGACATCGCCCACCAGATCGAGCTCCTGGAGCTCTTCGCCCGGCTCAACCGGGACGGCCGGACCATCGTCGCCGTCCTCCACGACCTGAACCATGCCGCGCGCTACGCCTCCCAGGTGATCGCGATGAGGGACGGCCGGATCGTCGCCGACGGGCCACCGCGCGAGGTGATCGCCGAGCAGGTCGTCGAACAGGTCTTCGACCTGCCGTGCCGGGTGATCGACGACCCCGTCTCCGGAGCGCCGCTCGTGCTGCCGCTCGGCTCCTACGGCAGGCTCCCGTGAACGTCGACCAGCCCCTGCGCTCGCTCTGGTCGCGCTACCGGGAGTGGCGTGGCCGGGTTCTGCTGGCGCTTCTCCTGACGACGGCCAACAAGGTCGCCGACGTCGTCCCCGAGCTGCTGATCGGCGTGGCGGTCGACGTGGTGATCAGGGGCTCGGACTCCTGGGTCTCCGCCTGGTTCGGGGTGGAGTCCCGAGCCGCGCAGCTGGCCTGGCTGGCCGCGATCAACGTCGTGGTGTGGGTGGCGGAGTCGGCGACGGAGTACGCCGCCGAGGTGCTGTGGAGCGGCCTGGCCCAGGAGGTCGAGCACACCCTCCGGGTGGAGGCCTACGACCACGTCCAGGCCCTGCCCATGAGCTGGCACGAGCGCCGGGCTCAGGGAGCCACGCTGGCGGTGCTCAACGACGACGTGAACCAGCTCGAGGGCTTCCTGTCCTCGGGCGCTCCGGCCATCGTGCAGACCGCCCTCAACGTGATCCTGGTGGGCGTCGTCTTCGCGGCCGCCTCGGTGCAGCTGCTGGTGCTCGCCTTCCTGCCGATCCCCGTCATCATCGCGGGCTCGCTGCTCTTCGCGCGGCGGCTCGAGCCGCTCTACGCCCGGGTCCGCGAGACCGTCGGGCAGCTCTCGGCCGCGCTCGTCGCCAACCTCGGCGGCCTGATGACGATCAAGGCGTTCACCGCCGAGGCCCGCGAGCGCCACCGGATCCAGCGGCTCTCCGACGACTACCGGCGAGCCAACGTCGCGGCGATCCGCTCGGCCGCGGCCTTCGTCCCCCTCGTCCGCATCGCGATCCTCGTCGGGTTCACCTGCACGCTCCTGATCGGCGGTCTGCGCGCCCTCGACGGCCAGCTGGAGGTAGGCCTCTACTCGGTGCTGGTCTTCATGACCCAGCGCCTGCTCTGGCCGCTCACGGACGTGGCCGTCGTCCTCGACGAGTACCGGCGGGGGATGGCCTCGGCGAAGCGCATCCTCGGCCTCCTCGACGAGCCCGTCGCCGTCACAGCCGGAGACGGCGTACTCCCGGCGCCGGTGCGCGGTCGGATCGAGCTGCGGGGCGTCACCGCCGGGTACGCCGACGCGCCGGACGTCCTCCACGACGTCTCCCTGGTCGTGCCGGCCGGAGAGACCCATGCCGTGGTCGGTGCGACCGGTGCGGGGAAGTCCACGCTGCTGCGGCTCGTGCTGCGCTTCGACGATCCTCGCGCCGGCACGGTGACCCTCGACGGGGTCGACGTCAGCGACCTCGCGTGGGACTCGCTGCGGGGGTCGATGGGGTACGTCGCGCAGGACGTGTTCCTCTTCGCCGGCACGATCGCCGAGAACGTCGCCTACGGCCGGCCCGACGCGAGCCGCGCCGAGATCCGCGAGGCGGTCGAGGCAGCGGCCGTCGCCGACTACGTCGACGGGCTCCCCGAGGGGCTCGACACCCTGGTGGGGGAGCGCGGCGTGACCCTCTCCGGTGGGCAGCGCCAGCGCATCGCCCTGGCTCGCGCTCTACTGCGCCGACCGGCCGTGCTGGTACTCGACGAGGCGACCAGCGCAGTCGACAACGAGACGGAGGCCGCGATCCAGGCCTCGCTGCGTCGCATCGGCGAGAGCTGCACCACCCTGGTGGTCGCCCACCGACTCTCGACGGTCCGTCACGCCCACCGGATCTGGGTGCTCGACGGGGGCCGCGTCGTCGAGTCCGGCTCCCACGATGAGCTCGTCGGCACGGGTGGCGCCTATGCCGCGCTCTGGCGGGTGCAGACCGGCGGCTGAGGGCGGTCGTCGGCGTTTTGCCGCCAGGCTGGACGGCCCCTAGTATTGATCCTCGTTGTGTGCGCCCCCACGAGGTGCGGCGCCGCGACCGGATCGAACTCAGACTTGAATCACTCGAAGCATCACTGAAGCACGACGAAGGAGACCGCGGTGTACGCGATCGTGAAGGCTGGCAGCAAGCAGCAGAAGGTTGCCGTCGGCGACGTCATCACCATCGACAAGATCGATGGCGCCCAGGCCGGTGCTGCCGTCACCCTGCCGGTCGTGCTCCTCGTCGACGGCGAGACCGTGACCGCGACCGGGCTCGACAAGGCGTCCGTCACGGCTGAGATCGTCGGCGCCGCCAAGGGCCCCAAGATCATCATCCAGAAGTACAAGAACAAGACCGGCTACAAGAAGCGCCAGGGTCACCGCCAGCACTACACGCAGGTCAAGGTCACCGCGATCTCTGCCTGAGATCGCCGACGAGACTCCAGAAGGACTGAAGAGATGGCACACAAGAAGGGCGCGGCGTCCACCAAGAACGGCCGCGACTCGAACTCCCAGCGCCTCGGCGTGAAGCGCTTCGGCGGCCAGGTCGTCAACGCCGGCGAGATCATCGTCCGCCAGCGTGGCACCCACTTCCACCCGGGCTCCGGCGTGGGCCGTGGCGGCGACGACACCCTGTTCGCCCTCACCGCCGGCGCGGTGCAGTTCGGCACCCGCCGCGGTCGCCGCGTCGTGAACATCGTCCCCGCCGAGTGATCGAGTAGGGGCTTAGATTCGCCGAATGGGGGCTTCGGGTCGAGTGATCGACTCGGAGCCCCCATTCGCCTTTCCCGAAGCCCCCATTCGGCGAATCTAAGCCCCTACTCGATCTGAGAGGATCCACCCATGGCTGTGCCCACCTTCGTCGACCGCGTGCGTCTCCATGTCGCGGCCGGACGGGGCGGCCACGGCGTCGCCTCGGTCCACCGGGAGAAGTTCAAGCCCCTGGGCGGACCCGACGGCGGCAACGGGGGCCCGGGCGGGTCGGTGATCCTCCGCGTCGACCCCGACGTCACCACGCTGATCGACTACCACCACTCCCCGAAGCGCGCCGCCACCAACGGCGGCCAGGGCGCCGGTGACCACAAAAACGGCGCCCACGGCTCCGACCTGATCCTCCCCGTCCCCGACGGCACCGTCGTCACCGACGGATCGGGCAACGTGCTCGCCGACATGGTCGGCGCCGGCACCGAGCTGGTCATCGCGGAGGGCGGTCGCGGCGGCCTCGGCAACGCCGCGCTGGCGTCGTCCAAGCGGAAGGCACCCGGCTTCGCCCTGCTCGGCGAGCCGGGGGAGGAGCTCGAGATCGGCCTCGAGCTCAAGGTCGTCGCCGACGTCGGCCTCGTGGGCTTCCCGTCCGCGGGCAAGTCGAGCCTCATCGCCGCGATCAGCCGCGCCCGGCCGAAGATCGCCGACTACCCCTTCACCACGCTCGTGCCCAACCTCGGCGTCGTCTCCGCCGGCGAGGTCACCTTCACCGTCGCCGACGTGCCCGGCCTGATCGAGGGTGCCAGCGAGGGCCGTGGCCTCGGCCACGAGTTCCTGCGCCACATCGAGCGCTGCGCCGCACTGGTCCACGTCCTCGACACCGCGTCGATCGAGCCGGGCCGCAACCCCGTCGACGATCTGGACGTCATCGAGAACGAGCTCGCCAGCCACGGCGGCCTCGAGGACCGCCCCCGCCTCGTCGCGCTCAACAAGATCGACGTCCCCGACGGCCGCGACATCGCCGACATGACGATCGACGACCTGCAGGCCAAGGGCTACCGCGTCTTCCCGATCTCCGCCGCCAGCGGCGAGGGCACGCGCGAGCTCATCTTCGCGATGGCCGAGCTCGTCGCGGCCGCCCGGCGGGAGAAGCCCGTCGCCGAGGCCAAGCGGATCGTCATCCGCCCGCAGGCGGTCGACGGCGGCGCCGACTTCGCGATCACCCCCACCCAGGAGGGGTACGTCGTGCGCGGAGCCAAGCCGGAGCGGTGGGTGCGCCAGACCGACTTCAACAACGAGGAGGCGGTGGGCTACCTCGCCGACCGGCTCAACCGCCTGGGCATCGAGGACCGGCTCCTGCAGCTCGGGGCGGTCGAGGGCGACACGGTGCTCATCGGCGACCCCGGCACGAACGCCGTGGTCTTCGACTTCCGGCCATCCGTCCAGGCCGGCGCCGAGATGCTGGGCCGCCGCGGCGAGGACCAGCGATTCACCGAGGACCGGCCCGCCGCGCAGCGCCGTCGCGACATCCAGGAGGCGATGGAGGAGCGCTCGGAGGGCGAGACCCGCGCGGACGTCGCCCGACGCCTGGCCGAGTCGGGCGCCCCCGTCTCCTACGAGATCGGCTCCGAGGACGACCCCGACGCGGAGTTCTTCGACCTCTCCGAGGACGACCCCGGCGACGCCGCTGGCGAGGACAGGTGAGGCAGCAGGTCGCCGACGCGCGGCGGATCGTCGTCAAGGTCGGCTCCTCGTCCCTCACCACCGCGGCGGGCGGCATCGACCCGGCCCGGGTCAGCGCGCTGGTCGACGCCCTCGCCGAGGCCCGCGCGCGCGGGAGCGAGCTCGTCCTCGTCTCCTCCGGTGCGATCGCCGCCGGGCTCGCGCCCCTCGGCTTCAGCCGCCGTCCCCGTGACCTCGCTTCCCAGCAGGCGGCCGCGAGCGTGGGCCAGGGCCTCCTCGTGCACCGCTACACCGAGGAGCTCGCCCGCCACGGGCTCACCGCGAGCCAGGTGCTGCTGACGGTCGACGACGTGACCCGCCGCAGCCACTATCGCAACGCCCGGCAGACGTTCGCGAAGCTGCTCGAGCTCGGCGTCCTGCCGATCGTGAACGAGAACGACACGGTCGCGACGTCGGAGATCCGGTTCGGCGACAATGACCGGCTCGCCGCGCTCGTCGCCCACCTCGTCCACGCCGACCTGCTCGTCCTCCTCAGCGACGTCGACGGCCTGTACGACGCCCCGCCGGCGCGGCCGGGCGCCAGCCGCATCGCCGAGGTGGCGTCCCTGGCCGACCTGGCCGGCGTCGAGATCGGCGCCGCAGGTGCCGCGGGGGTCGGCACCGGAGGCATGGTCACCAAGCTCGAGGCCGCCCGGATCGCCGTCGAGGCGGGCATCCCCGTCGTCCTCGCGGCCGCCGATCGCGCCGCCGCCGCCCTCGCCGGCGCCGACACCGGCACGCTCTTCCACGCCACCGGCCGCCGTGCCTCGGCGCGGCGGCTGTGGCTCGCCCACGCCACCGAGCCCGCCGGCGCGATCACGATCGACGCCGGGGCCGTGCGGGCGCTCGTCGAGCGCGGCGCGTCGCTCCTGGCCGTCGGCGTCACGGGCGCCTCCGGAGACTTCCACGCCGGCGACCCGGTCGACGTGGTCGGCCCCGACGGGCTAGCCGTCGCTCGCGGGCTGGCCGCCTTCGATGCCGACGAGATCCCGCAGCTGCTCGGCCGCCCGACCGCCGACCTCGACCCGGACCACGCCCGCGAGGTCATCCACCGCGACGACCTCGCCCTGCTCTGACGGCCGATCTGAGGCGGCGCTGAGCCGCCGCTGAGCCCCTCCTGTCGGCGGGTGAACACTCGCCGAACACCTCGTCCGGTCCCTTGTCGGCGGTCCCCGGCGCGCCCAGGCTCGAGGGGTGAGCTCCGAGACCCTCGTCCTCGTGCTCGTGGTCATCACGGCACTCGGATTCGACTTCACCAACGGCTTCCACGACACCGGCAACGCGATGGCCACCTCCATCGCCACCGGCGCGCTGCGGCCCAAGATCGCCGTCGCGCTCTCGGCGGTCCTCAACCTCGTCGGCGCCTTCCTCTCGGTGGCCGTGGCGCTGACCGTGACCAACGCGGTCGTCAAGACCTTCGACGCCGACGCCGGCTCCGCCTCTCAGGCGCTGACCGTCTCCGGCGACACGCTGCTCGCGATCGTGCTGGCCGGCCTCATCGGCGGCATTGCCTGGAACCTCCTCACCTGGCTCCTCGGCCTCCCCTCGAGCTCCAGCCACGCGCTCTTCGGCGGCCTGATCGGCGCCACCATCACCAGCCTGGGCTGGGACGGCGTCAACTGGGCCGGCGACGGCACCAAGCTCGACGGCGTCGTCGGCAAGGTGCTCCTGCCCGCCGTGCTCTCGCCGGTCGTCGCCGCACTCGTCGCAGGCATCGGCACCTGGCTGATCTACCGCCTCACCGTCGGCGTGGCCGCCCGGTTCACCAACTCCGGCTTCCGCTGGGGCCAGATCGGCACCGCCTCCCTGGTCAGCCTCGCGCACGGCACCAACGACGCCCAGAAGACCATGGGCGTCATCACGCTCGCGCTGATCGCGACCGGCGACTGGAACCACACCGACGCCATCCCGTTCTGGGTCAAGCTGGTCTGCGCCATCGCGATCGCGCTCGGCACCTACCTCGGCGGCTGGCGCATCATCCGTACGCTCGGCAAGGGCCTCGTCGAGATCGAGCCGCCGCAGGGCGTGGCCGCCGAGGCCTCCAGCGCCGCCGTCATCCTCGCCTCGAGCCATCTCGGCTTCGCCCTCTCGACCACCCATGTCGCCACCGGCTCCATCCTCGGCACCGGCCTCGGCCGTCCCGGCGCCGAGGTGCGCTGGGGCGTCGCCGGCCGGATGGTGCTCGGCTGGCTGCTCACCCTCCCCGCGGCCGCGATCGTCGGTGGCGCGATGTGGGTCGTGGGCCACCTCTTCGGGCTCACCGCCGGGTCGATCGTCGAGTTCGTGGTCCTCCTCTGCCTCGCCGGCTACATGTTCCGCCACTCCCGCAAGACGCCGGTCGGCGCCCACAACGTCAACGACGACTGGCAGGGCGCCACCCCTGCGACCACGCCCACGCTCACCCCGGAGGCCGTCCGATGATCCCGCTCAACGCCTTCACCAGCGACCTGCAGTACGCCGGCGACGCGATCTGGAAGGTCCTCCTCGCGAGCCTCGTCCTCGGTGCGGGCCTGCCCGCGATCTACGCCCTCGGCATCCGCTCGCTGGCCTGGGGCACCGGCGGCGACGCCGAGACCTCGCACGCCGCCGGCAACCCGGCCGGCAAGGTGGTCGCGGCGATCCTCTTCCTCGTGGTCGCCTACGGCATCGTCAGTGGCATCCTCTTCGTGATCGCCTCGGGCCAGGGCAAGGCGCTGGACTTCTCGACGGTGATCCCCACCTTCACCGAGAAGCACTGACCTCGCCCGGCCGAGAGGACACCCCATGACGAACCCGGTCGGACGGATGCTGGAGTGGCTCAAGGCGGGCTATCCCGACGGGGTCCCGCCGAGTGACTACCCGCCGGTCCTCGGCGTACTGCGGCGGCGGCTGACGGACGCCGAGATTGAGGCCATCGCCGACGACCTCGCCCTGGCGTCGGTGAGCCAGGGGGTCCAGGCGGTCACCGCCGACGACGTCCACCGCATGGTCCGCGACCACGCCTTCCAGTCCGCGACCGACGAGGACCTACGCCGGGTCTCGGCGATGCTCGCCCTCGGTGGCTGGCCGCTCGACGACGACCTCGATGGCCCCTGAGACATGAGGGGGTCGACCAGACCGCGGCGCGGGAGGCCGCTCGCGTCGGCCCGGTCCGCCCCGGTGCAGTCGGCCCGGTCCTCCACGTCACATCTGCCGCGTGCGTCCCACGGCCCAGGCAGGAGTGGAACTTCTGGGCCGGCATGGTGGCCGAGAAGTTCCCGAGTCACCGGTTAACCGGTGACTCCGCTCCCCGCCGTCCTCAGTCGCCGACGGCCTTCTTGCCGCGGGTGACGATCAGCGGGTCGGGCGTGCCGACGACGGCCGGGTCCTTGCCGGCGTACTCCCGCGGCGCCAGGAAGGCGCGCATGGCGTTGAGCCGCGCTCGCTTCTTGTCGTTGGACTTGATCGTCGTCCAGGGCGCGGTGTTGGTGTCGGTGCGGCGGAACATCTCCTCCTTGGCGGCCGTGTAGGCGTCCCACCGGTCGAGGGACTCCAGGTCCATCGGCGAGAGCTTCCACTGCCGGACGGGGTCGATCTGCCGGATGATGAAGCGGGTCCGCTGCTCGGACTGCGTGACGGAGAACCAGAACTTCGTGACGGTGATGCCGGACTCGACGAGCATCTTCTCGAACCGCGGCGCCTGGTGCATGAACGTCTCGTACTCCTCGTCGGAGCAGAAGCCCATCACCCGCTCGACGCCGGCGCGGTTGTACCAGGAGCGGTCGAAGAGGACGAGCTCGCTCGCGGCGGGCAGGTGGGCGACGTAGCGCTGGAAGTACCACTGGCTGCGCTCGCGCTCGCTCGGCTTCACCAGGGCGACGGTGCGCGCGTAGCGCGGGTTGAGGTGCTCCATGAAGCGCTTGATCGAGCCGCCCTTGCCGGCCGCGTCGCGGCCCTCGAAGAGGATGACGTGGCGCTCGCCGGTGCTCTGCAGGTGGTTCTGGAACTTGATCAGCTCGACCTGGAGCGCGTACTTCTGCTCGTCGTACACCTCGCGCGGCAGCCGCTCCTCGTACGGGTAGTTCTCCCGCCACGTGTCCACCGCCCGCCCGGCCGGGTCGATGAGGACCGGGTCGTCGTCGTGGTCCTCGCCGATGACGTGGCCATCGATCTGGAGGCTGTCGATGTAGGCGCGCAGGTCGTCGATCACGCGGGCGAGGCTAGGCGGGCGCGGTGAACGGGCGGTGAAGGACGGAATGCGAGGGGCGCGCCGTAGGCTTGGGAGGTCATGCCCGAGCGCACCGTCTACCTCGATCACGCCGCGACCACGCCGATGGTGCCCGCGGCGATCGAGGCGATGACCGAGCACCTGCGCGACGTCGGCAACGCCTCCTCGCTGCACGCCTCGGGCCGCCGGGCCCGCCGGGTGGTGGAGGAGTCGCGGGAGACGATCGCCTCGGTGCTGGGCTGCCGCCCCGGCGAGGTGGTCTTCACCTCGGGCGGGACCGAGGCCGACAACCTGGCGCTCAAGGGCGTCGCGTGGTCGCGCCGCGACGCGGACCCGCGCCGTGTCCGGGTGCTGGCGTCGGCCGTCGAGCACCACGCCGTGCTCGACCCGCTGCACTGGCTCGAGACCGCCGACGGCTTCGAGGTGTCCCTCGTCCCCGTCGACGCGGCCGGGCGCGTCGATCTCGACGCGCTGCGTGCCGCCGTGGAGCGGGATCCGTCGTCGATCGCGCTGGTGAGCGTGATGTGGGCCAACAACGAGGTGGGCACCGTCCAGCCCGTCGCCGAGGTGGTCGAGCTGTGCTCGCCGTACGGCGTCCCGGTCCACACCGACGCGATCCAGGCCGTCGGCGCGGTGCCGGTCGACTTCGCCGCCTCGGGCGTCGACACGCTCGCCCTCACCGGGCACAAGATCGGCGGCCCGTACGGCGTCGGCGCGCTGCTCGCGCGGCGCGAGCTCGCCATCACCGCCCTGGTGCACGGCGGCGGCCAGGAGCGCGACATCCGCTCCGGCACCATCGACGTCCCCGCCATCGCCGGCTTCGCCGCGGCGGTCGAGCTCGCGGTCAAGAGCCAGGGCGAGTACGCCGAGCGCGTCGGCGCTCTGCGCGACCGGCTCGTGCGGGGCGTGCTCGAGGTGGCTCCCGACGCGATCCTCAACGGCGCCGCACCCGGCTCGGCGGACGGCCGGCTGCCGGGAAACGCCCACTTCTCCTTCCCCGGATGCGAGGGCGACGCGCTGCTGATGCTGCTCGACGCCCAGGGCATCGAGTGCTCCACCGGATCGGCCTGCTCGGCCGGAGTGCCGCAGCCCTCGCACGTCCTCATCGCGATGGGCGCCTCGGACGAGGTCGCGCGCGCCTCGCTGCGCTTCTCCCTCGGCCACTCCACGACGCCTGCGGACGTGGACACGCTCGTCGCGGCGCTCGGGCCGTGCGTCGAGCGCGCCCGAGCAGCGGGCGGACTGGGCGGATGAGGGTCCTCGCCGCCATGTCCGGCGGCGTCGACTCCGCCGTTGCGGCCGCCCGGGCGCACGAGGCGGGTCACGACGTGACCGGCGTCCACCTCGCCCTGTCGCGCAACCCGGCCTCCTACCGCAGCGGCGCACGGGGGTGTTGCACGATCGAGGACTCGAACGACGCCCGGCGTGCCGCCGACGTCATCGGCATCCCGTTCTACGTCTGGGACATGTCCGAGCGCTTCCACGCCGACGTGGTCGAGGACTTCATGGCCGAGTACGCCGCCGGCCGCACCCCCAACCCGTGCCTGCGCTGCAACGAGAGGATCAAGTTCGCCGCCGTGCTGGATCGCGCGCTCGCGCTGGGCTTCGACGCCGTCGCGACCGGCCACTACGCGGTGCTGCGCCGTGGCGCGGACGGTGCCGTGGAGCTGCACCGCGCGAGCGACGACCGCAAGGACCAGTCCTACGTGCTCGGCGTGCTCACTCCGTCGCAGCTGGAGCACGCGATGTTCCCCCTCGGCGACACCCCCAAGCCGCTCGTCCGCGAGGAGGCCGCCCGTCGGGGGCTGCTCGTGGCCGACAAGCCCGACTCGCACGACATCTGCTTCGTCGCCGACGGCGACACCGCGGGATGGCTCCAGGAGAAGCTCCCGGATGCGCCAGGCACGGCGCCGGGCCCGATCGTGGACGAGTCGGGCGCCGAGGTCGGCCGGCACGCGGGGACGCTCGGGATGACGATCGGCCAGCGTCGTGGCCTGCGCCTGGGTGTGCCCGCCGCGGACGGCAGGCCGCGGTTCGTGCTCGACATCGAGCCTGTCTCCGGGGTGGTCACGGTCGGCCCGCGCGAGCGCCTCGCGGTGTCCCGGATCGCGGGCATCCGGCCGCTGTGGGCGTCGGCCCCGCCGGCCGCCGGGGTGCCGCTGGAGTGCACCGTCCAGCTCCGTGCCCACGGCGACGAGCACCGCGCCGTCATCACGGTCACCGCCCCCGACCCCATCCCCGACCCCACCGCCGACCCCACCGCCGAGTGGGGGCTTTCCTCGGCCCGAGTGGGGGCTCCGGTCGAGATCGAGCTGCTCGACCCGGCGTACGGCATCGCGCCCGGCCAGGCCGCCGTCATCTACGACGGCACCCGGGTCGTCGGCTCCTGCACCATCGCCTCGACCGGCCGCGTGACCGCGTGACCCGCCGGCCACGATCGCGCATTTGTGCGATGGCGCGCCGAGGGGTCTCGCAACACGCCGTACGAGATCGTGCATTTGTGAGGATGTGGCCGTGATAGCGACCGGCGTCGGGTCGATGCCGGGGGAGGACTTCCCGGAGGCGCAGCGGATCGTCCTCGGCGAGCTGGCGCAGCCGGGGGGCCTGCCGCACCTCGTCGAGCTCCCGGCCCGCGGCGCCGGAGCGTCGATGATCGGCCGGACGCTCTCCCTGCTGCCCCTCGACGCCGACCTCCAGCCGGCGGGCTGGCGGCTCACCGGCTCGGCCGGCTCGCCCGGCCTCGACCACCGGCGGGCGCGGTCGCTGCTCGCCCACGACCTCGACGTCCTCGAGGAGCTCGCGCAGGGGTACGCCGGTGGCTTCAAGACTCAGCTCGCCGGACCGTGGACCCTGGCCGCCACGGTCGAGCGGCCACGCGGGGACAAGCTGCTCGCCGACCATGGCGCGCGGCGCGAGCTCGCCCAGGCCCTCGCCGAGGCGGTCGGCGACCACGTGGCCGAGCTCCGCCGCCGCCTCGACGGCGTCGACCGGCTCGTGGTCCAGATCGACGAGCCGGCGCTGCCGGCGGTCCTCGGCGCTCAGGTGCCGACAGCCAGCGGATTCGGCAAGCACCGCCGCATCGACGTCCCCGAGGCCTCCGACCTGCTCGAGCGCGTGCTCGCCGCGGTGGTCGACGCCGGGGCCGAGCCCTGGGTGCACTCCTGCGCGCCGGACGTGCCGTGGGGCATCGTCCGGCGCGCCGGCGCCCGCACGCTCAGCGTCGACCTGGCCCTGCTCTCGGCGGCCGACCTCGACGAGCTGGGGGAGGCGCTCGACGCCGGGGCGGGCGTCGCGCTGGGCGTCGTACCCGCCGTCGGGCCGCCGCCCGAGGCGTCGCGGATCGTGGAGCGGGTCGAGCGGTGGCTGGACATGCTCGGCCTCGATCCGGCCGAGGTCGGAGAGCGGCTGGTCCTCACGCCTGCCTGCGGTCTGGCGGGCTCGACCCTCTCCACCGCTCGGGCGACGCTCGGACGCCTCCGGGGGAGTGCCGCCAGCCTGACCTGATGCAGGCCTGACGCTGGGCCCGACGCCGGCCTGACGGACGCCGGGGAGGTGGCCGAAAGGTTTTCGTAAGGCCGGCCCGGACGATCGACCTCACGCCGTGCGAGCGGCGCAGGCGACCCGGACCGGCGGTCGCTGCGAACGATCGGAGGTCGGCACGTGGTCACGAGGAAGATGTCATCGGCGACGGCGGTGGTCATGCTGGTAGCGGCACTCATCGCGGTGGGGGCGGGCGGCTATGCGGCGGCCAGCAGTGGCAGCAGCCCGACGGTCACGGCGTGCGCGAAGAAGTCGAACGGCGCGCTGCGGCTGGCGAAGAAGTGCAAGAAGAGCGAGAAGCCGGTCTCGTGGAGCGTCCAGGGCCCCACCGGTCCGACCGGTGCCACGGGCGCCGCGGGCGCCGATGGCGTGTCGCTCTTCGCCCGCGTCGACGAGACCGGAGCGCTGCACCAGCACAGTCCCGGCGTCACGGTCACGAAGAACGCGAACTACGCCGGGATCTACTACGTGAAGTTCTCCGAGGACATCTCCGCGTGCGTCCCGGTTGTCAGTGCGACGCAGGCGTCCAACAACGGCTACACCCCGGGCGTGCTCTACGAGGCGAAGGTGATGAGCGACCCGAACAACACCAACGACCCGCACACCGTCCAGGTCTACGCGTACGACGGCACCAGCCCGTACACCGTGCACAACGCGCCGTTCGCCCTGGTCGTCGCCTGCTGACGCGAGAGGCGGCCGCCCCGAGGGACGGCCGCCTCCGTGGATGGCGGGATGCGTGCCGGCGTCAGCCGACGTGCACGCCCTCCGGCCCGTCGGTGGCCAGCTCGCTGGCCTTGACGTCGAGGAAGAGCCACACGATCGCCGATCCGACGATCGCCATCACCGCGCCGACGAGGAACGCCGTGGTCGCGCCGTGGGCGAAGACCTGGTGCGTGATGGTCGCGATCATGTCCTGCGAGGCCTCGCCGCCCTGACCCGAGCCGGCGGCAGCGGCGCTGATATCGGCCGAGTCGCTCTTCATGACGTGGGTCGCCACCGTGGACAGGATGGCCAGGCCGAGCGCGCCTCCGACCTGCTGCATGGTGTTGAGCACACCCGAGCCGATGCCGGAGTCCTCGGTGCGGAGGTGGTGGACGGCGGTCAGCGTCACCGTCACGAACACCAGGCCCATGCCGAACGACATCGTGCAGATCCAGGGGAAGATGTGCGACCAGTAGCCGCCCTCGACGTCGCTGATCGGCAGGGTGACGTCGTGCGGGATCCGGCTGAAGCCCCACAGCGACACGGCGGTGATGAGCGTGCCGGTGCCGGCGAGGAAGCGCGGGTCGATCCGGTTGACCAGGTTCGACGCGATCGTGGCGGCGAGCACCATGAACACGCAGAACGGCAGGAACGCGACGCCGGCGTGGAGCGGGCTATAGCCCTTGACCAGCTGGATGTACTGCGAGAGGTAGAAGAACATCGCGAACATCGCCGCGGGGAGCAGCATCATCGCCACGAAGGACGACGCGCGCGTCTGGCTCGCGAAGATCCGGAACGGCAGGAGCGGGTGCTCCACCCGCGTCTCGACGAGGGCGAAGAGGCCCAGCAGCACGACGCCGCCGATGAGGAAGCCGACCGCCTGCGCGTCGCCCCAGCCGTCGCTGCCGGCACGGGTCAGGCCGTAGACGACCGACAGGAGGCCGCCGGTCGCGGTGATGGCGCCCGGGATGTCGAGCTCGCCGGTGTGGCGGTCGGACTCGGCCAGGACGGCCGGGGCGACCAGGGCGGCGGCGATGCCGATCGGGACGTTGATCAGGAAGGTCAGGCGCCAGCCCTCGATGTCGAGCCCGAACACGCCGTCCAGGCCGGTCAGCCAGCCGCCGAGGATCAGGCCGACGGCGGCGCCGACGCCCGACATCATCGCGTAGACCGCGAAGGCGCGGTTGCGGGACGGCCCGGCGGGGAACGTCGTCGTGATGAGCGCCAGGGCGGACGGAGCGGCCAGCGCGGCGCCGGCCCCCTGGAAGCCACGCGAGATGAGCAGCATCGGCTCGTCGGCCGCGACGCCGCCGACGAGGGAGGCCGCGGCGAAGACCAGCAGGCCCGTGACGAAGACGGCACGGCGGCCGTAGAGGTCGCCGAGGCGCCCGCCCAGCAGCAGCAGGCCGCCGAAGGTGAGCGAGTAGCCCGTGACCACCCACGTGAGGGTGGCCGCCGAGAAGTCGAGGTCCTTCTGGATGAACGGCAGGGCGATGTTGGCGATGGTCGCGTCGAGCACGACCATGAGCTGGGCCACGCAGATGAGCACGAGCGCCCATCCGAGGTGGCGCGTGCCGCTGTCGGGCGGCGTCGCGGTGGTGTCGGTGGTGGTCACTTCTTCTCCTTGGTGGTGGCGGTGTCGGCCAGCTCGCGGGCGAGGGCGGCCGGCTCGAGTGCTGCGGGGAGGATGATCTGGTCGACCACCCGCGTGATGACGTCGACGGTCGGAGGCTCGCCGAGAAGGAAGGTGCGGTGCAGCACGATCCCAGCACAGGCCGGGGACAGAAGCTCGACGTCGATCCCCTCACGGAGCTCGCCACGGGCCGCGGCGCGCTTCCAGACGATGTCGGCCCGGACGACCTTGGGCTGGATGAAGCGCTGCCGGAACGCCTCGGCGAAGTCCGCGTCGCGGCAGATCGCCGTGAGCACGCCGGCGAAGAGGGCCGTGGCCTTCTCGTCGTCGAGGCCGCCGTGCCCGCACATCACGCCGAGCAGGTCGCCTCGCAGGGTGCCCGTGTCCGGTGCCTCGCCCTCCTCTCCCTTGAGGCTGGACAGGGCGTCGACCACGAGGTCGACCTTGCCCTGCCAGTGGCGGTAGAGCGTTGCCTTGGAGACCTTGGCGCGGCTCGACACGGCGTCCATGGTGAAGCGGTCGTAGCCGACCTCGCCGAGGATCTCGAGGGCGGCCGCGAGGATCTCCTGCTGACGGTCGCCCTCGACCCGCGGTCGGGTGAGCCTGGCGAGGTTCACGTCGTGCCTCCTCCGGGTTAACCTGGTGTTCACATAGAACGAAACCGTTCCGTTCTATCGACGACGACAGTACGACATCGTTTCATCGTCGGGCAAGCCCGGGAGCCGCATCGGCGGCACGCCCACCCGCTCGCGCCGGGTCGCGCTGGGTCAGGCTGGTCGCGTCAGCCGCGCGCGCCGCGCCGCTGCG
>NZ_JASGDD010000032.1:0-3690 GCF_047607365.1 Nocardioides sp. | reverse complement strand
GCGAGGCCCGGGCCACGGCGATCGCCCAGCGCGAGCGGCTGCTCCGCGAGGGCCGCGCCGCCGAGGCGGTCACGCTCGCGGTGCGGATCGTGCTGGAGCGCCTGGAGGCCTCGATCACGGCCGCGGCCGAGGCCCGCGCGGGCATCGAGGAGGCGCGCAAGGGGCGTGAGGCGCAGCTGCTCGACCAGCGGGCCGCCGTACGCCGTCTGGGGGGTGAGCTGGAGGAGCTGGTGACCAGCGTCCACCGCGACGAGCTCGCGCGGAGCCAGCAGCGGATGCGGATCGAGCAGCTCGAGGAGAAGGCGCTCTCCGAGCTCGGCCTGGACCCCGACAGCCTCGTCGCGGAGTACGGCCCGACCCAGCTCGTCCCGGTCGCGCCGACCGAGGAGGACCCGTCGCCGGAGCCGGTGCCCTACGTCCGCGAGGAGCAGGCGAAGCGGCTGCGCACCGCCGAGCGGTCGCTGGCGATGCTCGGCCGGGTCAACCCGCTGGCGCTGGAGGAGTTCAGTGCCATGGAGGAGCGGCACCAGTTCCTCACCGAGCAGCTCGAGGACCTCAAGACCACCCGCCGCGACCTGCTCGACATCGTCAAGGAGGTCGACGCCCGCGTCGAGCAGGTGCTCACCGAGGCCTACGCCGATGTCGAGCGCGCCTTCGACCACGTCTTCCCGCGGCTCTTCCCCGGCGGCGAGGGCCGGCTCGTGCTCACCGATCCCGACAACATGCTGGAGACCGGGATCGAGGTCGAGGCCCGGCCCGCGGGCAAGAAGGTCAAGCGGCTCTCGCTGCTCTCGGGCGGTGAGCGGTCCCTGGTGGCCGTCGCCTTCCTGGTGTCGCTCTTCAAGGCCCGCCCCTCGCCCTTCTACATCCTCGACGAGGTCGAGGCGGCGCTCGACGACACCAACCTCGGCCGCCTGCTGGAGATCTACGAGGAGCTCCGCGAGAACTCCCAGCTCCTCGTCATCACGCACCAGAAGCGCACGATGGAGGTCGGCGACGCGCTCTACGGCGTCACGATGCGCGGCGACGGCGTCTCCACCGTGATCAGCCAGCGCCTCCGCGACGCCGGCTGACGGTGGCGCTGCGCGCCCGCTGGTCCCGCGGCGGTTCGCCCGTCGAGGGGCGCCCCTGATTGGATGAGCGGCATGACGTTGGCGCTCATCCTGATCATCGCGGTCGTCGCGATCGTCCTCGTCGGCGGTGTCGCCGGCCTCGTGGTCGGGCGCAGCCGCAAGCCCCGGATCCCGTACGACGCCGGCGGCACGATCGCCCCGGCGCCGCCCGGGGAGGCAGGTCCCGAGGACGTCGCCGAGCCCGGTGCGGCACCCACCGCGACGGCTCTCCTCGAGCGTCCCGAGTCGACCCAGTCCCGGCTCGTCCGGCTGCGTCAGCGTCTCGCGGGCTCGAACACCGCGCTGGGTCGCGGGCTGCTCGGGCTGCTGTCCAGCGACAAGCTCGACACCGACACGTGGGAGGAGATCGAGGACCTCCTCATCACCGCCGACGTCGGCGTCGCCCCGACGCAGGAGCTCGTCGAGGCGCTCCGCACCCGGCTCCGGGTCGAGGGCACCAGGCCTGACGAGGCCCGGGCCGTGCTCCGCGAGGAGCTCATCCGCATGGTCGGCCCCGAGCTCGACCGCCGGCTCCAGATCAGCGGCGAGGAGGGCGCGCCCGGCGTCGTACTCGTCGTGGGGGTCAACGGCGCCGGCAAGACCACCACCGTCGGCAAGATCGCCCGCATCCTCGTCGCCGAGGACAGGTCGGTGCTGCTGGGCGCCGCCGACACGTTCCGCGCCGCCGCCGCCGACCAGCTCCAGACCTGGGGCGAGCGGGTCGGCGTCGGTGTCGTCCGGGGCCCCGAGGGCGGCGACCCCGCCTCGGTCGCCTTCGAGGCGGTCAAGCAGGGCGCCGGCGACGGCGTGGACACCGTCATCGTCGACACGGCCGGCCGGCTGCAGAACAAGCAGGGCCTCATGGACGAGCTCGGCAAGGTGAAGCGCGTCATCGAGAAGCAGGCTCCGGTCACCGAGGTGCTCCTCGTGCTCGACGCCACCACCGGCCAGAACGGCCTGATCCAGGCCCGCGTCTTCTCCGAGGCCGTGGCGGTCACGGGCATCGTCCTGACCAAGCTCGACGGCTCGGCGAAGGGTGGCATCGTGATCCAGGTCCAGCGCGAGCTCGGCGTCCCGGTGAAGCTCGTCGGCCTCGGCGAGGGCCCGGACGACCTGGCCCCCTTCAGTCCCGAGGCCTTCGTCGACGCCCTCCTCGGCTGAGCCCGACGGCTCCTCGCGGCCGCGCGCGTCAGCTCAGCCGAGGACCGAGGCGCGAGGTCAGCTGCCTGTGAGCCGTACGGCGGCGTCGAGCAGCTCGGCGGCGCGGGCGTCGAAGGAGTGCTCGGCCCGCACCTGCTCGGCCAGCTCCCGCCGCTCTTCTGCCGACGGGAAGGCGGCGACGGGATCGTCCAGCAGCCGCGCCATGTCCGCGTCGTCGCGGAAGACCTGCACCTGATCGCCGAACACCTCGCGCAGCCCGGCCACGTCGTCGCTGACGATCCGGGCGCCCGAGGCCGCGGCGTCGAAGAGGCGGTTGGAGAGGAAGCCGTCGCGACGCATGTCCTCCCAGTGGTCGTTGAGCACCACGCCGGCCGAGGCGTAGAGCCGGCCGAGCTCGGCGTTCTCCACGCGCCGTGACCGCACCGCGTCCGGACCGAGGAACTGGTCCCACTGCTCGCCGTGGATGTCCACCGGGGCCCCGACCGCGAGCGCCGAGCGGACCGAGGTGCGGAAGTGGTTGCGGGAGTTCCCGACGAAGAGCACCGGCGCCGCGTACGCCGGATCGAGCCGTGACGGCGAGAAGAGGGCCGGATCGGTGGCCTGGAGGAGAGGATCGATCCGCACCCCCCACTCCCGGGTCCGCTCCCGCGCCCACGACAGGCTGGCGGCGAAGACGTGGTCGAACGGCGCCACCTCGTCGCGCGTGACCAGGTCGGGGTGGCTGATGATCCACTGCATCGTCACCTGGCCCGGCCGCGGGTCGACCCGGTCGAGCCCGCGGATCACGAGCACCACGTCGTCCAGGTCGCGCGACCCGCGGTGGCGCAGGTTGCGGTTGTCCACCGCCACGATCTGCCCGCGCCGCTCGAGCGCCTCGGCGAGCGAGCGGGCGAAGTGCACGTCGCCCCATTTCAGCCCGCGCTCGCCGGGAGGCGAGGCGAGGTCGATCGTCCAGCGCAGCACCGGCGCCCCGTCGGCCGTCGTCGAGCGTGCCGGCACCACGACCGGCGACGGCACCCACAGCCGCCGCTCGCTCGGCTTGAGCGCGTCGGCGAGCACCGCCTGGGGCTGCACCTCCTCGTGGCGGTATCCCACGACGTCGAACCCGAATCCCGCGTACGCCGTCGCCGTCGCGTCCGGGCGAGGGGAGTGCCTCTGCTCCAGCATCCGCACCGACCCGACGTAGGCCACCCGCCGCTCGGGCTGGCCCTTGAGCGTGGTGATGCGCGCGCCCGGCACCAGCACCGTCCCGCCACGGCCGGCGTCGGCGAGTCGCAGGCCGAGGTCGGTCTCGGTGAGCGTCTCGCCCAGGAGCGGGTCGACGCCGCGCACGGCGACGAGGTCGTCGGTGCGGGTCATTACGAGCGGGCCGAGCGGCGCGGGCACCGGCACGACGGCGTCGCCCGCGTCGCGCAGG
>NZ_JASGDD010000031.1:0-3249 GCF_047607365.1 Nocardioides sp. | reverse complement strand
TCGTACGGCGCCGCGGCCCAGCTGCGCTGCGCCCTGGCCGCCGCCGCGCAGGCCCGGTCGACGTCCTCGGAGGTGGCCAGCCCGAGGCGCCCCAGCTCGGCGCCGGTGGCCGGCTCGATCACGGCGTAGTCGCCGCCCGAGCCCTCGGTGAACTCGCCCAGGAAGATGGCTCGGTCCCACAGCTTCGCGTCCAGCAAGGTCATGACTCCGACCGTAGTCACGCCCGTCGGGAGCATGATCATGCTCCGTTCCATCGGGTGGAACGCGACGATTGCCGGACCCGCCGGGGCGGCCGAGGCTCGATCCATGGCGAACGCCGAGACCCACCATCCCCTCGCCCGCGGCTCCCGGGCCCGCCCCGGCCGCGACTGGCGACGCGTCCTGCTGCGCGACGAGCTGGGGGTGGTCATCGTGCTCGCCTGCCTCGTCCTCGTGGTGGGCGTCGTGCATCCGCCGTTCCTCACCTCGCGGAACCTGCTCTCGACCGCGCAGAGCTCCTCCTACGTCTGCCTGATGGCGTGCGGGATGGTGTTCCCCCTGGCCATGCGCGACGTCGACCTCTCCGTCGGCGGCAACTACGCGCTGGGCATCGTCCTGGGTGCCGAGCTCATGGTGCACGGCGTGCCGCCCTGGCTCGCCGCGGTCGCGCTGATCGCGACCTGCACGGCGCTCGGGGCGCTCAACGGACTGGTCACCACCCTGATCGCCGCACCCTCGTTCATCGTGACGCTCGCCAGTGCCCTGCTCTTCCGCGGCGCGGCGCTCGCCATGGCCGACGGCCGGCAGATCGCCGGCCTGCCCGGCGACGACAGCTTCTTCACCGTCGCGGGCAGCGACATCGCCGGCGTCCCGACGGCCGTGTGGACGGTCCTGGTCGTCACCGTGGTGCTCGCGGTCGTCTTCACCCACACCCGGTTCGGCGCGCAGGTGCGGGCGATCGGCTCCAACCCGGAGGCGGCGGCCTACGCCGGCCTGCCCGTCGGTCTCACCCGGATCGGAGCGCTGGCCGTCTCCGGCCTCACCGCGGGCATCGCGGCCGCGCTGGCGCTGGCGTTCTTCATGGCCGGCGACCCGACGATCGGGCAGGGCTACGAGCTGACCGCCATCGCGGCCTGCATCATCGGCGGGACCCCGCTCATGGGCGGGCGCGGCTCGGTGCCGGGAGCCACGATGGGCTCCCTGATCCTCAGCGTCGTGGCGACGTCCCTCGTCTTCTTCCACGTCCCGATCAACTGGACCACCTTCGCGACCGGCGCCGTCATCCTGCTCGCCGTCGCCCTCGACGCCGGCCTGCGGAGATCTCGGGGCCGTGGCCTGCTCCCCCGGCAGAAGTCCACCGCCGGACCCACCCCCTGAGGAGAAGCAATGACGCATCCATCCAGCCCATCCACGAGACGCCCGGCCCGCCGGCGGCTCGTCGCCGCGAGCCTCACCGCGGTGCTGCTCGTGCCGCTCGCCGCCTGCGGCAGCTCGTCGGAGACCGACGAGGCCTCGGACGGCGGCACGCTGCACCTCGGCATGGCGGTCGCCAACATCAGCCTCAACTTCGCCTCGTCGATGGCCGACGGCGCGAAGCAGGCCGCCGCCCACAACACCGGTGTCAAGCTCCAGGTCGTCGGGCCGCCGAACACGGACGGGCCCGCCGAGCAGAAGCTCTTCTCCGCGCTCGGCCAGACCGCGACGGACGGCATCGTGCTGGAGAACCTCGACCCGCCCATCTTCACCCGCCCCTCGGCCCAGCTCATCGACTCCGGCGTGCCCGTGATCGCCCTCGACACCTCTCCGACCGACGGCAGCAAGATCGAGACGTACGTCGGCAACGACAACTACGCGCTCGGCGCGATGCTCGCCGAGCAGGCGATCGAGCGTCTCGGCGACAACCCGACCGGGGAGATCGTCGTGGGCGTGCCCAACCCGGGCACCCCGGTGCTCGACAGTCGTGCCCAGGGCATCATCGACACCTTCGCGAAGGAGGCGCCCGGCGTCAAGGCGCTCGGGCCCTACCAGACCTACAGCGACCCCGCGCAGAACTACGGCGCCTGGCAGTCCCTGGTCAACGCACATCCGGACGCGCTCGCCTATCTCGGCGTCGGCGACGCGGACAGCTACGACCTCGCCAAGATCAAGCAGGCCCAGAAGGGCAGCTACCTGGTGGCGGGCTTCGACGTGGACGCCAAGACCCTGGAGTACGTCAAGGAGGGCGTCCTCTTCTGCACCCTCGACCCCGAGCACTTCCTCAAGGGCTACATCGCCATGCAGCTCCTGATCGACAACGCCCGCGGCACAGCGGCGCCGAAGGGCTGGTTCGAGACCCCCGGCCTGGTCGTCGACGCGAGCAACATCGACGCGATCCTGACCCGGCAGCAGTCGCCCGAGGACGCGTACTCCTACTACGAGGACCAGATCAAGGAGCTGCTCGCCGACCCCGAGGCGCAGATGAAGCCGCTCGAGGACGCACGATGACCGAGGCCGTCCTCGCCGCCCGGCAGGTGTCCAAGCGGTACGGCGGCGTGACCGCGCTCGCCGGGGTGGACCTCGCCCTGCGAGCCGGGGAGGTCCACGCGCTGGTCGGCGAGAACGGCGCCGGCAAGTCCACGCTGGTCAAGGTCCTCTCGGGCGTGGTCCGGCCCGACGAGGGCGAGGTGCTGCTCGACGGGACGGCGGTGTCGTTCGGCGGCGCGCGCGACGCCCGGGGCGCCGGGATCGCCTTCGTCGCCCAGGAGCTCAGCGTCTTCCCGGACCTGTCGGTGCGCGAGAACCTCTTCCCGGTCGGGGCAGACCGGCGGTTCGGGCTCGTCCGCCGGCGGCGCCTCGACGAGCGCGCCGCGCCGGTGCTCGCCCGGCTGGGCCTGCGCGTGCCCATGCACGCTCGCGCCGGGGAGCTGCCGCTGGCCGACCAGCAGCTCCTGGAGATCGGCCGTGCGCTGCTGCAGCGGCCCCGGGTCCTCATCCTCGACGAGCCCACCTCCGCCCAGCCGCGCGCGGCCGTCGCGCGCCTGGAGCAGGTGCTGCGCACCCTGGTGGGCGACGGCCTGGCCATCCTCTACATCTCGCACTTCCTCGAGGAGGTACGCCGGCTGGCCGATCGGATCACGGTGATGCGCGACAGCCGGGTCGTGCTCGACGGGGAGCCCGCGGGCGAGGTCTCGCTCGACCAGCTGGTGCAGGCGATGATCGGTCGGGCCGTCCCGCCGGCGGCCCGGCGCGCCGCGGCCGCCGCCACGACGACGCCCGCCGGCGAGGGGGCCG
>NZ_JASGDD010000030.1:0-20182 GCF_047607365.1 Nocardioides sp. | reverse complement strand
CCGCCGGGTGGCGGAGGCGCTCCGCCGGGCCAGCGGCCGGGCGGCGGTCGCCGGCGACGCCGACCAGCTCCTGCCCGTGCTCGAGGCCGCGCGTGTGGGCTCGATCTTCGACGACCCGTTCGAGAGCCCTGCTGTGGCGCAGCCGGTCCTCGTCGTCCTCGACGACGGAGCGGACGACCCCGTGTCGCACGAGCAGCGCCGCCAGCTCACCGGGGTCGCCGACCAGCGCAACCTCCGTGTCGAGGTGGTCACCGCCGACGCCGGCGACGACGTGGCGCGCTACGCGCACCTGGTGCTGCTCGGCTCGTATGCGGGGGAGTACCTCCGCCTCGGGCTCACCGACGACTGAAGCCCAGGTCACAGCGAACCGGCGGTATCCCCTCAGACTCGTCGGGTACACACGGACCCGTGAGCTCCCGGGACCCGTGGTTCGACAACGCCAAGATGACGCTGGTGACCCTCGTCGTGGTCGGCCACGCGTGGACGCAGCTGCCCGAGTCGGTCTTCAACGACCACCTCTACGACTTCCTCTACACCTGGCACATGCCCGCGTTCGTGCTCGTGACCGGCTATCTCTCCCGCAACTTCCAGGTCACCCGCGCGAGCCTGCTCACCCTGGTGCGCACCCTCGCGGTGCCCTACGTCCTCATCGAGGCCGCGCTCGCGCTCTTCCGGCTCTGGGCCGGGGGCGAGCACCTGCAGAACCTCTGGATCGACCCGCACTGGCCGCTGTGGTACCTCCCCGCGCTCTTCTGCTGGCGCCTCGTCACCCCCCTGATGCGGCGCTCGGCGGTTGCGATCCCCGTGGCCGTCGCGGCGAGCCTCGCGGGCGGCCTCGTCTCGGCGTCCACCCTCGACGTGGCCCGGATCCTCGGCTTCCTGCCGTTCTACGTCATCGGCCTCCACCTCACCTCCGAGCGGCTCGAGCTGCTGCGCACCCGCGAGGCGCGGGTGGCGGCGGTCGGGGTCCTCGCCGGCGTCTGGGTGCTCAGCGGCCACCTCCGCACCTGGGCCGGCAGCGGCAGCTGGCTCTACTACAACGACACCTACAGCTCCATGGGCGCCTCGGTCGACGAGGGCTACCTCGTCCGCCTGATCACCCTCGGCGCCGGCGTCGTGGCGGCCGCCGCGTTCTTCGCCCTGGTCCCGCGCCGCAACCTCGGCTGGTACACCGGCATGGGCGCGATGACCCTCGTCGTCTACCTCTGCCACGGCTTCTTCGTGAAGGGCCTGAAGTACGCCGGCTGGCCGGACGTCATCGAGCACCTCGGTCTCCTCGGCGTCGTCCTCACCACCGTCATCTCGATCGGCATCGCGCTGTTCCTCGCCTGGCGGCCGGTCTCCCGGGTGCTCTCCCACGTCCTCGACCCCTTCGGCTACGCCACCAAGCAGGTGCAGCAGGCCACCGAGATCGCCGCGATCGATCCGACGGAGGTCGTCGAGGACGTCCTCCCCGCCGAGGCGCTGGAGTCCGTGCCCTCCCGATGAGCGCCGCCAGCGCCCCGTGACAGCAAGGCATCACCTGGTGATGCTATGCTGTCACTGTGCGTACGACGGTGACCCTCGACCCCGATGTGGAGCAGCTCGTCCGCGAGCGGATGTCGGCGAAGGGCGTCTCCTTCAAGCGAGCGCTCAACGAGGCGATTCGGGAGAGCGCGCCCCGCGTCGACCATGTCTTCGAGACGCCGAGCTCGGCCCTCGGGCTGAAGGTCGATCTCGAGCATGCGGGCGCGGTTCTCGCGGAGATGGATGTCGACGAGTTCCTGACCAAGGCACGGCGCGACGCGTGAGAGTGGTCGACGTCAACGTCCTCGTCTATGCGCGGGACGAGAGCGCCCCGCATCATCGTGCGGCGAGGCACTGGCTCGACGGGGCGCTGTCCGGAGGTGCTCCGGTGGGGTTCTCGTGGCTGTCGCTGATCGGCTTCGTGCGCCTCGTCACCCATCCGCGCGTGATGAGTGCGCCGCTCTCCGCGGGGAAGGCGATGGACACGGTCGACCACTGGCTGGGCGCCCGCTCGGCTCACGTCCTTCATCCGGGCCCGGGGCACGCGGAACTGATGCGCGAGCTGCTCGACGCGGCTGGCGCGGCCGGCAATCTGACCAACGACGCCCACCTCGCGGCCCTCGCGCTGGAGCACCGGGGGACCGTGATCTCGTTCGACGGCGACTTCGAGCGCTTCCCTCGGGTCCGGTGGGAGCGGCCCCGCTGAGTGGGACTGGCTACTCTTCGGCCCATGAGCGCCGGACTGTTTGGTCTCCTGGACGACGTCGCCGCGATCGCCAAGCTGGCGGCGGCGTCGATGGACGACGTCGGCGCGGCGGCGGGCCGGGCGACGACCAAGACCGTCGGCGTGGTCATCGACGACACCGCGGTGGCGCCGCAGTTCGTCGAGGGGCTCTCCCCGGACCGCGAGCTGCCGATCGTCGGGAGGATCGCCGCCGGCTCGCTGCGCAACAAGCTGCTCGTCATCCTGCCGATCGCCCTCATCCTCAGCCAGTGGGCCTCGGGCGTCATCCCGGTCATCCTCATCGCCGGTGGCCTCTACCTCTGCTTCGAGGGCGTGGAGAAGGTCCTCGAGGCCCTGCACGCCCGCAGCGGAGACGGTCACCACGAGGTCGAGGTGCCGGTGGTCGACGCCGGCCCCGGCGCGGAGAGGGCGATGGTCTCCGGGGCGGTGCGCACCGACCTCATCCTCTCCACCGAGATCATGGTGATCGCGCTCAACGAGGTCGCCGACGAGTCCATCTGGACCCGGCTCGCCATCCTCGTGGTCGTCGCCATCCTCATCACGGTCGGCGTCTACGGCGTCGTCGCCGCGATCGTGAAGATGGACGACATCGGCCTCCACCTCGCCGAGCGCCCGAGCCGCGCGGTCCGAGCGGTCGGCCGTGGCCTGGTCCGCGCGATGCCCGCGCTGCTGGCCGCGCTGTCGGTCATCGGCACCGCCGCGATGATCTGGGTGGGCGGCCACCTCGTGCTCACCAGCAGCCACGAGCTCGGCCTGCACCAGCCCTACGGCTGGGTGCACGACGCGGAGCACTCCCTCAGCCACCACGTGGCCGGGGTCGGCTCCGTGCTCGGCTGGCTGGTCAACACCCTGGTCTCGGCCGTGATCGGCCTGGTGCTCGGCGCGGTCGTGGTCGGCGTACTCCACCTGCTGCCGCGTCGCGACGATGCGGCGGACGACGCCGTTGGTGAGTAGCCTTGAGCGCGTGCTGCGCGGGAGATCCCGACAGAGTGCAGATGCACCGCAGTCGACAACTTCAGACATGAAGGACACATTCATGGACTACAAGGTTGCTGATCTGAGCCTGGCCGAGTTCGGCCGCAAGGAGCTGGAGCTCGCCGAGCACGAGATGCCCGGCCTCATGGAGATGCGTCGTCGGTACGCCGACTCCCAGCCGCTCAAGGGCGCGCGCGTCGCCGGCTCGCTGCACATGACGATCCAGACCGGGGTCCTCATCGAGACGCTGACCGCGCTCGGTGCCGACGTCCGCTGGGCCACCTGCAACATCTTCTCCACCCAGGACCACGCCGCCGCCGCGGTCGTCGTCGGCCCCCCGAGCACCGGCGGCACCGTCGAGGACCCGAAGGGCACCCCCGTCTTCGCCTGGAAGGGCGAGACCCTGGCGGAGTACTGGGACGAGGCCGAGAAGGTCTTCGACTTCACCGACGAGGACGGCAACCCCGTCGGCCCGAACATGCTCCTCGACGACGGCGGCGACATCACGCTGCTCGTCCACAAGGGCGTGGAGTTCGAGAAGGAGGGCGCCGTCCCCGGCCCCGAGACCACGGACAACCACGAGTTCAAGGAGGTCCTCCGGGTCCTCGCCCGCTCCTTCGAGAGCGACCCGACGCGCTGGACCAACATCGCCGGCGGCATCAAGGGCGTCACCGAGGAGACCACCACCGGCGTCCTGCGGCTCTACGACCGGTTCAAGGAGGGCTCGCTGCTCTTCCCTGCGATCAACGTCAACGACTCGGTCACCAAGTCGAAGTTCGACAACAAGTACGGCTGCCGGCACTCGCTCATCGACGGCATCAACCGTGCCACCGACGTGATGATCGCCGGCAAGACCGCCGTCATCTGCGGGTACGGCGACGTGGGCAAGGGGTGCGCGGAGTCGCTGCGCGGCCAGGGCGCCCGGGTCATCGTCACCGAGATCGACCCGATCTGCGCGCTGCAGGCCGCGATGGACGGCTACGAGGTCAAGCGCCTGGAGTCGGTCGTCGACTTCGCCGACATCTTCGTCACCACGACGGGCAACTTCGACATCATCCGGGTCGAGCACTTCGAGCGGATGAAGAACCAGGCGATCGTCGGCAACATCGGCCACTTCGACAACGAGATCGACATGGCCGGCCTCGCGAAGATCCCGGGCATCGTCAAGGACGAGATCAAGCCGCAGGTCCACCAGTGGATCTTCCCGTCCGCCGACGGTACCGAGGGCGCGGGCAAGAAGGTCATCGTCCTGTCCGAGGGCCGCCTGCTCAACCTCGGCAACGCGACCGGCCACCCGTCGTTCGTGATGTCGAACTCCTTCACCAACCAGGTGCTGGCGCAGATCGAGCTCTACACCAAGCTCGAGGAGTACCCCATCGGGGTCTACGTCCTGCCCAAGCACCTCGACGAGGAGGTCGCCCGCCTGCACCTGGACGCCATCGGCGTCGAGCTCACCGAGCTCTCCCAGGCCCAGGCCGACTACCTCGGCGTCCCGGTGGAGGGTCCCTTCAAGTCGGATCACTACCGTTACTGAGCCGTCGGCGACATGAGCACCACTCCTGAGGCCCGCGGGCGCATCCTCGTCGTCGACGACGACGCGTCGCTCGCGGAGATGCTGGCCATCGTGCTGCGTCAGGAGGGCTTCGACTCCGAGGTCACCGGTCGGGGCGACGAGGCGCTGGACCTGTTCCGCTCCTATCGCCCCGACCTGGTGCTCCTCGATCTGATGCTGCCCGGCCTGGACGGCATCGAGGTCTGCAAGCAGATCCGCGCCGAGTCCGGCGTGCCGATCGTCATGCTCACCGCCAAGGGCGACACCGTCGACGTGGTCGTCGGCCTCGAGTCCGGCGCCGACGACTACGTCGTCAAGCCGTTCAAGCCCAAGGAGCTCATCGCCCGCATCCGCGCCCGGATGCGGCGCTTCGACCCGGTCAGCTCCGAGGCCCTGCAGATCGGCGACCTCGTCATCGACGTCGCCGGCCACACCGTGACCCGCGGCGGGGTGCCGCTCGGCCTCACCCCGCTGGAGTTCGACCTCCTCGTCTGCCTGGCCCGCAAGCCGTGGCAGGTCTTCAGCCGGGAGGTGCTCCTCGAGCAGGTCTGGGGCTACCGCCACGCGGCCGACACGCGACTGGTCAACGTCCACGTCCAGCGCCTGCGCTCCAAGGTCGAGCACGACCCGGAGAACCCCGAGATCGTCGTCACCGTCCGGGGCGTCGGCTACAAGGCCGGACCCCAGTAGGACCGACGTCCCATGCGCCGCTTCTGGCGTCGCTCCCTCCGCGCGCGCATCGTCATCAGCACCGTGTTGCTCACGGTGCTCGCCAGCTCGGTCGTCGGCTGGGTGCTGATGTCGCGCGTGCGGGAGGGCCTGCTCGAGCATCGCGTCGCGGCGGCGGTCGCCGAGACCGCGACCGAGGTGGAGGACGCCCAGGAGCGGCTCTCGGCCGCCTCCACCGTCGACCTCGACGCCTCCGGCCAGCAGCGCGACCTCGTCGAGCCGATCATCCAGCGCGGCTCGACCCGCGGGTTCCGCGTCATCATGGCCGGCCCGCTCGACGACGGGACCGGCCGGATCGCCGACGGGGGAGCGGAGTTCTCCCCGGGCCTGGACACCACCAGCGTCCCGGCCCGCCTCGAGACGCACTTCGTCAACGGCAGCAGCCGGACGGCGTGGACCTACACCACGATCCGCTCCTCGGGCGACGACGGCGCCGACATCGCCGAGCCGGGGATCGTGGTCGGATCGGTCGTCCACCTGCCCGCCGACGGCCTGACGTACGTCATGTACTTCCTCTACCCGCTCTCCGACGAGGAGGAGACCATCGGGCTGGTCAGCCGCGCCCTCCTCATCGCCGGCGCCCTGCTCCTGCTGCTCATGGCGGTGATCTCCTGGCTGGTCGCCCGCCAGATCGTCACCCCCATCCGGCTCGCCCGCCAGGTCGCGGAGCGGATCACCGCCGGCCAGCTGCACGAGCGGCTGATCGTGCACGGCGAGGACGACCTCGGCCGGCTCGCGCTCTCGTTCAACCAGATGGCCGACACCCTCCAGCGGCAGATCCGCCAGCTCGAGGACCTCAGTCGCGTGCAGCGCCGCTTCACCAGCGACGTCTCGCACGAGCTGCGCACCCCGCTCACGACCGTGCGGATGGCCGGCGACCTGCTGCACGACGCCCGCGGCCAGCTCGACCCGGCCAGCGCCCGCGCCGCCGAGCTGCTCCAGACCGAGCTCGACCGGTTCGAGCGCCTGCTCACCGACCTGCTCGAGATCAGCCGGATCGACGCCGGGGTCGCCGCCCTCGAGACCGAGGACGTCGACCTCGTCGACCTCGCCCGGCGGGTCGTCGACGCCACCGCGCCGCTCGCCGCCCAGCGCGGGCTCGCCGTCAGCGTGCTCGCCTCCGAGGAGCGCTGCCTCGCCCAGGCCGACCCCCGTCGGGTCGAGCGGATCCTGCGGAACCTCGTGACCAACGCGATCGACCACGCCGCGCCGCCCGGCTCGCACCCGGAGGGGGACGTCCTCATCCGTGTCGAGTCCGACGGCTCGGCCACGGCCGTCTCGGTGCGCGACTTCGGCGTCGGCCTGGCCGCGGGGGAGTCCGCCATGGTCTTCAACCGGTTCTGGCGCGCCGACCCGGCCCGCGCCCGCACCAGCGGCGGCACCGGCCTCGGCCTGGCCATCGCCCTCGAGGACGCCACCCTGCACGGCGGCTGGCTCCAGGCCTGGGGGGAGGTCGAGCGCGGCGCGCTCTTCCGCCTCACCCTCCCGCGGTACGCCGGCACGCCGGTCCGCCACAGCCCGCTGCCCCTCGTGCCCGACGACGCGCAGGTCGCGCCATGAGCCGCGCGCTGAGATCCCTCCGGCTCGTCGCCGCGCTCGTCCTGCTGGCCGGCTGCCTCACCGGGTGCATGGGCGTCCCGTCGGCCGGGCCGGTGGTCTCGGTCGGCGCGGACCAGCAGACGGCCGGCGACACCGGCATCGCGATCGACCCCCGCCCGCCGCGGTCGGGGATGAGTCCGCAGGAGATCGTCGACGGCTTCCTCGAGGCGATGCTGGCGACGCCGCTCCAGACCAGCACCGCCCAGCAGTACCTCACCCGCGACGCCCGCGCGGCCTGGGACCCCAGCGACCAGGTCATGGTCTACTCCGACCGCGAGGCCGCCACGACCGACGGCGACCACGTGACCGTCACGCTCGGCGCTGCCTGGAGCATCGACGAGCGCGGCGCCTGGGAGGGCGCCGTGCCGGACGCCGACAGGGCACTCGGCTTCGACGTCGTGCAGGTCGACGGCCAGTGGCGGATCGCCCGCGCGCCGGACGCGCTGATCGTGCCGGACTGGTGGTTCGAGGGCCGCTACCAGCAGATGTCGCTCTACTACTTCAACGCCGACCACACCATGCTCGTCCCCGAGCCCGTCTTCGTGCCGCGCGGCAACGAGCTGGCGACGGTGCTGGTCCGCGACCTCGTCCTCGGCCCGGGCGCGGGGCTGGACGGGGTGGTGCACTCGGTGGTCCCCGAGGGCGTCGGGCAGGGCCTCTCGGTCCCCGTGGACGAGGACGGCGTCGCCGACATCGCACTCACCGGCGGCGCCGCGGGGAGCGCCCGGCCGCTGACGACCGACGAGGTCGCGCTCCTCACCGCCCAGCTTGCGTGGACCCTGCGCCAGGACCCCGACATCCGCGAGGTCCGGCTCTCCATCGGCGGTCAGCCGGTGCTGCAGCCCGACGGGCACGACGAGTTCGGCGTCGATGCCGGTCCGCGCGCCGACCCCGTCGGCTACCAGTCCAGCCAGCTCCTCTACGGCCTGCGCGAGGGCCGGGTCGTCGCCGGCACCCTGCCGACCTTCCGGCCGACGACCGGCCTGCTCGGCCGGCGGGACCACGGCGTACGCAGCATCGCGATCGACCTGCGCGCCACGCAGGTGGCCGCGGTCAGCACCTCGGGCACCTCGCTGCTGCTGGCCTCGATGACCAGCCTCAACGAGACCCTGACGACGCCGCTCACGGGTGCGACCGACCTGCTCAAGCCCGCCTGGGACGGCGTGGGCCGACTGTGGCTCGTCGACCGGCGCGACGGCGGGGCCGTGGTCCGGGCCATCGTGGGCTCGCGCGTCGTGCGGGTCCGCGTGCCGGGCGTGAGCGGCGCCGACGTACGCCGGTTCGTCGTGTCCCGCGACGGCACCCGCCTCATCGCCGTGGTGCGCACGAAGGCCGGCGACTCGGTCGTGGTCACCCGGATCGCCACCGGGGCCGGCGACGTGCCGAGCGGCGTCGGGCCGGCCCGCGTCATCAGCGACGACGCGGGGGCCGTCGACGACCTCGCCTGGTCCTCCACCACCACCGTCCGGGTGCTGCGCCGGCTCGGTGAGAACGCCCGCGTCACCACCCTCCCGATCGACGGCTCCGGCGCCGCGCTGCTGGCCGGAGGAACCCTCGTCGGCCAGCCCCTCACGGCCCTCGTCGGCTCGCCGGCCACCGGCCAGGTCACCCTCGGCGTCGACGGCCAGCGGCTCGTGAGCCTCTCCTCGCTCGGCGGCGACCAGACGCTCAGCGACGCCGTGACCGCGCTGACCTACGCCGGCTAGGTCCCGCGTCCGCCGTCCACAGCCCGGCGGCCGGGGGCTGGCGCCGGCCGCGATCCTCGGCTGGGCTGGGGTCCATGACCGCACCTCTCCACGACGCCGCGCTCGACCTGCTGCTCGGCAGCAGCTGCGTCGGGTGCGGACGGGCCGGTCGCCTGCTCTGCGCCGGCTGCCGCGACGCGCTGCCCACGACGGCGTACCTCGCCTGGCCGACGCCGACCCCGCCCGGCCTGGTGCCGCCCTTCGCCACCGGCGCGTACGACGCCACGCTGAGGTCCCTCGTCCTCGGACTCAAGGAGCACCGCCTCCTCGCGCTGTCCCGGCCGCTCGGCCTCCTGCTCGCCCGCTCCGTCGTCGCGCTGCTCGAGGCGACGGAGCCGGTCGGCCGCGTGGTCCTGGTACCCGTGCCGTCGCGCTCGGCGAGCGTCCGGGCGCGGGCGCTCGACAGCACGTGGGTCATCACCGGCCTGGCGGCGCGGACGCTGCGCGCCGGGGGACACGACGCCGTCGCCCACCGGCTCCTCGTCACCCGGCCCGGCGTCGTCGACCAGGCGGGCCTGGACGCCGCCGCCCGCCAGGCCAACCTCGCCGGGTCGATGACCTGCCCCACGCCCGCCCTCCGCCGCCTCGCCCGGCGCAGCCCGCGCGCCTCGATCGTGCTCTGCGACGACGTCGTCACCACCGGAGCCACGGCTCGCGAGGCGCAGCGCGCACTGGCCGCCGTCGGGCTGTCCCCGCTCGGCGTGGCCGCCGTCGCGGCGACCCGCAAGCGGCACACCGGCGGCTCTCAGGACACTCTTCGAGACCTTTACGGGTAGGGGGTTGGCCGCGGCACCGACGGGGTCTACCGTCGGTTCATGGAGTCCGTTCGGGTCCGTGATTGCGTCGCAGAGGCGCCCGGTTCCCGAGCGCGGATGCGGCAAGCCGATGCCAGTCGCAGGCAAAACGGCCCACGTAACCCTGCCTCCCTCACGGGCGGCCGGGGAGCATGGTGCGGCTTAGTCGTAAGTCCTGCCCGGCCCTCGCGTCCAGATGTCGCGGGCCAGCCGGAGACGGTGGCGTGGCATGCAAGCCGCCAGACCGCAGCAGGCGAGTGTGGGGTCAAAGATCAGGTCGGCCGGACGGACTCCTACCCACTCCCCACTCAAGGAGGTCCTCATGGACGTTGTTGTCACGGCTCGCAACTGCGAGGTCACTGATCGGTTCCGCGCGCACGCGACCGAGAAGCTGCTCAGACTGGAGAAGCACGACCATCGCCTGATGCGGGTCCACGTCGAGGTCGACTGCGAGCCCAACCCGCGCCAGCACAAGGGCGCCGTGCACGTGGAGCTCACCGCCTACTCCAAGGGCCCGGTGGTCCGGGCCGAGGCGTGTGCCGCCGACAAGATGGGGGCGCTCGATCTCGCCCTGGACAAGATGGCCTCCCAGATGCGGCGCGCCTCCGACCGCCGCCGCGTCCACCGCGGGCGGCACGCGCCCGTCTCGGTCGGCCAGGCGCTGGCCGACGTCCCGCTGCCGAGCACCTCGCCGGAGGACGCGTCCTCGGCCTCCGCGGACGGCTCGCTGGAGCGGCAGGTCGGCTCGATCGCCGTGCTCGGCGACGGTCCGATGGTCGTGCGCGAGAAGGTGCACGCCGCGACCTCGATGACGCTCGACCAGGCGCTCTACGAGATGGAGCTCGTGGGCCACGACTTCTTCCTCTACGTCGACAAGGAGAGCGAGCGGCCGTCGGTGGTCTACCGCCGCCGTGGCTACGACTACGGCGTGATCGCCCTCGACCTGGGGGACTGACCCGGGACTCCATGGCCCGTCCGGGTGGTTCGGCGGTTCCGTGCGGGCCCCCCTGGCACCACCCGGACGTGCCATGATGGGCGCATGTCCCCGTCCTCGACCGGACCTGCTGGCGCGCCCATCCGAGTGCTCATCGTCGATGATCAGGAGCTCTTCCGCCGGGGGCTGACGATGGTCCTGGCCGGCGAGTCGGGCATCGAGGTGGTCGGCGAGGCGTCCGACGGCGAGCACGGCGCGGCGATGGCCGCCCAGACCGCTCCGGACGTGGTGCTCCTGGACATCCGGATGCCCCGGCGTACGGGATTGGAGGCGTGCGGCGCGATCAAGCTCGCCGTCCCGTCGGCCAAGATCATCATGCTCACCGTCTCCGACGAGGAGGCCGACCTCTACGACGCGGTCAAGTCGGGGGCCAGCGGCTACCTCCTCAAGGACTCCTCGGTCGAGGAGGTGGCCCAGGCCGTCCGCGTCGTCGCCGACGGTCAGTCGCTGATCAGCCCCTCCATGGCGGTCAAGCTGATCGACGAGTTCAAGCAGATGAGCCGCCCCGAGCGCGACACCGGCTCCGGCCTGCGGCTCACCGAGCGCGAGCTCGAGGTGCTGCGGCAGGTGGCCAAGGGCCACAACAACCGCGAGATCGCGAAGCACCTCTTCATCTCCGAGAACACCGTCAAGAACCACGTGCGCAACATCCTCGAGAAGCTCCAGCTCCACTCCCGCATGGAGGCAGTGATGTACGCCGTGAGGGAAAAGCTCCTCGACCTGCCATGATCCACGCGTGGAGTCGCTGAGTCTCGCGCGGGCGCGACGGGTCGCGCTGGCGGCGCAGGGGTTCGCGGTCGCGAAGCGGGCCGCGAACGATGGGCGGAGCCTCGATCCGCCGCACGAGGTGCCGACGATGCGGACGCTCGTGCGGACCGTCGAGCGGACGGGGGTGCTGCAGGTCGACAGCGTGAACGTCCTGGCGCGGGCGCACCTCATGCCGCTCTACTCACGGATGGGTCCCTACGACACGGCGCTGCTCCAGCGTGCGGCATCGGGTCGCCGCCAGCGTCGCCTGGTCGAGTACTGGGCGCACGTGCAGGCCTTCATGCCGGTCGAGCTGTGGCCGGTGATGGCCCACCGGATGGACTTCTACCGCGCGCGCCTCGGCAAGTGGGGGACCTCCTCCGAGCACGAGCGGCTCGCGGGCAGCCTGCTCGCGGAGCTGCGCGAGCGCGGTTCCGCGACGGCCCGCGACCTCGACGACGGGCTGCCGCGGGTCAAGGACAACTGGGGCTGGAACTGGTCGGCGACCCGGCACGTCCTCGACGCCCTCTACTCCTCCGGCGACGTCGCGATCGCCGGCCGCAACGGGCAGTTCGAGATCCTCTACGACCTGCCCGAGCGGGTGCTTCCCGACCACGTCCTCGGGGCGCCGGTGCCGAGCAAGGCCGACGCCGACCTCGAGCTCGTCCGGCGAGCCGTCCGCTCCCACGGCGTGGGCACCGCGAAGGACCTCGCCGACTACTACCGGATGCGGGTCGACGACACGACCGCCGCGCTGCGCACGCTCGTCGAGACCGGCGAGGTGGCGCAGGTCGAGGTCGCGGGCTGGCGGTCGCCGGCGTACCTCTGGACGCAGGCCCGCCTTCCGCGCCGGATCGCCGCCCGCGCCCTCCTCAGCCCCTTCGACCCCGTGGTGTGGCACCGGCCGCGGACCGAGGCCCTCTTCGACTTCCACTACCGGATCGAGATCTACACGCCCGCCGAGAAGCGGGTCCACGGCTACTACGTGCTGCCGTTCCTCCTCGGCGATCGCATCGTCGCGCGGGTGGACCTCAAGGCCGAGCGCAAGCTGGGGGTCCTCCTCGTCCAGGGCGCGTACGCCGAGCCCTCGGCGCCCGACGAGACCGCCGACGAGCTCGCGGCCGAGCTCCGCCGTCTCGCCTCGTGGCTGGCCCTCGACGACATCGTCGTCGCCCCGCGCGGCGACCTCGCCGGAGCTGTCGGAATCAGCCTCACCCGTTCGTAGGAGAGACATGACACGAGCACGCGCCCACAACATCGGCCTCTCCCTCGACGGCTTCGGCACCGGAGTCGACCAGTCGCTGGAGGCGCCCTTCGGCCACGCCGGCATCCGACTGATGAGCTGGTACTTCCCGACCCGCACCTTCCAGGTGCAGACCGGCGACCGCGAGCGGGTGGAGGTGGAGAGCGCCGCCGACCCCGACGACGTCTTCGCGGCCCGCGCGTGGGAGGGCATCGGCGCCGAGATCATGGGCGCCGGGAAGTTCGGGCCTCCCGGCTGGCAGGACGACCCGGACTGGACCGGCTGGTGGGGCGACGAGCCGCCCTTCCACACCCCGGTCTACGTCATGACCCACGCACCGCGAGCGTCGATCGAGAAGGCGGGCGGCACCACGTTCCACTTCCGCGACGCTCCGCCGGCCGACGTCCTCGCCGAGGCGAGCGCGGCGGCGAGTGGCCTCGACGTCCGCCTCGGGGGCGGGCCCACGTCGATCCGCGAGTTCCTCGCCGCCGGCCTGGTCGACCATCTCCACGTCGTCGTCGTGCCGATCCTGCTCGGCCGCGGCGTGCGTCTCTGGGACGGCCTGGAGGGCCTCGAGGAGTCCTACGCGGTCGAGTCGGTGACGACGCCGAGCGGCGTCACCCACGTGACCTTCACCCGCCCCTGACGGGTGGGTCGCGGCCACTCGCCGTCCTCTGCGACATCGGCGACCTCGGCGTACGCACTGTCGACGATCTCGTAGGCACGCAGCCGGAGGGTGTCCGGATCCACCAGCCAGTACGACGGCACGCCGGTGCGCTCGAGGCGATCCCTCTTCAGGCCCTCGTCGGCCCGTCGCGTGCTGGCGGGACCGCCGGCGCCGACCAACGCGACCACGCCGAAGCAGCTCCTGATCCTGGGGATGACCGACCCGCACCCGGTCGACGACCCGCCCGACCTGACCGGTCGGCACCAACTTTCCCACCCAGGTGGGGAGGTTGCGGCCGGCAGCCACCCAGCGAACGCCAGAACCCCACCTGGGTGGGATTCTGGCTGTCGGAGGTGCGACGGTCAGGCGTCGAACAGGGCGTCGAGGCGGTACGTGCGGATGATCCGGTCGCGCGGGTCGACGATCCAGTGGGCGGGCGCGCCAGGGGGCGTAGCGGGTCGCCGCACCCGTCCCGGGCGCTGCCTGTGGACGACCTGCGGGGAAGCGTCAGCGGCGCTTGGCGGCGAGGACTCTCGTGACGGTCGTGTAGCCGGGGGCGGAGACCGTGACCCGCACCCTGATCGCCTTCCGGGCGAGTGCCCTGGTCACCTTCAGCCGGCTGCCGGTCCGGCCCGCCAGCGGCTTCGAGCCGCTGAGCCACTGATAGGTCACGGTGACCCGGGTGGTCCAGGCGCCGGGGGTCACGCGGAGCGTCCGGCCGGCCTTCCGCTTGCCGGTCAGCGTGGGTGCCTTCGTGGCGACCAGCGTGGCGGGAGCGGCCGGGGTGGAGGGGGTCGCGGTGGCCGGGGCACTGCCTCCGGCGCCGCCCGGGTCGGCGACGTCGACGACCGCCCCGCCGGCGCCGGCGAGGAGCGGGTCCTCCGGCGCGGTGACGTCCAGCGAGAAGAGGTACGCCGGCACCGAGCTCCCGTCGCCGGGCGCCGGCCGGGCGACGCCGACCCAGAAGAGCGTCGACCCGAGCAGGTGCAGCTCGGTGGTGTCGCTGAAGAAGAGGCCGGTGAAGGAGCGATGGGCGAGCAGCGTGCCGTGGTCGTCGAGCAGCCAGTAGTGGGTCGCGACCGAGCTGCCGCTGCGGACGCTGCCGACGACGGCGTACCTGTTCGCGGCGACCCTCGCGATCCGGCCGGCCCGCGCGGTCGTGTCGCCGGTGGGGGAGTAGGAGGTGAGCCGTGTCGTGGTGTGGGAGCCGGTGGCCGGATCGGCGGCGATCACGACGGCGTTGCGCGCCTGGTGATCGTGGTCGTCGTTGAACGACTGCCCGGCCGCGGCGTCCTGGTCGACCGAGCTCGCCGCGACGAGGATGCCCGACTCGGTCGGCACCACCCCGCCCACGGCCACGCCGGTGTAGTTGTTCCCGGCCTGCCCGGTGATCGACAGCAGGTCGGTCGTGGCGACCTCGCGCCTGGCGGGATACCCGGCCATCGTGCCCATCTGGACGCTGCGCGGATAGGCGTCGCCGTGGTCGACCACGACCAGGCTGCCGCCGTACGCCGTCACGAACTGGTTGAACGAGTGGCTGCTGTACGCGTAGCCGCCCAGCTGCTGGAACGGCGTGGCGGTCATCGTGGACGTGGCGATCTCGACGGTGAGCCCGGCCTGGTGGTGCACCCCGTCGATGGCGTACATCGTCCGGCCCATGTGCAGCACCAGCCGGTCGCCGACCAGCGTCATCGCGGCGCGGCCGGCCTCGAACGGCTCGTAGATCCCCTTGAAGCCCTGGGTCGCGCCCCCGGTGACGTAGGCGGTGCCGACGAGGTTCCAGGCGGCGTCGAACCGCATCACGGCGACCGCCCGGAAGCTGTCGCTCTCGCCGGTGTTCACGCGTCCGGCCGCGACGTAGAAGTCACCGGTGGGCGCGGCGTAGAGGCCGCCCCAGATCGGCCACGCACCGAGATCGATCGAGCGCGCGCTGCCGGCCACGGCGCTCAGCGTGGACGGGTCCCAGGACTGGACGGCGAGCCGTCCCGTCCCCGCCGCGTACGACGCCACGCCCAGGTCGCCGCTCGCGTCGGTGAACAGCGCGACGTTGTCCGGCGACACCCACGGCATCTCGGTGCCGCTCGAGCTGGTCCAGCCCCACTCGCCGTCACCGTAGGCGACGGCGGGATCGGTCGTCCCCACCTGCACCAGCGCGCCCGAGGGGGCGGCCGCGACCGCGGGACCCGGAAGGGCGAGGGCAGCCGTCATGGCGACCGTGGTCAGCACAGCGGTCCCGAGCGTGCGGAGCACCATGATCCGAGCGTGCCATCGCGGGGGCGGGCTGTCAGGCGATTGGCGTCGCGACGGTAGAGTTCTCCCTCGTGGCCATTCTCGACAAGCTCCTCCGCATCGGCGAGGGCAAGATCCTCCGCCAGCTCGAGGGCATCGCCCAGGCAGTCAACGCGATCGAGGACGACTACGTCGCGATGAGCGACGAGGAGCTGGCCGGCCAGACCGCCCTGCTCAAGGCCCGCTACGAGGACGGCGAGTCGCTCGACGACCTCATGTACGAGGCCTTCGCCACCGTCCGGGAGGCGGCCAAGCGGGTGCTCGGCATGCGCCACTTCGACGTCCAGATCATGGGCGGCGCGGCGCTCCACCTCGGCAACATCGCCGAGATGAAGACGGGTGAGGGCAAGACCCTGGTGGCCACGCTGCCGTCGTACCTCAACGCGCTCGCGGGCCAGGGCGTGCACGTCGTCACCGTCAACGACTACCTCGCCACCTACCAGTCCGAGCAGATGGGCCGCGTCTACAGCTTCCTCGGGCTGAGCACCGGCGTGATCCTGCCGGACATGACGCCCACGCAGCGCCGCGAGGCCTACGACTGCGACATCACGTACGCCACGAACAACGAGCTCGGCTTCGACTACCTCCGCGACAACATGGCCTCCTCGATCGAGGAGTGCGTGCAGCGCGGCTTCTTCTACGCCTGTGTCGACGAGGTCGACTCGATCCTCATCGACGAGGCCCGGACCCCGCTCATCATCAGCGGCCCGACCGAGGACGACGTCAAGTGGTACACCGAGTTCGCCACGATCGTCGCCGGCATGGAACGCGACGTCGACTACGAGGTCGACGAGAAGAAGCGCACCATCTCCGTCCTCGAGGACGGCATCACGAAGGTCGAGGACCACCTCGGCATCGAGAACCTCTACGAGGCCGTCAACACCCCGCTCATCTCCTTCATGAACAACGCGGTCAAGGCCAAGGAGCTGTTCCACAAGGACAAGGAGTACGTCGTCATGAACGGCGAGGTGCTCATCGTCGACGAGCACACCGGCCGCATCCTGTCCGGCCGCCGCTACAACGACGGGCTCCACCAGGCCATCGAGGCCAAGGAGGGCGTCGAGGTCAAGGAGGAGTACCAGACCCTCGCGACCGTCACCCTCCAGAACTTCTTCCGGCTCTACGCCAAGCTCTCCGGCATGACCGGAACGGCCATGACCGAGGCCAGCGAGTTCGACAAGATCTACGGCCTCGGCGTGGTGCCGATCCCGACCAACAAGCCGATGGTGCGCGAGGACCAGCCCGACCTCGTCTACCGCACCGAGGTGGCGAAGTACGACGCCGTCGTGGAGGACATCGCCGCGCGCAACGCCACCGGGCAGCCGGTCCTCGTCGGCACGGTGTCGGTGGAGAAGTCGGAGTACCTCTCCACCCTGCTCAAGAAGAAGGGCGTGCCGCACACCGTCCTCAACGCCAAGGTGCACGCCGACGAGGCCAAGGTCGTCGCGCTCGCCGGGCACAAGGGCGCGGTCACTGTCGCCACCAACATGGCCGGCCGCGGCACCGACATCATGCTCGGCGGCTCGGTGGACTTCCTCGCCGACCAGGAGCTCCGCAAGCGTGGCCTCGAGCCGCACGGCGAGACCGCCGAGGCCTACAACGAGGCCTGGCCGGCGACGGTCGAGTCGGTCAAGGAGCGGGTCGCCGCCGAGCACGACGAGGTCAAGGAGCTGGGCGGCCTCTACGTCCTCGGCACCGAGCGGCACGAGTCCCGCCGGATCGACAACCAGCTCCGCGGCCGCTCCGGCCGTCAGGGCGACCCCGGCGAGTCCCGGTTCTACCTCTCCCTGCAGGACGAGCTCATGCGGCTCTTCAAGTCCGAGTGGGTGGACCGCGTCCTCCAGGTGCTGCGGATCCCCGACGACGTCCCGATCGAGGCCAAGCGCGTCACCGGCGCCATCGCCAACGCCCAGGGCCAGGTCGAGTCGCAGAACTTCGAGTCCCGCAAGAACGTCCTCAAGTACGACGACGTCATGGACCGCCAGCGCAAGGTCGTCTACGCCGAGCGCCGCGAGGTGCTCGAGGGCGCCGACCTGCAGGAGCAGACCCGCGCCTTCATCGACGACGTCGTCGAGGGCGCCGTGATGGCCCACACCGAGGAGTTCTCCGAGGAGTGGGACCTCGAGCAGCTCTGGACCGACCTCCGCCAGCTCTGGCCCGTCTCGGTGACCATCGAGTCCCTCGAGGAGGAGGCCGGGGGGCGCGAGAACCTCGATCGCGCCGAGCTCATCGACACCCTCAAGATCGACGCCCACACCGCCTACGAGGCACGCGAGGAGGAGGTCGGCGAGGAGGTCATGCGCGAGCTCGAGCGCCGCGTCCTCCTGTCCGTGCTCGACCGCAAGTGGCGTGAGCACCTCTACGAGATGGACTACCTCCGCGAGGGCATCTCGCTGCGGGCGTACGCCCAGCGCGACCCGCTCGTGGAGTACCAGCGCGAGGGCTTCGAGATGTTCGGCGCCATGATGGCCTCGATCAAGGAGGAGGCCGTCGGCTACCTCTTCAACCTCGAGGTGCAGGTCGAGACTGAGCCGGATTCTGGCCACGAGGTGCACTACCACGCGGACGGCTCGCAGCACGCCGGCCCGATGCACGAGGGCGCCTTCGCCGAGCCGCCCGTCGGGCTCCTCGACGAGGCCGGCAGCGAGGCCGAGGCCGCGCTGATCGAGGAGATCGGCGCCGCCCTGAAGGCCGCCGCCTCCGCGCCCACGATCCGTGCCAAGGGACTCGACAAGCCGGCCGCGCCGCGCAACCTGACCTACTCCGCGCCCGACGAGTCGGGCGACGAGGCCGTGACCGCCGCGGCCGCCGCCCCCGACCCGTACGCCGGCGTCGGCCGCAACGCCCCCTGCCCCTGCGGCTCCGGCAAGAAGTACAAGCAGTGCCACGGGAAGCCCGCGGGCGCCTGACGCCTCGGGGTGGAGTCACCGGTTAACCGGTGACTCGGGAACTTCTCGGCCGGCACACACCCCGAGAAGTTCCCCTCCCGGCCGGGTCGTGGGGCCTGGGGGACTGGTGGGACCGCCGCTGGGTGCCTAGCTGAAGTCGAGCGCGGTGCAGATCCAGCGGCCGTCGATCCGCTCGAAGCGGGCGGCGACGGCGCGGGAGCGCTGGCCGTAGCGGACGTGGACACCCGCTTCCGCGACGTCCTGCGTGACGAAGCAGGTGTGGACGCCGACGACGCGCGGGTGGACCGGCTGGACCCGCGCCTCACCCGGCCGATGGCCCCCGGCCCGGCCGACCAGCTCCGCCCGGCGCCGCAGGTCGTCGAGCACCGTCCGGCTGGTCCAGCGGGCGAGCTGGTGGACGGGCCGGTCGCCGCCGACGATCTCGACCGCCGCCTGGGTGTAGCGCGTCGCCCACAGCTCCACCTCGCGCCGCGACGCCCGGCCGATCTCGATCACGTCGGCCCCGGCTCCCGTGCGCTCGGGCCGCCCGGCGGGCGCGGAGCGCCGTGGCTCCAGGGCCAGAGCGAGCGTGCCCTGGACGCTCGCGACCGGGGTCTCCCCGAAGGCCACCGCCCGGCTCATCGCGGGCTCCCGGGCAGCTCGAGCCGCATGCCCGGCCGGATCCGCGACGGGTCGTCGCCGATCACGTCGCGGTTCGCGTCGTAGATCCGGCGCCACGCCCGGTCGATCTCCGCGTCGCCGGCGGCCCCGAGGCGTGCCGAGGCGATCGACCAGAGCGAGTCGCCCGAGCGGACGACGACGGTGTCGGCACGCGCCGGCGCACGCTGCGTCCGGGGCGGCGTCACCGCTGCCGGGTCCATGGCGCGGTCCGGATAGGGGAGCCCGGCGGTGATCGCGGCAGGCGTGTCCGAGCCCGAGCCGGTCGCGGCGAGCGCCGGTGCGGCCGTCGCCGTGAGGGCCACGCCGCACAGAAGCAGCACGAGACGGCGTACGCCGGAGGGCAGCGCGAGCGCGGACCGGTCGGCCGGCGACGGGGCGTCGGTGCGGAGCGTCTCGAGCACGACGACCATCACCGCGGCCCACGCCCACGCCAGGCAGCCGAGCAGCGCCACGGCGCAGGAGCGGACGAGCAGATCCTCGAACGAGGACGGTCCGGTGGAGGTCGTGGCGAGGGGCCACAGCAGCAGGGTAAGGGTGACGGCGAGCGCGGTGCCGGCCGTGGCGACGGCCAGCGAGCGCAGCGGAGGAACCAGACGCATGGCATGTCCTTTCCCGAGTAACAATGCGTTTGCGTGTGTTTACGTATGTAACGCTGCCTTGGCTGTCCTCGTCAAGGTCGCCCGTGCGGGCTGTGGATAGGTTCGCCCTATGCACGCCACGGCCTCGCGACTCGTCGTGGCGGCGAGCCTGGTCGGCGTGTGCGTGGCGCGGCTGTGGCATGTCGCGGCGCCGCTCTCCTCGGACGAGGCGGGCTTCTTGATGGTGGCCCGCCAGTGGCATCCGGGGTCCTCGCTCTACGGCGACTACTGGGTCGACCGGCCGCCCGGCCTGATCACGCTCTACCGGGTCGCCGACCTGGCGGGCGGCACCGTGGCACTGCGGGTCGTCGGCCTGGTCGCCGTGCTCGTCGCGGTCGCGCTGGCCGCGCGCCTGGGCCGCGTCCTGGCCGGGCCGACGGGCACGGCCGT
>NZ_JASGDD010000029.1:0-2720 GCF_047607365.1 Nocardioides sp. | reverse complement strand
CTGAGTGTCCTGCCCCCCGTTTTTCGGTCCATCTCGTGTGTGGGTGCTCGAAACTTTGAGAGTGCTTGTGGAGGTGTGTGATGGCTGCAGCTAAGCGGTTCACGACGGAGCAGATCGTGGCGAAGCTTCGAGAGATGGAGAAGCTTCAGGCCCAGGGACTGTCGATCCCGGCGGGCTGTAAGAAGCTCGGGATCAGTGACCAGACGTTCTACCGGTGGCGGTTGAAGTACGGGGCGCTGAAGGAGGACGAGGCACAGCGGCTCAAGGCGCTGGAGGCCGAGAACGCCCGCCTGAAGCGGATCGTTGCGGAGCAGGCCTTGGAGATCTCCTTGATGATCATCGTTGATGAAGGACCTGCAGCGGGGAAACTTCTGAGCCCGGCTCGGCGCCGGGCGGCGGTGGCCTACCTGGTGCGCAAGCACAAGGTCTCGGAGCGGTTCGCGTGTCGGGTCGTGGAGCAGCATCGCTCGAGCCAGCGCTATGACCCGGTGCCGGTCGACTTCGAGGTCCGGCTGGTCAAGGCGATGCAGCAGCTGGCCGATGAGCACCCACGGTGGGGCTATCGCCGGGTCCATGCGTTGCTGAGGTCGCAGGGCTGGGACGTCAACGTCAAACGGGTCGAGCGACTCTGGCGCACCCACCAGCTGAAGGTGCCTCCGCGGCGCCAGAAGGCGTCGGGGCAACGGGCTCTGGGCGACGACGCTCACGCGTTGTGGTCCCTGCCGGCGACCGGCCCTGGGCACATCTGGTCCTACGACTTCATGTCCGCGCGGACCTCCAAGGGCGCCAAGCTGCGTATCCTCAACGTGATCGACGAGTACACCCGGGTCTGTGTCGGGTTCCACGTCGGCTACTCGATCGGCGCAGAGAGTGTGAAGACCGTGCTGGCGCGGCTGTTCGCCGAGCACGGGCCGCCGGCGATGATCCGCTCCGACAACGGCCGCGAGTTCATCGCTACCGGGCTGCTGGTCTGGCTACACACAGAGATGAAGGTGGCCCCGATCCACGTCGCCAAGGCCAGCCCGCAGCAGAACGGGCTTATCGAGCGGTTCAACGGCTCGATGCGCGATGAGCTGCTCAACCGCGAGTCCTTCCACTCCCTGACCGAGGCTCGGGTGGTGATCGGCGCCTGGGTGCGGCACTACAACGAGATCCGGCCTCACTCGGGGATCGGTATGCGCCCACCGGCGGTCTACGCGGCGTACTGTGCGAGCCAGTCGATCGAGTCAGCACTGCCAGCCACGCCATCAGATGTGGCTCGTGAGAGGGGTGGGTGTCGGTGACTACCAACACTCTCGCTGGACCAGAAGCCTCGGCTTCCTGGGACCCCTCAACCAACCAGGAGCTCCACACCTGGTGGACCAAAACCTGGGGGCCAGACACCTTGATGATCATCGTTGATGAAGGACCTGCAGCGGGGAAACTTCTGAGCCCGGCTCGGCGCCGGGCTGGCACGGCATCCTCGCGATCGTCCACGCCATGAGCCCCGCTCGCGACAAATATCTGACGAGGTGAACCCGAGATGACCAAACGATCCCTGGCCGACTTGATCGCCCACGCCGACGAGCTGGCCGACGCGTTCGAGACCTTCGAGCCCGCTGACGCCGACTTCGACGCGCCCCTGCCGCCCCTGATGGCGGTCAAGCTCGCCGCGTTCCGCCGGGCCGCAGCCGAGAAGGAACTCGCCGAAGCCATTACCGCCGCCCGCCAAGCGCACCTGTCCTGGCGCCAAGTCGGAGAAGCCATCGGCACCACCGGCGAAGCCGCCCGGCAACGCTACGCAGCCTCCTGACCGGCCACCCTCAGAGCCGGCCGGCGGCCTTGAGCAGGAGGTAGTGGTCCGCCAGCGTCGGCGCGAGGTCGACGCTGTCGAGGACGTCGACGCCGAGCGCGCCCAGGATGGCGACGGTGTCCTGCTTGCGTCCCAGGGTCTGCTCCGCGGCGGCGGCCGCGTAGACCTCGTCGAGGTCGCCCCGAGACTCGCGGAGCCTCTCCAGGGCGGGATCGCGGACGGAGGCGACGACCACCTGGTGCCGGGATGCGAGCGTCGGCAGCACCGGGAGCAGCGACTCCTCGATCGCGCCGGGCTCCAGGCTCGTCAGCAGTACGACGAGCGCTCGGCGTCGCGCGAGCCGCCCGATCTCGCCGGCCAGGAGGGTCCAGTCCGCCTCCACGAGGGCGGGTTGCACGTCGGCCAGCTGGTCCTGCACCCGTGCGGCGATGTCCCGCGCGCCCTTGGCCCGCACCTGGGCGCGGATCGCTCGGTCGCCGGCCACCACGTCGATCCGGTCACCGGCGCGGGCGGCGAGCGAGGCCAGCAGCAGGGCCGCCTCGATCGACTCGTCCAGGCGCGGGGCGGCCACGCCGCGCAGCTCCACCCGGCCGGCCGAGGTGCGGGAGGTGTCGACCACGATCACCACGTGCCGGTCCCGCTCGGGCTGCCAGGTCCGCACGACGACCGAGCGGCTCCGGGCCGAGGCTCGCCAGTCGATCGAGCGGACGTCGTCGCCCCGCACGTACTCCCGCAGCGAGTCGAACTCGGTGCCCTGCCCGCGTACCCGGACGGCGGCGAGCCCCTCGAGCTCGCGCAGCCGCGCCAGCCGCGACGGCAGGTGCTTGCGGGAGGCGAAGGGCGGCCGTGAGCGCACCGCGCCCGGCACGTCGATGCTCGCCTGCCGGGCAGACAGCCCGAGCGGTCCGCGCACGCGCGCGGTCACGGG
>NZ_JASGDD010000028.1:0-47581 GCF_047607365.1 Nocardioides sp. | reverse complement strand
GCGCGACCCGGTAACGCCGGTGACCGTGTCGCGGTCGACGGCGATGCCGGTGACCGGCGTCGAGAGCCACAGCGTGCCGCCGTGGCTCTCGACGCCGGTCACCGGCATCGCCGTCGACCGCGACACGGTCACCGGCGTGACCGTGTCGCGCGACGGCGAGGAGGTCACGCTCACCGCCCCGGTGGTGGTCAGCGACGTCGGCCCCTTCGCCACGCTGGACCTCGTCGGGCGGGACAACCTCCCCGCGGACTACGTCGAGCTGATCACCGAGCGGAACCGGCCCTGCTCGATGATCACCGTCAACTTCGCCAGCCGGGAGCGGCTGATCGAGGCGCCCGGCATGCTCAGCTTCGCCAAGTCGCGCCGGCTCGCCTACATCGCCAACTTCACCGACATCTGCCCGGAGATGGCGCCCGAGGGCTGGCACCTCTACGTCGGCACGGCGGTCCCCGAGCCCGCGATCGGCGACTTCGACGAGAAGGCCGAGACCGAGATCCTGCTGGAGGACCTGCGCGAGCAGGTGCCCGGCTTCGACGAGAAGGCGCGGATCCTCTCCACCACGATCACCCGCGACGGATGGCCGCCGCAGCGTGCCGTCGCCGGCTTCGACCTCCCGCACACCACCCCGCTCCTGGGCCTGTGGAACGTCGGCGACGCCGTCAAGGAGTACGCCAACGGCGGTACGACGGCCTGCGCCGAGACCGCCGAGATCGTCGTCGAGGAGATCGCCAGGGCGTACCCCCTGGCCTGAGCCACGTCTGCACCGCTGAACCACACAGAGAGAGGCAACACCATGAAGGTCACCGTCGACTTCGCCAAGTGCACCGGCCTGGGCATCTGCGAGTCCCTCGCGCCCGACTTCTTCGAGGTCAACGACGCCGGCGAGCTCGTCCTCCTCAAGGAGGACATCACCGACGAGGAGCTCCAGGCCGTCGAGGAGGCCGTCGCCGGCTGCCCCACCGAGGCGCTGCGGATCGAGCGCTGATCCCTCATGTCGTCCCCGATGCCGGACGCCTCGGCTCCCTCCGTCGAGCGTCTCGTGGTCGTCGGCGCCTCGCTCGCCGGCCTGCGCGCCGCCGAGGCGGCTCGCAAGACCGGCTTCACCGGCTCGGTCACCCTCGTCGGCGCCGAGTCGCATCTGCCCTATGACCGGCCGCCCCTGTCGAAGGCGTTCCTGGAGCCCGGCGACGAGGACCCGGCGCTGCCGTTCTTCCGCGACGAGTCCTTCTTCCGCGACGAGCTCGGCATCGAGCTCGTCCTCGGCGAGCCGGCCTCGGCCCTCGACACCGAGCGTCGCGTGGTGCGCGTCGGCGAGCGGGAGATCCCGTACGACGGCCTCGTGATCGCGACAGGATCCACCCCGCGGCAGCTCCCCGGGTCGGAGGGGCTCTCGGGGGTCTACTCGCTCCGCACGCTCGACGATGCCCTCGCGGTGCGCTCGGCGTTGGAGAAGGGCGCCCGGACGGTCGTCATCGGCGCGGGCTTCATCGGCTCCGAGGTCGCCTCGGGGGCCAAGAAGCGCGGCGTCGAGGTCACCGTCCTCGAGGCGCTGCCCACGCCGCTGGTCCGCGCGACCGGCGAGGCGATGGGCCAGGCGATCGCCTCGCTGCACGACCGCAACGGCACGACGCTGCGCTGCGGCGTCGGGGTGAGCCGGCTCGAGGGCGAGGGCAAGGTCGAGCGGGTCGTCCTGGACGACGGCTCGACCATCGACGCCGATCTCGTCGTCGTCGGGATCGGCATCGTGCCCGCCACCGCGTGGCTGGCTGGCTCCGGTGTGCCGTGCGAGAACGGGGTCGTCTGCGACGAGACCCTCTGGACCGGCGTCCCCGGCGTCTATGCCGCCGGCGACGTCGCCAGCTGGCTCAACCCGACGATGGGGGAGCGACAGCGGATGGAGAACTGGACCGCGGCCGCCGAGCAGGGAGCCGCGGCGGCGCGCAACGCGATCGACCCCGCGAACGCCAAGCCCTACGGCACCGTGCCCTACTTCTGGTCGGACTGGTACGACTCCCGGATCCAGTTCGTCGGCTCGCCGGACGCCGAGGAGGTCCTGGTCGTCGAGGGCACCCCCGGGGAGAGCGCCCGGTGGGTCGCGCTCTACCGCCGCGGCGATCGGCTCGTCGGCGCCCTCACGCTCAACGGGCAGACCGAGATCATGAAGTACCGCGTCTTCATCTCGAAGAGGACGCCCTGGGCCGAGGCCGTCGAGTTCGGCCGGAAGCGCGCGGCGGCCCGGCTCGAGGGGGCGAGCGCCTGATGTCGCCGGACACCAGGCTCCGGCTGCTCAACCTCTGCTCCCTGGGCGGGTTCGTCGCGCTCGGCAGCACCCTCGCCGGCTGGCTGATCGCGGGGCTGCTCCCCCTGCCGCTCGGACCGTCGGACTCGCAGCCGGAGGTCTTCGACTTCTACACCAGCGACTCGACCCGGCGCATGATCGGCTTCGTCCTCGCCACGGTGGGGATCTGCTTCATCTTCCCGCTCGTCGGGGTCATCTCGATGCACATGATGCGGATGGAGGGACGGCTGCCACTGCTCAGCTTCCTCCAGCTCGGCGCCGGGTCGGTCACGATGTTCATCAACCTGCTGCCGTCGATGCTGTTCGCCGTGCTGTGCTTCCGGCCCGAGACCAGGTCGGCCGAGACGATCAGCCTGCTGAACGACGTGACGTGGCTGATCTTCTTCACACCGATCATGCCGTTCATCTTCCAGAACGTCGCGATCGGCGTGGCGATCCTCTCCGACCGGCGGGAGACCTTCCCGCGCTGGGTCGGCTACGTGAACCTGCTGGTCGCGTTCGCCTTCGTCCCGGACGTGCTGGCCTACTTCTTCCTCTCCGGGCCCTTCGGGTGGAACGGGGTCTTCGTCTTCTGGCTCGCCCTGACGGCGTACTCCGTCTTCCTGGTGGTGATGGGCGTCGTCACGCGTCGCGCGAACGCCGAGCTCGTCGAGGCCTCGACGGCGCAGCCGCCGGTCCCGGCGGCCGCCTGACGCCGGCGCCATGCCCGATCTCGAGCTGCCGGACTTCCTCTGGGCGCCGAGCACCGAGCGGGAGGCGCGCGCCGCCGTCGCCGGTGCGGCCACACCGCCACCGAACCCCGGCCGGGGACGCGTGCCCGGCGAACCGGGGGTCTGGATCTTCCTGCTCGGCGACATGAGCCTCTTCGGCGCCTTCTTCGTCGTGTTCACCTGGGAGAACAGGCAGGACCGTGAGCTCTTCGCGGCGGCGACGCAGGCGCTCCACCAGCCGATCGGCGCGGTCAACACCTTCGTCCTCCTCCTCAGCTCCTACCTCGTCGTCCGCGCGCTCGCGGCCACCCGGGCGGGACGGCCCGCTCCCGCTCGTCGGCTCCTGGCCGGCGCGATCGGATGCGGGCTCGTCTTCGGCGCGCTCAAGGCGGTGGAGTACGCCCTCGAGATCGGCGGCGGGCACACCCCGGCCACGAGCGCCTTCTTCACCTTCTACTTCGTGCTGACCGGCGTGCACCTGCTCCACGTGGTGATCGGGATGTCCCTGCTGGCGCTGTGGTGGCGCCGGCTCGGCACGGCCGACGGGGCAGGAGAGCTGCTGAGCGCCTCCGCCGGCGCCTACTGGCACATGGTGGACCTGCTCTGGGTCCTGATCTTCACCCTGCTCTACCTGGTGTGCGTCGTATGAGCGCCCCCGCCGATGCCGGTGGCGTCCCGCACCGGACCACCATCGTCTGGGTGGGCCTGATGCTCGCCACCGTCGTCACGGTCTGGCTCGGCACCGACCATCCGCTCGCCGACCTCGGCGTGCGCGTGGCCGGCGCCCTGGCCTTCTGGATCGCGCTGGTGAAGGTCTACGTCATCGGGCAGGACTTCATGGAGCTCCGCCACGCCCCGCCCGCGCTGCGGATCGTCTTCGCCGCCTGGCTGCTCGTGGTCGGGACAGCCGTCTCGGTGCTCTACGTGCCGTGAGCGCGGGCCGCGAGAGCGCCGCCGTCGTCGCGCACGCGACCGGGAGCCGGTCGCTCGCGTGCGGGCATGTCGAACAGCGGTTGCCGTGCCGACGGCGGCGACGATCCGATGACCGTGATGTCAGGTGAATCCCACGACTCCGCAGGGCTCGATCCGGCAGCGGCCGCGATCGACGTTGCGGGACGGGCGCGCGAGCTGGTGGCGCTGCTCGTCGTGGCTGACGCGGACGCCGAGGTGCTCGCCGAGGTCGGCCTGCTGCTCGATGCGGCGATCGACCGCCTTCGGTCCCATCGCCGGCCACCCGGCGGGATCTCGCCGCTCGACGTCGGTCGCGCGGGCGGCCGGCTCTTCGGCCCCGTGGTGGGCGTCGGCAACCCGCTGGCGCCGCCGATGGTGCTGGAACGCCATGCCGACCGGGTCGAGGGACGGTGCTCGATGTCCCGGGCGTACGAGGGCCCGCGTGGCTACGTCCATGGCGGCGTCAGCGCGCTGCTGCTCGACGAGGTGAGCGCCAAGGTCCCCGAGCTGACCGGCGTCGAGCGGGTGACGAGCACGCTATCGCTGCGCTTCCGGCGACCGGTGCCGCTCGAGGCCCCGCTGCTGCTGACCGCCCGGAGGCGGCCAGGCGAGCGAGACGTGGTGGATGCCGCCATCGCCGTCGAGTCCGACCCGTCCACTCCGTTGGTCGTGGCCGAGGTGCTCTTCCACCGACTGCGCCCGGAGCAGGTCCGGCGCTTCCGTGCCGGGTCTGGGGCGAACGAGGCGACCGGCGCGACGACCTGAGTGACGCCGGCGGTTCGGGAGTGTCGCACGGCGGTTGAGCAGCGCCCGTCAGGTGCCGAACCTTGGCTGCATGGACAGTTCTGTGGGCACCAGGGCAGGCGCTCTCGTCGACGTCGTGACGACCGAGGCCGAGGCGGCCGGGCTGGCGGTGCCCCCGCTGCTGGTCCGGGCTGCGGTCGAGGGCTTCCTCGACGAGCGCGGCCTCGGGAGCGGCCCGCTGCGTGAGACCCTCGTCGGCGGTGGCCACTCCAACGTCACCTTCCTGCTCGATCGCGATGACTGGCGCGGGGTGCTGCGCCGGTCACCGCGGCCGCCCTACCAGCCCAAGGCGCACGACATGGGCCGCGAGGCGGTCGTGCAGCAGGCGCTCGCCGACAGCGACGTCCCCGTCCCGCGGATCGACGCGGTCGAGACCACCGGCGCGGTGCTCGGCGTGCCGTTCTACGTCATGGACTGGCTCGACGGCGACGTCGTCACCGACGCCGTACCTCCCCTGCTCGCCTCTCCGGCCGGGCACCGCGGGCTGGGCGAGGCCTTCGTCGACACCCTCGCGCTGCTGCACGCCCAGGACTACGCGCAGCTCGGCCTCGGTGGCCTCGGTCGCCCCGACGGCATGGCCGAACGCCAGCTCAGCGTCTTCTCGCGACTCTGGGAGAGTCACCGCACCCGCGACATCCCCGCGGTGGACGCCGCCGAGCGCTGGCTGCGCGAGCACCTGCCACCGCCGAGCGGCCCGGCCGCGCTGGTGCACGGCGACTTCAGGCTCGGCAACCTGATGTGGGCTCGGACGGACCAGGCCCGGGTGCGCGCCCTGCTCGACTGGGAGCTCGCCACCATCGGCGAGCCGCTCTCCGATCTCGGCTACCTGCTCTCCACCTACCCGGAGCGCCCGGAGGAGCGGGGGGCCCTGCTGTCGCTGGCGACCGCCGTCGTCGCCCCGGGATTCCCGAGCCGCGCCGACCTGATCGGGAGGTACGCCGAGGCGACCGGTCGCGACCTCACCGGGTTGCGTTGGTGGCTGGTGCTCGCCTTCTGGCGCACCGCGGTGGGACTCGAGAGCTTCTACCGTCGCGGCCTCGCCGGCACCACCGACGATCCGTTCATTCTCGAGCTCGAGAGCGGCGTGCCGGAACTTGCCGACCAGGCACTGCTGGCGATCGAGGGAGGATGGGCATGAGCCTGTTCGGGCTGGCCGACATCGTGCTCCGGCCACGCACCGCCTGGGGTCGCGACCCGAGCGCGCCCGCCATCGCGTTCGGCGACCGGGTGATCGACTACGGCGAGCTGGCCGACGGCGTGCGACGCGTGGCTGCCGGCTTGAGCAGGCTCGGCCTGCGCCGCGGCGACGTGGTGGCGGTGCTGCTGAAGAACCGGCCGGAGTATCTGGAGGCGGTCTTCGCCGTCGCCCACCTCGGTGGCGTCGTGGTCCCGCTCAACTACCTCCTGCACCCCCATGAGGTCGAGTTCATCGTCGCCGACTCCGGCGCGAGCTGGATCATCACCGAACCAGACCTGCTCGCCGGTGCTGGCGGGTGCCCGCCCCCACCCGTCGGACCGACCAGGATCGTGGTCGGCGACGAGGTCCCGACCGGCGCGACGGCGTACGCCTCACTGCTCGCGAGCGACCCCGTCGGCTGCCCACCGGAATCGGTGAGTGCCGACGAGCGGCTCCTGCTGCAGTACACCTCGGGCACGACCGGCTTCCCGAAGGGAGCCATCCACACCCATGCCACGGTGCTGTTCAACGCGCTGGGTCAGATCGTCGACTTCGGCGTCTCCGCCGCCGACGTCCACTTCGTGGTGCCCTCGCTGAGCTGGGCGGCCGGGCTGCACTGCCTCACGCTGAGCACGTTGTGGCGCGGTGGAACGGTCGTGCTGAAGGAGACCGGCGGATTCGATCCGCACGACTTCTGCGCCACCATCGAGCGCCACCGCGTGACGACCGGGATGTTCGCCCCCTCCGTGCTGCGCATGGTGCTCGGATCCGGCGCGCTGGACGCCCACGACCTCACCTCGCTGCGGCTGGTCCTCTCGGGCGGCGAGCCGGTCAGCGCCGCCGAGATCAAGGAGGTGCAGGCTCGCGTCCCCGGGCTCGAGCTCAACCAGGGCTACGGCGTCTCGGAGTTCCCCTCCACGATGCTCTACCTGAGTGCCGACGACGTGGCCGAGCACGGCGGCGCCGCCGGCCTCAGCTCGATCACCGCCAACGTGCGCGTCGTCGATGACGCAGGCCGGGTCCTGCCCGCCGGCGAGCACGGCGAGATCGCCGTCCGCTCGCCGCAGTCGTCGTCGGGCTACCACAGCCGAACCGGCGGGGAGACGACGGCGGTGGTGGACGGCTGGCTGCGCACCGGCGATCGCGGCTACGTCGACGAGGGCGGCTTCGTCCACGTCGCGGGACGGGTCAAGGAGATGATCGTCAGCGGCGGCCTCAACGTCTATCCGGCCGAGGTCGAGCGGGTCATCGCCACGCATCCGGCGGTCCGGGAGGCCGCGGTCGTCGGGGTGCCCGACGACAGATACGGCGAAGTGGGCCACGCCTTCGTGGTCCTGAACTCGGGCACCGCCACATCGCAGGACGAGTTGACGGCCTTCGTGCGAGCAGAGCTCGCCGGCTTCAAGGTCCCGAAGCACTGGACCTTCCGTGACGAGGACCTGCCGCGGACCGTCACCGGCAAGGTGCGGCGCTTCGAGCTGCGCTGAGCCTGTCCGGCGATTCCGCACAGCGCTTTCAGGCCGAGCCGGGCCTCTGTGACGCTCGGCACACGCGTGCGGAGGCACGCATCGACGCAATGGAGAGAGACAGATGAACGTTCGCAGTGGTGTGTTTCGCAGGGTCGCGGGCTCGGCCGCACTCGTGCTGGCCGCCTCGGCCGCCCTCGCGGCCTGTGGTGGCTCCGAGAGCTCCGGAGAGTCCGACGGCGGTGCGTCGGCATCCACAGATCCGATCGTGATCGGCGCCTATGGCCCGCTCACGGGTCCCGCAGCGTCCCTGAAGGTCCTCTACGACGCCATCGGCGCCTACTACGACGACCTCAACGCCAAGGGCGGCATCGACGGGCACCCGGTCACGTTCGTGACCGAGGACGACCAGCTCAACCCGGCCCAGACCCCGGCAGCGGCACGCACGCTGGTCGAGCGCGACAAGGTCTCGATGATCTGCGGCCCGGCCGGCTCGCCGACCACCGTCGCGGTCAAGCCCTACCTCGAGGCGCACGACATCGGCATCGTGCCCGCCGCCGGCTCCGACGAGCTGATCGGCAAGACGTCGTTCCTCCAGGTGCCGACGTACACCCCGCTCGCGGCAGACCTGGTGAAGTACGCCGTCGAGGACCTCCACGCCACGAAGATCGCCATCGCCTACACCGACGACTCGGTCGGTCAGCCCACGCTCGCCGGTGCCACCGGGGAGCTCGAGGAGCTCGGCTTGGAGCCGGTGGCGACGGTGAGCTTCAACGGCACGGCCCCCGACCAGTCGGCGCTGGTGGCCAAGCTCAAGCAGTCCGGCGCTGACTTCGTGGTCGTCAACAACACCGCCCCGGTCATCTCCCAGGTCTTCAAGGCCGCCGCCAAGATCGGCTACGAGCCGACCTGGGGCGCCGCCTGGCCGGCGCTCACCAAGACCCTCTTCGACCTCAGCGGCGGGGCGCTCGACAGCGGCAACATCGTCTTCTCCTCGCCCTTCCTGCTCGGCGACGCCCCCGAGGCCAAGGACTTCCAGGACGTGCTGACGAAGTACGCCCCCGACGTGGACCAGACCGACACGATCGCCATGCTCGGCTGGACCAGCGCCAGCGTCTGCACCGAGGTGCTCCGCCGCGCGGTCGAGGCCGCCGACGGCGGGGTGCCGACCAGCAAGGAGATCGTGGCAGCGATGCCCGGCACCACGGTCGACAACGGCTACGTCAACGGCCTGTCCTGGAGCGCGGATCAGCACAGCGGCCAGCGACAGGCCCGCATCATCGGCGTCAAGGACGGGCAGTTCGTCGCCCTGACCGACCTGCGCGAGCTGCCCGACGTCGCAGCCGGGAAGTGAGCGGCCGGCGATGTTCCTCCTCGAGTCCAGCCTGATCTCGGGCGTGATCAGCGGCTTCATCTACGCCCTCGCCGGCATCGCGCTGATCGTCATCTATCGAGTCTCCGGCTACGTCAGCTTCGCCCAGGGGGACATTGCCGCGCTCGCGCTCTACGCCGGCTACTGGCTGCACAGCGGCGGGCTGCCCTATCTGCTGGTCGCCCTCGGCGTCGTCGTCGCCGGCGCGGTCATCGGCGGTGTGGTCGGCTCGCTGGTCGTCGTGCCGCTGGAGCGGTTCGGCATCCTGGTCGCCGCCATCTCGACCATCGGCGTGAGCGTGATGATCCAAGGTGGCGAGAACCTGCTGTTCGGCGCCGATGCCCGGTCGTTCCCCTCGGCGGGTCAGGCGACGGCGTTCTCCATCGGGCCGGTCGGGGTCTCGCGTGCGGACGCGCTGTCGCTGGTCGTGTGCGTTGCGGTCGTCGCGGCGCTCTCGGTCGCCTTCCGTCGTACCCGTGCAGGGGTGGCGATGCGCGCGGTGCACGGCAATGCGGACGCGGCGATGGTCCTGGGCCTCGACGCCAAGCGGCTCAAGCGGGTCAGCTGGATGGTCGCCGGCGGGCTGGCCGGTCTCTGCGGCCTCTTCATCGCGCCGATCTATGCGCTGACCCCGACCAGCGTCAACAGCATCCTGGTGTTCGGCTTCGCGGCGTTGGTCATCGGCGGGTTCGACAGTCTCTACGGCGCGGTGATCTCGGGGGTCCTCATCGGCTTCATCACGAACCTGACCGCGGCCTACATCAGTCCCAACCTGGTGACGGCTCTGCTCTTCGTGGCTCTGGTCGTCATCCTGATCCTGAGGCCGCACGGCTTGTTCGGGCGAGCCCCGGTCGTACGGGTCTGACGACGTGATGGAGATGACGGACAAGGCGACTCCGCCACCCGCGCGCGTGCGCCCGAGCCTGCGGGCATCCCTCGAATCGGGCCGCGGCCGACTGCTGCCGGTGCGCGTCGCCGCCGTCGCGGCCGTGGCGCTGCTGGTCCTGCTCGCCGGTGCGGTCGGCGACTCCGCGCTGCGCTACTCGCTGGTGATCGGCACGATCTACGCCGTCGCGGTGCTCGGCAACAACGCCATCAACGGCACGCTGGGGGAGATCAACCTGGCCGCAGGTGCCTCGATGGCGGTCGGCGCCTATGCGATGGCCTGGGGCCTCAACCACGACCTCGGCCTGATCGGCTCGCTGCTCCTGGTCCTGCTCGCCAGTACGGCGATCGGGGTGCTGCTGGCCATCCCCACCGTGCGACTGCAGGGGATCTTCACCGCGCTGGCGACCTTCGCGCTCGCCTATGCGATCCCCGACGTGGCCATCGCGCTCTCCGAGGTGACCGGCGGGGACGCCGGCACGGCGGTGCCGCCGGTGCAGGTCGGCTCGGTCCTCCTCGACGGATCGTCGATGACGATGCTCGTCGTGGTCAGCGCGGTCTTCGTGATCGCCGGCGGGCTGACACTGGCCGGCCTGGCCGGACCGGTCGGCCGGCTCCTGTTCGTGGTCGGTGAGTCGCCTGCAGCGGCCCGTGTCTTCGGCGTTCGGGTCACCATCGTCAAGGTGGCGGTCTGGACCTGGGCGACCGTCCTCGGCGCTGTCGCCGGGGCGATGTACGCGATCACCGTCGGCTACCTGAACCCGACCATCTTCGTGCTGTTCCTCTCCATCTCCCTCTTCGTGGCGGGCCTGGTCGGCGGTGCCCGCAACGTCGCGGGAGCCTGGATCGGCGGCCTGCTGGTGGGCACCCTGCCGCCCAACATCCAGAGCTTCCTGCCCGCCTCCTCCTCGGGCGTGGTCTTCGGAGGGGTGCTCCTGGTCGCGCTCCTGGTCGGATCGGGCGGCCTGGGGGGCCTGCCTGACCGGCTCGTCACCGCGGTCGCGGAGAGGAGAGGCCGATGAGCGAGGAGCTGTTGGTGGGCCGAGGCCTCACCATGCGGTTCGGCGGCGTCGCCGCCGTGGACAAGGTCGACATCTCGCTCGCGCCGGGCGACCACCTCGGTCTGATCGGGCCCAACGGCTCGGGGAAGACGACGCTCCTCAACGTCATCTCGGGGGTCTACCTGGCTCACGAGGGCACCCTCGAGCTGCGCGGTCAGAGCATCGTGCGTCGCGGTGCGGGGCAGCGGGCCCGCAGCGGCATCGTCCGCACCTTCCAGCACCCCCAGCTGGCGCCGTCGCTGACGCTCATGGAGAACGTGCTGCTCGGCGAGCGGCTGGGTCGTCGCCGGCACCGTCGCGGGTCAGGGCCGAGAGCCCGCTTCGGCCAGCGCAGCCGCGAGCTGCTCGACATGTTCGGTTGCGCCGACTTCCAGCACGAGCTCCCCGGAGCCGCCCCGTACGGCGCCGGCAAGCTCGCGGAGGTGGCTCGCGCCGCTGCGGCCGCTCCGTCGCTGCTCCTGCTCGACGAGCCGGCGGCCGGCCTCAGCTCCGAGGAGCGGGGCGAGCTCGTGACGGCGCTCGGCGCCTTCCGTGCCGCCCATCCCGAGACCGCGGTCTGCCTCGTCGAGCACGATGTCCCGCTGGTCTCGGCCGTCTGCGACCGGCTGCTGGTGCTGAACGCCGGCCAACCGCTGAGCGAGGGAGTCCCCGACGTCGTCCTCAGCGACCCGAGGGTCCGCGACGCGTATCTCGGACCACGTCACGAGTCACCGGCGTCGGTCGGCCGACACGAGGAGCAGATCTGATGCTGAGGCTCACGAGCCTGTCGGCGGGCTATACGCCGAGCGCGTCCGTGCTGACCGATATCACCTTCGGCGTCGAAGCCGGTGTAGCGGTCGGGCTGATCGGTCGCAACGGCGCCGGGAAGACGTGCCTGGCCCGCACCGTCCACGGCCTGCTGCGCGCGCACGCGGGGACGGTCGAGCTCGACGGCCGGTCGCTGGACGGGCTCTCGCCGCGCCAGCGGGTGCGTGCCGGCCTTGCCCTGGTGCCGGAGGGCCGGCTCGTCTTCGCCGACCTGACCGTCAGGGAGAACCTCGAGATGGCCGCCTATGGTGCCGGTCGACCGCTCGACGACGCTGCCCTCGAACGCGTCTTCGCCATGTTCCCCACGCTGCACAGGAAGTCAGATCATCACGCCGGGGCGATGAGCGGCGGGGAGCAGCAGTGGCTCGCCCTGGGGCGCGCCTTGGTGCAAGCGCCGCGAGTGATCGTGCTGGACGAGCCCTCCCTGGGCCTTTCGCCGGTCGCGATCGCCGGACTTGCCCAGTCGCTGAGCGAGATCCGCGACAGTGGCGTCGCGATCGTGCTGATGGAGCAGAATCCGCACCTCCTCGAGGTGCTCTGCCAGCGGGTCCTGTTGCTGGACCGTGGGCGGGTCGTCTCCGAGCTCGACATGGCCGGCTCCGGCGCCGGCCTCATCGCGCGGGCCTATCTCGGCAACGGCTGAGCCGGCTGGGCGTCAGGGTCCCAGGTCGGCGGACCCATGGGCTTGAAATTTAATCTATTATCGAATCAGAATATGACGTCGATCACATTCGGTGACTCGTCGGTCGAAAGGGAGCGTCGATGCTGAGCACCGTCGTGCGCACGGGAGAAGTCCTCGAGCTGTTCACTCGCGACCGCCCGGAGTGGGGCGTCAGCGAGATCGCCGCGGCACTGGGCGTGCCGAAGTCCAACGCCTACGAGGTGGTGTCGAGCCTGGCGGCGATCGACCTGCTGCGCCGGACCGGGCGGTCGCGCTACCGGCTGGGCTGGCGGATCCTGATGATGGCCAGCGGTCTCGTCGACGCCGACCTGCTGCGGCGCCACGCTCCGGGCATCCTGAACACGATCTCCCACGAGACGGGGGAGACCACGCACCTGGCGATCTGGGACGGCCACCGACTCGTCTTCATCGCGCGGGTGCTCGCCGACGGCGGGGTCAATCAGTCCCACGCCCAGCCGGGCAGCCCCATCGAGGCGCACTGCACCGCCTCCGGGAAGGTGCTCCTCGCCGACATGCCGTGGACGGAGGTCGCGAAGCGGGTGCTCGGCCGAAGCGGGAAGCTGCAACGTCGGACGGTCAACTCCATCGGCGACCTCGGCAGCCTCGCCGACCAGCTGCGCGATGTCCGAGGTGGCACGGTTGCGCTCAACCGCGAGGAGGCGGATCTCGGGATCGGGGGCTTCGCGGTGCCGGTCTACGGCCCCGACCGCCACGCCATCGCAGCCCTCAGCGTGTCGATGCCGGTCGAGCGGCTCGGTGAGTTCGAGAAGCGGCACTACCGGTTCCTGACCCGGATGGGCGCCACCCTCAGCGCCACCCTGGCCGAGAGCCTGCAAGCCGACTCCGAGGCCACCCGCGAGATGGTCGGCGCCTGACGCGAGGGGCCCCGGCCCCTCGCGTCAGGCCGAGGCCCGGTACCGGTACGACGGACTACGGGTCACGGCGAACTCGAAGACCCCCGTCCCCGCCTCGTCGCCGATACGGAAGGCGGCCGGCCGGTCGGTGAGCGGCATGTCCAGGTTGCGCGGCGTGACGGTGCCGTCGAGCGGAAAGTCGTCGTGCTCCAGGGCATTCGTCCCGTGGTGCTGACCATGCCACCCGCCGTACCCGCCTCCGGACAGGAAGCCGCCGCCGGCCGAGCCGTCGACGTGGAGGGTGAAGGCGTCGCCGGAGGCGGTCCGGATCGCCAGCTCGCCGCTGGTGAGGTCGAGGCCGTCGTCGAAGGAGAGTGTGTGTCGCACGTCCGTGATCGGGTCGGCGCTGCCGTCCGTCCACAGCACGGCGCCGTCGAGGAGGCGGCGCTGATAGGCGCGGTCCTCGTCCATGATGAACGCGACGGAGCGGTCCGCGAACTGCGCCTGCACCCACAGGTGCAGACCCTGGCCGCCGGCGACCACGCGCACGCCGCGGGAGCGGTCGCGCTGGCCGAGCCACGTCGAGGCGTCGACCTCAGTGCCGTCGACGACGATGCGGCCGGAGTAGCTGCCGGACTGGAAGAAGTGACTGAAGTCGGAGCGGCCGCCGCGGCCGTTGTCGACCACGATGTCCTCGGTGCGCCATGGCGAGGTCCGGGCGGTCCAGGTGACGTCGAGCTCGACGCCGAGGGGATTGGCGCCCAGTCGCAGCGACCAGGTGCTGAGCGGCTCGGCCGTCGACCACGCCAGTGGCCCGACGCCGGTGACCGGGCCGGGCGCCGTGGTGGAGAAGCGCAGGTTGGACTGCAGCTTCTCTCGCACCACGATCACGTAGCCGTCGGTGAGTCCGCGACCGGGATAGACCCCGGCGCCCACCATGATCAGGGGAGTGGGCGCCGAGGCCGGATGGAGGTTGAAGTAGAACCGGTCGAAGAAGTCCGGCCCCGCGCCGGCCGGCAGGCCGGTGACCAGCTCGTCCTCGCTGGATGTGAGCAGTCGCATCGGTGCGCCTCTTTTCAGGTCGTGGCAGTACCCCGAACGTAGGGAGCGTGGCGGCCGCCCGGCCAACCTCGTGCGGATATGTCGGCCGGCCCGGTCCGGGTCAGGCGCCGCCGAGCTCGACGTCCGGTGCCGGCTGGAAGTCCGACGCCGTGGCGAAGCCGTCGCCCTTGGGGGAGACGATCTGAGGATCAGTCGGCGAGCGCGCCGTCGGTCGGGGAGGGGAACGGCGTCGGGAAGACCACCGTGCCTGTCAGTGCATCGCCACCGAGGTCGAGGACCTGCGGATGGCCGGCAACCGGCGTCCGAGGATCTCGCACGTGTCTTGTCGGGCCCGATCCGCCGGTGTTCGTCTGGTGGGCGCACCAGCTCGCCGGCAGGGAGGTCACACCGTGGACATGGGCACGATCGTCCGGAAGTCAGGACGGATGTACCGCGACAACGTCGCGGTGTCGTTCGCCGGCCGCCGGCAGACGTACGGCGAGGTGCTGGATCGCGCGGCCCGGCTGGCCAATGGGCTGGCAGCCCTCGGCGTCAGCGTCCAGGACCGAGTCGCCGTGCTGTCGGACAACGTCTTCGAGACCGTCGAGATCGCGGCGGCGTGCGCCTTGGGCAACACCCCGATCGCGACGCTCTACACCTACTACACGATCGACACGAACGTGTACCTGCTGGAGAAGATCGGCGCCACGGCGCTCATCGTCGACCCCCGCCACCTCCCCCTGATCGAGCCGCGGCTGTCGAGCCTGCCCGACCTCAAGGCCGTCCTGGTGCTCGGGGAGAAGGAGCATCCCGGCCTCCTGCGATACGACGACCTGGTCGCTACCGCCGATTCCACCGTTCCGGAGATCGAGGCGCGACCGGACGACGCTCACATCATCAGATTCTCCAGTGGCACCACGGGGCGGCCCAAGGGCATCTACTACAACGTCCGCGACTGGCTCGCCTACAACTCCGAGTGGCGCTGGATGACGCCCCAGCTCAGCGAGCTCGACACCTACCTCGCCGCCACCTCACTGGCCCACCTCAGCGTCGCCTACCTCTGGGGGATGCTGGCGGTCGGCGCCACGCTGGCGCCGATGCCGGTCTTCGATGCGGCCGAGTTCGGGCGCCTGGTCGAGGAGGAGCGCGCGACGTACGCCGCCATGGTCCCCACGATGATCCAGAAGGTCCTCGGTGACCCGTCGGCTGTCACGCGCGACTACTCCTCGCTGCGCTGCATCACCTATGCCGGCGCCCCGATCTCCGAGCAGACCATGCGTGGCGCGATCCGGCTGTTCGGTCCCGTGCTCCATCAGATGTACGCACAGAGCGAGGTCGCGCCCGTCACGATGCTGCTGCCGCACGAGCACGAGCTGAGCGACTCCGACCGTGCGCGACGGCTGCTGCGCTCGGCGGGTCGGCCCTCGCCGAACGTCGTGCTGACCATCGTCGACGACGAGGGCAGGCCGCTCCCGACCGGCCAGGTCGGTGAGGTCGCCGCCCGGTCGCCGGGCGCCATGAGCGGCCTGTGGGGCGACCCGGAGACCTACGCCACGCGGGTGCTGCCCGACGGCAGCGTGCTGACCCGCGACATGGGCTACGTCGACGAGGAGGGCTTCCTGTATCTCGCCGACCGCAAGGACGACATGATCATCTCCGGCGGCTACAACGTCTGGCCGCTCGAGATCGAGGAGGCCCTGGTCTCCCACCCCGGCGTGGCGCAGGCCTGCGTGGTCGGCGTGCCTCACGACGTGTGGGGGGAGACGCCGCTCGCCTTCGTGGTGCGAACCGACGACGTGGCCGGCGAGCAGGTCGACGAGGGCGAGCTGATCGCGTTGACCCGGGACAGGCTGGGGAAGGTGAAGCGGATCGCCGCGGTGCGGTTCGTGACCGAGCTGCCGGTCTCCGGCGCCGGCAAGGTTCAGCGAGCGGTGCTGCGCAAGCCGTTCTGGGAGGGCCGGGAGAGCCTCGTCGGAGGGTCCTGACGGCTGGTCCGCGCTCGGCGGGACCCTGCCCCGCCCAGGGTGAGGGTCCTGGTCGCTTCAGGCCGAGAGGGCGCTGCGGACGAACGCCTGGGCGTTGGCGACGACCTTGTCGACCGACCCTCGCTTCGGGTTCCACCACTCCGCGGTCCAGTTGAGCGAGCCGAAGACGAGCATCTGGGCGATGAACGGGTCGAGGTCCGAGCGCACCGCCCCGTCGGCGATCGCGGTCTTGAAGAGGCGACGCCAGATCTCGCCGTACTTGTTCTCCTCGGCGAGCTGGCGCTTGCGGATCTCCTCGGGCACCTGCCCGGCGTTGCGGATCGACGCGGTCGTGTAGTCGGAGATCTCCAGCTCGTGCCGGAGGTGCGCCTCGACGGCTGCGAGGATCCGGTCCATCGCCGGAAGCCCGTCGGGGAGCGCGTCGAGGACCTTGGTCAGGTGCGCCCGCATGTCGGCGATGCCCACCCACATGACCTCCTCGATGAGGTCCTCGCGCGACGGGAAGTAGTAGTAGATCGCCGGGGCCTGCAGCTCCGCGACCTTGGCGACGTCGCTGAGCCGCATGCCGGAGTAGCCCTTCTGGCTCAGCACCTGCGCCGCCGCGTCGAGGATTCGCGCACGCGTGCGCTCGGACTTGGACTGTGCGGCCCCCGCTGCGACCGACGTCTGCTCCTCCGGGGTCTTCAGGTTGCGCGCCATGGCCCGGATTCTAATGAACCTTCAGACGCATGGCTGTCGGCGCACCGGCTCAGCGGCTCATCGGCCGAGTCCGCCGCGAGCCACCAGCTGCGAGGCGATCACGTTGCGCTGGATCTCGTTGGTGCCCTCGCCCACGATCATGAGGGGGGCGTCGCGGAGGTAGCGCTCGACGTCGTACTCCGTCGAGTAGCCGTAGCCGCCGTGGATGCGGACCGCGTCGAGGGCGATCTCCATCGCCACCTCCGAGGCGTAGAGCTTGGCCATGCCCGCCTCCATGTCGACGCGTACGCCGGCGTCGAAGCGCTCGGCGGCGTGGAGCACCAGCTGACGAGCCGCGGTGAGCTTGGTGGCCATCTCGGCGAGGTAGCTGCCGATCTGCTGGTGCTTCCAGATCGGCTGGCCGAAGCTGGCCCGCTGCTGGGCGTAGGACAGCGCGTCGTCGAAGGCTGCCTGCGCGACGCCGAGCGCGCGCGAGGCGACCTGGATGCGGCCGGTCTCGAGCCCCTTCATCATCTGGCCGAAGCCCCGGCCCGGCTCACCGCCGAGGATCGAGGTGAGTGGGGTCCGGTAGCCCTCGAAGGAGAGCTCGCACGCCTCGACGCCCTTGTAGCCGAGCTTCGGCAGGTCGCGGGAGACCGTGAGGCCGGGGCCGTGCTCGACGAGGACGACGGAGATCCCCTTGTGCTTCGGCTCCGCCGCCGGGTCGGTCTTGCACAGCAGCGCGATCAGCTGGGAGCGGCGCGCGTTGCTGATCCAGGTCTTGGCGCCGTTGACGACGAGCTCGTCGCCGTCCACCCTGGCGTTGGTCGTCATCGCCTGGAGGTCGGAGCCGCCGCCGGGCTCGGTGAGCGCCATGGTGGCCCGGATCTCCCCGGTCGCCATCTTCGGCAGGTAGCGATCCTTCTGCTCCTCGGTGCCGAAGGCGACGAGGAGCTTGGCGACGACGGTGTGGCCGCCCATGGCCCCGGCGAGGCTCATCCAGCCGCGAGCCAGCTCGGTGGTGACCTCGACGTAGCAGGGCATCGAGACCTGGACCTCGCCATAGGGCTCGGGGATCGCCAGGCCGTAGATCCCCAGCTCCTTCATCTGCTCGATCAGCTTCTCGGGGTACTCGTTGCGGTGCTCGAGATCCTGCACCACCGGCCTGACCTCGTGGTCGACCCAGTCGCGGACGGTCGCGACGATCTCCTTCTCCTCGGAGCTGAGCACCGGCGTCCCCTTCGTCGTTCGCGTTGCGGTCTTTCTGACTCTAACATAGATTAAAAAACATGTTCTGCGAGTCCACGGGCCGCCGGTCCGTCCTGTGCGTGCCGGGCGACGACCCCCGCATGATCGAGAAGGCCCTGGCGTCCGGCGCCGACGAGGTCGTGATCGACTTCGAGGACGCGGTCGCCGCGGACCGGAAGGTCCGGGCCCGCGAGTCGCTCGGCGCCGTCGCCTGGCCCGACGACCTGCCCCGTGTCGCCGTCCGGATCAACGCCCCGCGAACGCCGTGGAGCCACGGTGACGTCATCGCGGTCGCGGAGTCCGGAGCCCCGATCGGCACGCTCGTCCTGCCCAAGGCGGAGTCCCGCGCGGACGTGGGCTTCGTCGAGCGCCTTCTCGACGGTCTCGGCGCGAGCGGGGTCGGCATCCAGGCGCTGGTCGAGACGGCTGCCGGGCTCACCGGCCTCGCGGACCTGACCTCCGCGCGGGAGCGGCTCACCTCGCTCATCATCGGGTACGCCGATCTCGCCGCCTCCCTCGGCAGGCCGTCGGCCTCCGACTGGCGCTGGGCCCAGGAGACGCTGCTCGCCCACGGGCGCGCGGCCGGCCTCGAGCTGGTCGACGGACCCTGGCTGGGCGTCCAGGTCGACGACGCCTTCACCGCGGCCGTCACCGCCGCCGCCTCGATCGGCTTCGACGCCAAGTGGGTGATCCACCCGCGGCAGGTCGCCATCGTCAACGCGCTCATGGCGCCGGCTGCCGCCGACGTCGAGCGCGCACGCCAGGTCCTCGCCGCCATCACCGACGCGCAGGCAAGCGGCGTCGGGGCGATCCGGCTCGGGTCGGAGCTGGTCGACGAGGCGATGGCCGTGGCGGCACGCCGGGTGCTGGCGAAGGCGAGCCGCTGATGACCACCGTGCGCGCCGAAGGGCCCTGCTTCGACGAGCTCGAGGTGGGCCAGGTGTTCGACGCGGCGCCCGAGCACACCCTGACCGAGGGCCGGCAGGCGGTGCACCAGTCGATCGTGGGGGACCGGCTCCGACTGCCGCTGAGCGACGCCCTGGCGGTCCGGGTGGCCGGGGCGCCGCTCGCCCATCCGGCCCTCGCCTGGGACGTCGCGATCGGCCAGTCGACCGTGGCGACCCACCACGTCAAGGCCAACCTCTTCTACCGCGACCTGGTCTTCCACCGCCTGCCACGGCTGGGCGACACCCTGCGCACCACGACGACGGTGGTCGGCCTGCGGGAGAACCAGCGCCGTGAGGGCCGTACGCCGACCGGCCTGGCCGCACTGCGGATGCGGACCGTGGACCAGGAGGGCCGGACGGTGCTCGACTTCCACCGCTGCGCGATGCTGCCGCTGCGCGGAGCGGATCCGACCGGGCGTCGCGACGACCTCGACCGGATCGGCGGCTCCACCACCGCGTGGACCCGCGCCCTGGAGGGTCTCGATCTCGGCGCCCTCCCGCGGGGGCGTCCTCTCGCGGCGGGGGAGACGATCGAGGTGGTCGGCGGCGACGTGGTCACCAGCGGGCCGGAGCTGGCCCGGCTGACCCTCAACGTCGCCAGCGTCCACCACGATGCGGTGGCGGCCGGTGGCGGCCGGCTCGTCTACGGCGGGCACACCATCGGCATCGCGCTGTCGCAGGCCGTCCGCGCCCTCCCCGATCTCGTCACCGTCCTCGGTTGGCACGGATGCGACCACGTCGGACCCGTGCGCGAGGGCGACACCCTCCGCAGCACGGTGCGGATCGAGAGGGCCGACCCGGGGCCCGACGGCCGGCAGCTCGTCCACCTGCGGTCGGTCGTCACGTCCGACGAGGGCGGCGGGCCGGTCCTCGACTGGCGGTTCGTGGCGCTCGCCTAGTGCCCGGGTGAAAATGCCGGAACCGGTACGTAACCCAACTTAGGTTTCTCCGTTACTCTCTCTGTGAAGTGACGGAGATCACGTCTGATCTGCGTTTTGAATTCAGAGTAAAAATTGGGTGGGTGAGGGAATGAGCTCGGTCGGCACGTCGGTGGCCAAGCCCATGCGCGCGCTGGGGGAGGTCCTGGCCATGGCGCTCGATGCCTTCGTCATCCTGTGCACCAAGCCGTTCTCGTGGCGCGAGGCCGTGCAGCAGGCGTGGTTCATCATCCGGGTCTCGCTGATCCCCACGCTGCTGGTGATGCTCGGCTTCACCCTGCTGGTCATCTTCGAGATCAACCTGCTGCTGCAGGACATCGGCGCGGCCGACCTGTCCGGGGCGGTCTCCGGTCTCGCGTCGGTCCAGCAGATCGGCCCCTTCGTCACCGTGGTCGTCGTCGCCGGTGCGGGCGGGACGGCGATCTGCGCCGACCTGGGCGCCCGCACGATCCGCGAGGAGATCGCCGCCATGCAGGTGCTCGGGATCGACCCGATCCAGCGGCTCGTGGTGCCCCGGATCGTGGCGGCCGTGGTGGTCTCGCTCTTCCTCAACGTGCTGATCTGCGCAGGCGGCCTCGTGGGCGGCTACTTCTTCAGCGTCTACCTCCAGGGCGTCACGCCGGGGTCGTACATCGCGACGATCCCGCTCTTCACCGGCAACGCCGAGTATGCGATCAGCATGCTCAAGGCCCTGATCTTCGGCCTCATCGCCGCCATCATCGCCTGCTACCGCGGACTGAACGTGGCCGGCGGCTCCAAGGGGGTCGGCGACGCGGTCAACCAGGCCGTCGTGATCACGGTCGCCGTGCTCGTGCCGGTGAGTCTCACCATCAGCCTGATCCAGTTCGCCGTCCTGTGAGGTGTCCATGACCAGTGCCTCTGCTCCGCCGCGCCGCCTCACCGGATGGGCGCGCCGGCCGCTCGCCGCCCTCGACGAGGTCGGCGACCAGGGCCTCTTCTACCTCCGGGTGATGCGGGGCATCCTGCGGGCGCTGCGACGCCACCCCGGCGAGGTGCTGCGCCTGACCGCCGAGCTCGGCGCCGGCACCGGCGCCCTGGCGCTGATCGGCGGCTCGGTGGTCATCGTCGCCTCGATCACCTTCTTCGCCGGAGCGGTCTCCGCGGCCCAGGGCTTCGAGTCCTCCTCCAACATCGGCGTCGGATCGCTGAGCCCCATCCTGGCCGCCTTCTTCACCTCGAGGCTCTCCACGCCGCTGCTGGCGGGGGTCGCGCTCTCGGTGACGCTCGGCGCGGCCACGACCTCCCAGATCGGCGCCATGCGGATCAGCGAGGAGATCGACGCGATCGAGGTGATGGGGATCCCGTCGCTGCCCTATCTCGCTACGACGCGATGCCTGGCCGCCTCGATCGTCATCACGCCGCTCTACATCTTCGCGACGCTGGCCGGCTTCATCGCCGACTACTTCTTCCTGGTCGCGTTCTACGGCGTCGGCGCCGGCAACTTCCGGCACTACTTCTTCCTCTACCTGAGCCCGCTGGACATCATCTTCTCCTACATCCAGGTGGTGGCGATGGCCATCGTCGTGATGCTCATCCACACCTACTTCGGCTACACCGCCTCCGGTGGCCCCGCGGGCGTGGGCGAGGCCGTCGGGCGCTCGGTGCGCTCCTCCCTCAGCGCGGTCATGATCGTCAACCTCCTGATCGGCATGGCGATCTACTCCAACTTCAACACCTTCCACCTGGCAGGCTGAGATGCGCGCTTCTCGTCTGGCGGTGCGCCTTGCCGGAATCGGCCTGATCCTCTCGATCGCCGCCGCCGTCTGCCTCACCGCGGCGTTCTACACCCACGCCTTCTCCTCCGACGCCACCGTCTCGGTCGAGACCTCCCGCTCCGGGCTCATCATGGCGGCCGGCAACAAGGTCAAGATGCGGGGCGTCGAGATCGGCCGGGTCGACTCGGTCGAGCGTGACGGCGACCATGTCCGGCTCCAGCTCGCCATCCGGCGGGATCAGCTCTCCCAGATCCCGGCGAACGTGCTCGCGGACATCCGCGCCACCACCGTCTTCGGAGCGAAGTACGTCGCGCTCAGCTCGCCCGCGCAGCCCGACACCGCCCGGCTGGCCCCGGGCGCCGTGATCGACGCCCGCTCGGTCACCACCGAGGTGCAGACCGTCTTCGGCAGCCTCTACAAGCTGCTCACCGCGGTCGACGTCACCAACCTCAACCAGACCCTCACTGTGCTCGCTCGCAGCCTCGAGGGGCGTGGCGACGAGATCGCCGACGCCGCCCGCAAGGCGGACGACTACCTCACCCGGCTCGAGCCCGAGCTCCCCGAGCTGCGGCGCTCCCTGGTCGAGTTCGCTCGCACCTCGGGGCTCTTGGAGCAGGTCTCCCCGGACCTGCTCGCGATCTTGAAGAACGCGACCGTCACCGCGACCACCGTGGTGACCAAGAAGCAGGCGATCGCCCGAGTCCTCACCGACCTCGCCCTCTTCGGCGACAGCGGCACCGCCCTGATCAAGGACGACGGCAGCGCCCTGACCACCTTCATCACGAGCCTGCGCCTGCCGGCGGGCACCCTGCGGGCCTACAGCAGTGAGCTCCCCTGCTTCATCCAGGGAGCCGAGCAGGTCCACCAGACCATGACCAAGACCTTCGGCGAGGTCGACTCCGGTCTGCGGGCCGAGCTGTCGGTCCGCGGCGGCCTCCAGCCGTACACCTATCCGAAGGACCTCCCCGGGGTCGGGGCGGACGGGTCCGCCGGGTGCCACGGCCTGCCGAGCGTCCCGCTCAGCCAGATCCCGATCACCGACGTGGCGGGGAACCAGGAATGAGGGTCCGCTCCGAGCTGATCAAGCTCTCCCTCTTCGGCGTCGTCGGCCTGATCGTCGCGACGCTGCTCTTCCTCACCCTCGGCCGGACCCAGGTGATCCCGTCCACCTCCTACACCGCGCTGATGGCGAACGTCAGCGGACTGGAGAAGGGTGACGTCGTCCGAATCGCCGGCGTGCGGGTGGGCCAGGTGGACGGCGTACGGCTGACCGGCGGCAATGTGGTGAAGGTCGAGTTCCACGCCGACTCCCAGCGGCGCCTCACCGACCAGACCCAGGTCCATGTGAGATACGAGAACCTCCTCGGCGACCGCTATCTGGACCTCACCCAGCCCGAGGGGGTCGGGCGCCGGCTTCACCCGGGGGAGGTCATCCCCACCACGCGCACGGAGCCCGCGCTCGACCTGGACGTTCTGCTCAACGGGTTCCGCCCGCTCTTCCGCGGTCTCCAGCCGGACCAGGTGAACGGCCTCGCCACCAACCTGATCCGCACCCTCCAGGGCCAGGGCGGCACCGTGCAGTCGCTGTTGTCGCAGGTCGGCAGCCTCACCGGCGACCTGGCCGACGACGACAAGGAGATCGGCGACCTGATCACCAACATGAACGCGCTCCTCGGCACGATCAACGGCCACGACGACCAGCTCAGCCAGACCATCGTCCAGTTCCGCACGCTGGTCTCCAAGCTCAGCAAGGACCGTGACCCGGTCGCGCAGTCCGTCACCCAGATCGACACCCTCACCGGCCGGCTGACCAGCCTCTTCACCCAGATCCGCGGCCCGTTCCACTCGACCGTGATCGCGGTCAACGACCTGGCGAAGATCCTCGACACCAACGAGAAGACGCTGCGAAAGGTGCTGGCACAGCTGCCCGCCGCCTACCGGCTCCTGGACCGGGTGGGCTCGCACGGCAACTTCTTCAACTTCTACCTCTGCTCGGTCCAGGTGGAGATCACTGGGCCGAACGGCAAGCCCATCAAGACCCCGGTGGTCCGCTCCCAGGTGAAGCGGTGCAACTGATGCAGGTGAAGATGTTCCGCGAGCGGAACCCCGTCATGCTCGGCCTGGTCGTCGTGGCCGCCCTGCTGCTTCTGGTGGTGGTGGTCTTCCGGGTCAACGCCCTGGTCAGCATCTTCGGCCGGCACTACCACGCCGAGATCTCCGAGGCCGCGGGGCTGAAGCCGGGCGACGCGGTCCGGCTCTCCGGGATCAAGGTCGGCCGGGTCAACGCGGTGAAGCTCGGCAAGCCGGGCGGCGGCGTCGTGGTCGACTTCAGCGTCACGAACGACGATGCCCACCTCGGATCGGCGACCGAGGCGAGCGTCAGCGTCGAGACCGTCCTCGGCGACAAGGCGCTGGTGCTCGACTCCCAGGGCGCCGGGACGCTCGCCACGGGCTCGACGATCCCGTTGGCGCGCACCCACGCGCCGTACGACGTCAACGACGCCCTCACCGACCTGACCCAGGAGACCGGGGCGATCGACACGGTGACGCTGGCCAAGGCGCTCACCACGCTCTCGGGCACTCTGACGGCGGCGGCCCCCGACGTCGCGGCGGCCTTCGACGGCGTGGCCCGGCTCTCGGCGACGATCAGCTCCCGTGACGCCGACCTGCGCAGCCTGCTGAGCGAGGCCGACCAGTTCACCGGGGTCCTCGCCGCTCGCAGCGGGGACCTGACCACGCTGATCGCCGACGGCAACAAGCTCCTGGCGGTGCTCTCCGCCCGCCGGGACGAGATCCGCTCGCTCCTGGTCAACGTCACCTCCATGATGAAGCAGATCCGCGGGCTGATCTCCGACAACAAGGACGTGCTCCAGCCGACCCTGGACCGGCTCAACCAGGTCGTCGACGTGCTGCGGGACAACAAGGCGAATCTGGACGCGGCGATGAAGGGACTCGCCGTCTACGCCACCGGGCTCGGCGAGGTCGTCTCGAGCGGCCCGTTCTTCACCGCCTATCTCCAGAACCTCCTCCCGGGGAACCTCGTGCCGCCTGCGATCGACCTCAGCGGCCTCGACCTGACCGGTCTCCTCGGCGGCACCTCGAAGGGAGCGAAATGATGACCGCGGCGACCGAGCGCGTGCTCGACCTGGTCCGGAGGATGGGTCGCCGGACCCTCGCCGTCGTGGTGGCGGTCGCCCTCCTGCTCGGGGCGATGATGGTCTGGCATCGCTCGGGGCGGACGACGATCGACGCCTACTTCTCGCGCACCGACGGGATCTACGCCGGCGACGAGGTGCGAGTGCTGGGGATCCCGGTCGGGAGGATCGACTCGATCACCCCGATGGGCTCCTCGAAGGTCCGCGTCCGGATGACCGTCGACCGCGGCGTCCAGATCCCGTCCGGGGCCAAGGCCGCGATCGTGGCGCCCTCCCTGATCAGCAGCCGCTACGTGCAGCTCACGCCGCGCTACGCCGGTGGTGCGACCCTGCACGACGGGGCGACGATTCCGCTGAGTCGCACCGCGGTGCCGGTGGAGTGGGACACCATCAAGGACCAGCTCGACGAGACCGTGGTCGCGCTCGGGCCGAACGGCGCCAACAAGGACGGTGCCGTCAACGACCTGGTGACCAGCACGGCGGACACCCTCAAGGGGAACAGCGCCACGATCAACGGATCGATCCAGAGCCTCGCGGCCGCGATCAGGACCCTGGACGCCGGCGGGGACGACCTCTTCTCCACGATCAGGAACCTCCAGGTCTTCGTCTCGGCACTGCGTGGCTCCGACGACCAGATCACCGCCTTCGCGGCCCGGCTCGACGAGGTCTCCGGGGCGCTCGACGGGGACGGGAAGGCGCTCCGGAGCGCGCTCCACCAGCTCGGCGAGGCGGTCGGCGAGATCGAGACCTTCGTCAAGAAGAACCGGAGCGCGGTCAACACCACCGTGAGCGGCCTGGCCGACGTCACCGCCACGGTGGCGGCCCGGCAGGCCGAGATGGCCCAGTTCCTCCACGTCGCGCCGAACGCGCTGGCCAACCTGAACAAGGCCTATCACCAGCGACAGAACGCGGTCGCGGTCGACCTCATGGCCGCCAACATCCACTCGCCCGGCCAGTTGATCTGCGGTGCCATCGCCGGCGTCGCCGACGGCGCCCTCTCGGCCGGGCAAAGCGCCGGGCAGCTCTGCTCGTCGCTGATCGGGGACCTCCTGGACCAAGTCGGCGACAGCCCGGCGTCGCAGCAGCTCTTCGAAGCGCTCCTCCTGCTCCTCTCCGGAGGCACGTCGTGAGCCGCCGGTTCGCGATCGCGGCGGTGAGGACGCTGACGGTCGTGGTCAGCGGCGGCCTCCTCCTCTCCGGCTGCCGTTTCGAGGGCATCCAGGAGGTCTCCCTGCCCGGTGGCGCGGGCACGGGGAAGGACGCCATCCACATCACCGTCGAGCTCCCCGACGTCGGCACCCTCACCACGAACGCCCAGGTCAAGGTCGGCGACGTGGCGGTCGGCACCGTGACCGGGATGAGGGTCGTCGGCTGGCATGCCGAGGCCGACCTGAGCGTCGGCCCCGACGCCGGCCTGCCGGACAGGATCGACGCCGCGGTCGGCGTGAACAGCCTGCTCGGGTCGGCGTACGTCGAGCTCAGCCCCGCCGCCGACGCGACCCCGGGGAGCCACCTGGCCGATCACGCCACGATCTCCTTGGACCACGGGACGGCGTACCCCGCGACCGAGCAGGTCCTCTCCGCGGCCTCGATCGCGCTCAACGGCGGCGGCCTGGAGCAGCTCGGCACGATCACCACCGAGCTCAACCGGGCGCTCGGGGGCCAGGGAGGCGCGGTGCGGGACCTGCTGCCGCGGCTCGACTCGTTCATCACCACCCTGAACGAGCAGCGGGGGGACATCAAGGCGACGATCCGGTCGCTGAACCGTGCCGCGAAGGCCTACAACGCCGGAAGCGGCACGATCACCGCATCACTGGACGAGCTCGGCCCGGCGCTGGAGACGCTGTCGGCCCAGGAGCCGTCGATCGTGAAGGCGCTGGCCTCGCTGGACGGTCTGGGCAAGGTGGCCATCCCGTTGCTGGACGACGTGCAGGCCGACCTCGTGCAGGACCTGCGCGACCTCGCCCCGACCGTCCGGGCACTCGCCGACTCCGGACCCGACCTGGTGAACGGCCTCGGCTTCCTGCTCACCTTCCCGTTCTCGCCGGACGTCGTCACCAAGGCCTGCGCGGCGGACTACTGCAACCTCTTCCTGACCGTCGACCTCACCAACGGCAGCATCGTCAACGGCCTCACCGACTCGTCGGGGAACGTCTCGATCCCCGCGGTCGGCTTCCTCAACGGGATCAGCCTTCCCCTGGTCGGGAGCCTGTTGAGCTCGCTCCTCGGCGGTGGCTCGTCGAGCACCGGGCTCCCCGGGCTGAACGTCATCCAGGGGCTCGCCGGGGGAGGCGCGACGACCAAGGGCACCAGCGGCTCGTCGGGCTCGTCGGGCTCGTCCTCGTCGAGTGGCTCGAGCTCGTCCGGATCGTCCACCAGCGGTGTGCTCGGTGGCCTCGTCAGCGGCCTTCTCGGGGGGACGAAGTGAGAACCACTGCTCTGGTGCGACGACAGCTCGCGGTCATGTCGGTCGCGGCGGCGATCTGCACCGTCGTCCTCGCCCTGACCTTCATGCGACTCCCCGAGGCGCTGGGCATCCACCGCTATCTCGTCAAGGCCGACTTCCCGGTCGGCGCCGGGCTGTACAAGGGCGCGCAGGTCACCTATCTCGGCACGCCGGTCGGACTGGTCTCCGGGATGGAGCTGAAGGGCGACGGCGTCCAGGTCACGCTCAAGCTGAAGCGAGGGACCGACATCCCCGCCGACGTCGTCGCCCGGGCGCACAGCCGGTCCGCGGTCGGCGAGCAGTACGTCGACCTCGTCCCTCCCGCGGACGCGTCCAGCAGGCTGTTGGCCGCCGGCCAGACCATCCCGCGGGAGCGGACCACCGTGCCGGTCGAGATCGGCCCCCTCCTCGACGACGCCTACACCACGGTGAGCAGCATCGACGGGGCGACGCTGAACCAGGCGCTCGGCGAGACCAGCGCCGTCCTCGACGGCCGCACCAACGACATCCAGACCATCCTGGACTCCGGCTCGCACCTGCTCGACACCGCTGACGCGAACGTCGAGCCGACGGCCACGCTCCTCCACGACGCCCCGGCGCTGCTGTCCACGGTCAACGGCTCGGCGGGCCACATCCGCTCGCTCAGCTCTCACCTGGCGTCGGTGACCGCGCAGCTGGCGGCCAGCGACAAGGAGCTGCGGACGTTTCTGAACCGGGGGCCGGCGGCCGGCGAGGAGGTCACCGGCCTGCTCGACGACCTGAGGACCGGGCTCCCCCCGCTGCTGGGACCGACCAACGTCATCCTGGGCGTGCTGGACACCTACGACGCCCACCTCGCCGGCATCCTCGCGCAGTACCCCCGCTCACTGGCGACGGTGCAGTCGGTGACCAAGACCAGCGGAGACGACTACGAGCTGCGCCTGACGCTCGCCAACGCGGACAGCCCCGCCGAGTGCACGCAGGGGTTCCTCCCGGTCAACCAGTGGAAGGGCCCGTTCGAGCAGGCCCCCGAGACCACCCCGCTGGTCTACTGCCAAGCCGCCCGCAACGACCCGCGGGGCGTGAAGGGAGCCCGCAACGTCCCATGCCCGAACGCGCCGACCGTTCGCACGGGCCTCGCCACCGACTGTCTGGCGCGCAAGAAGTGAACCCCCTCCCCGACAACGAAGGACACCTGTGATGACTGTGACCGAACGGCCCGTGCTGGCCGCCTCCGCCGATGCCACCCTTCGGACGGACTTCATGTTCCTGCGGATCGGGCTCGGAGCGGTCGGTGCGTACTGCCTGCTCGGGCTCGGCGGCTTCGCCGTCTTCGCCGGCTTCTGGCCCCCGCCCGCGGAGAAGCTCGACCCGGCCGGGATCTACGGCTACTTCCTCGACCACGAGGTCAGGCTCCGGATCGGGATGGTGATGATGGCGGCCTGCGGCCCGTTCTACTTCGTCTGGTCCGCCGTCCTCTCCAAGATCATCGGCCGGATCGAGGGGCCCCTCGGCATCCTGTCGACGGTCGAGCTGCTCGGCGGCCTGCTGACCGGGCTGGTCACCTTCGTTCCCCCCGTCATCTGGATCACCGCCGCCTTCCGGATCGAGCACCGCTCGCCGGAGACCGTCTCGACGTTCTACGACTTCGGCTGGATGTTCTTCGACCTCACCTTCGTCTGCTCGGTCCTGCAGAGCGTGGCGCTGGGGATCGCGATCCTGCGGGACAGGCGCGAGGTCCCGCTCTTCCCGGCATGGGTCGCCTGGGTCGCGTTCCTGACCAGTGCCACCTACGTTCCGCTGACCTGTATGCCCTTCTTCCGCAGCGGGCCCTTCGCCTGGAACGGCCTGATCTGCTTCTGGGCCGTCTTCGTGATGTTCTTCGTCCTGATCGTCGTGGTGACGCCGTACGCGTTCAAGGCGGTGGGCCGCATCGAGGCGGAGGTGCGTGCGGGCGCGGACGCGTGAGCGCTCCGGAGAGCACGCCCGCGGTGCCGCGAAGGATGCCCGGCATCGACGGGTTCTGGGTCTTCATCGGGGGCGACCTCGGCATCTTCACCCTGCTCTTCTTCGCGTTCCTCTCGGCGCGTGCCGGTGACGTCGCCGGGTTCGACCACGCCCGCCAGGAGCTCGAGATCGACCGCGGGGCGATCAACACCTTCGTCCTGCTGACCAGCTCCTGGTGCGTCGCCCAGGGACTCGAGCGGGCGCGGCGGAATCGCCCGGAGGCCACCCGCTGGGTCGCCGGGGCGCTCGCGCTCGGCGTGCTCTTCATCGCGGGCAAGGCGTGGGAGTACGCCCTCGCCTTCCGGCACGACCACCTGCCCTCCGAGAGCGACTTCTTCACCTACTACTTCGTCCTGACCGGGATCCATCTCGCCCACGTCACGGTCGGCTGTGTCCTGATGGCCGTCACCTGCCTGCTGTGGCGCCGACGCGGTCCACGGGCGACCCGTGGCGCCGAGTCCATCGCCTGCTACTGGCACCTGGTGGACTTCCTCTGGATCGTGATCTTCCCGTTGATCTACCTGCTGAGGTGACCTGATGGCCGCGCTCCTCCCCCTCCTGCGGCGACCGACGACGGTGTGGATCGTCCTGATGCTCGCCACCGTGGTCACCGCGTTCGTGCTGGCGCGCGACGGCGTCTCCGAGCGCGCGGCGCTGATCGGGACGTTCCTGATCGCCGCCTGGAAGGTCCGACTGGTGATGCTCGACTTCATGGAGCTCCGCGAGGCGCCACGCCTCGGGCGGCTGGTCTTCGAGGCCTGGGCCGTCGCCGTTCCGGTCGCGATCGTCGTCGTGACGCTCGGTCAGTCGTCGTGACGGCTCGGACCGTGTGGCGCCGGCTGCGAGCGCGGATCCCCGGGCGCGGTCGTGTCGCCGCGCTGCTCGCCGGGCTCGTCGTCGTCGCGCTGCTCGCGCTCGCGGTGCTGCAAGGCATGGCGTGGCGAGCCGAGCGGGCAGACCGGGCGGCAGAGCGCGCGGCGACGGCGCAGGCGCGCCGCGCCGCCGTGGCGCTCACCTCGATCAGCGCGAGCAGCTTCGATCGCGACGCCGAGCGGCTCCTCGCCCTGGGGACCGCCGCCTTCAGGGCGCGGTTCGAGGCGACCGAGACGTCGTACCGGCAGGTCTATGCCACCCAGCAGGTGGCCTCGGCCGGGCGGGTCGGGCAGGTCGCGCTCGCCGGCATCGGTCGCCGCACCGCGACGGTCCTCGTGACCGTCTCCGGCAGGGTCGCGACGGGTGAGGAGGAGGTCACCCGGAATCTGAGGCTGCGGGTCGACCTCCGGTGGAAGGGGGACCGGTGGCTGGTCAGCTCCATGGCCTTCGGCTGAGCCGTGGGCGGGTCGCGCTCGCGGTCGTCGTCGTCCTCCTGGTCGGCCTGAACGTCGTGCTGCTCGGGCTCCGTCACCGCGCGGGCGGCGGCGAGCACGCGCGTGCCCAGGTCCTGGCTGCCGCTCGTGCCGCGGTCCCGGCGATGCTGAGCTACGAGTACGACGACTTCGACTCCTATCGCGCCACCGCTCTCGCCCAGACCACCGGACCCTTTCGCCGCAGCTTCGAGCGGACCCTGGATGCCGATGTCGAGCCCGCGGCGACCAAGGACCGGCTCTCCGTCGAGGTGGTCGTCACCTCGGCGGGCGTCGTCCGGGCGAGCCGTGATCGCGCCACCGTGCTCGTCTTCCTCACCCGGGCCCTGACGAAGGAGGGCGAGGAGGGCTCCACGCCTGCCGAAGGATCGCTCGTGCTCGACCTGCGGTCGGTCGCCGGGCACTGGCGGGTGTCCGCCCTGGCCGTCGGCGCGGATTCGCCTGCCGAGTGAGGCCTTGCTAGGCTGCCCGTCGGCAGTTCTCGTCGATTCTCGCGAGGGCCGCTCGGCGCCTGTAGCTCAGCTGGATAGAGCATCTGACTACGGATCAGAAGGTCTGGGGTTCGAATCCCTACAGGCGCGCAGTGTGATCTCTCAGGAGATACCGGACAGGCCGGACCCAGGATCTGGGTCCGGCCTTCCTGGCTCGGTGGGCGGGCCGCAGCCGGAGTCGATCCCGCGGGTCGGGTCCGCTCGCCGTACGACGTGACGGTGGCCGCTGGCGCGACGGCGCGCCCGATTGGCGGCGCTCAGCGCGCCTTCCGAGCGGATACGCGCCCGCGGTCGAGATCGGCGACTGGCACCGCTTCACCGGCACCTCGATCGGCGCGTCCGTGGGCGCGGCCCCTTCGAGTACTCTCGGGGCCTCCCGCTCCCAGGGGATGAGCTCGTCGAACTGACCACCTGGCCGGCAGGCCGCAGCCCCCTGGGAAGATCTCGACAGCAGATCCCGTAGCCGCCGCGCTCCCGCTGGCCGGGACGACATACGCCGTGAACGCTCGTCACGCATCACGATGGCCGAATGATCGCCCATCGTTCGGTTCGCAGGCCATGATCTACTCCTCCGCGTTGCTCGCTCAGTGTCTGGTCGAGATTGCTCGCGAGAACCCGGGGCGGAGCCATGTGCGTATCCTCTGGACCGAGCTGTGGTTCGCTTGGCAGGATCTCGTCGCCGTGACGCGGGGGAGCGTTGCGCCGGACCACGTACCTACCCATTGGTGAGGACGTCCCGATGGGTGAGGACGTCGGTCGGCCCGACGCGGCCGCCGATCCGTCGCCATCGGCGTCGCGGTGTCGCGTCCGTCCGAGGGCAGTTGCTCGCAGGGGATCCTGCGAGGCGCGGCGCGCAGGCAGCATGAGGTGCCGGCGCGGCCCACGCCGACGGTCCACGGCACGGCCCACTCCCCCTCCGGCCCCGGACACGACGGCCGGCAGAGGATGCCTGATCGATGTCGGTGACGGTCGATGCGAGTGACAGCCAAGGACGGACGTGAGTCGAATGAAGAACATCCCCGACGTCGGGACGAGCCCGCTCGGCACGTTCGAGTCTGATCGGATGAGGGAGGCAGCGAACCGGCTGATCGGGGCGGACCGGGAGGGTGCGCCGTGTGCGCCTGTCCGTGATCTTCTTGGGTGGGACGACCTCGAGGGGGCCTACGCCGTCCAGAGGATGGTCTGCGACGAGCGCGTCGCCCGCGGCGCTCGCATCGTCGGCTGGCGGATCGGGGTAGGGCCTGGAGCCGGAGGCCGGCTGTTCGCCGGAGCCCTCTTCGACGACACGGCCTACGTCGGTGGCGACACCGTGCCGAGAGATGTGCTGCGGCAGCCGCGCGTCGGGGTCGAGGTCGCCTTGGTCCTCGGCAGGGACCTCGACCACGGCGAACTCGGTCTCCTCCAGGTGCGGGCTGCGGTGGACTACGCGGTGACCGCCCTGGACATCAGTGGCAGTCGCATCGTCGACTGGGACGTCTCCCTCGTCGACCTGGTCGCCGACAACGCCGCTTCGGGGCCCTTCGTGTTGGGGCCGCTGCGGCGGCCGTTGGGCGAGGCGGGCATCGGCGAGGTGGCGGGCCGTCTGGAGATCGACGGAGCGAAGGTCGGAGGCGCCTTCTCCTTCGCGCCCGTCATCGATCCGCTCGAAGGCCTGCGCTGGCTCGCCCGGCACGTCCGGGGCCTGGGCAGCCCGCTGCGGGCGGGCCAGATCGTGTTGAGCGGCCCCCTCGGGCCGGTCGTGCCGGTCGAGCCGGGGGCGCGGATCGCGGCCTCCGTGACCGGCCTCGGCCGCGTCGTCGCGACGCTGGGTTGATTCCTGCCGGGCGATGCCCGGGCGGTTTGGGGTCCGGCAGGCAGCCTCTCGGGCAGCTCAGGCAGGACTCGGTTCCTATGCCTGCGTCCGGGGCCCCGGGGTAGCTCGGAGGTGCTCGTCGTCGGCCCACGGCGCCAGCGCGCGGCCGTTCGGGCTGGTGCGTGGGGGCGCGCCGGCACTCAGCGCGGACCAGTCCGGTCGCGGAGCCTCGTCGATGAGCGACTCGTCGTCGCGGCGGCGGATCTCGTCATGCTGTGCCGAGATCCGGCGGGCATGTTCCAGCAGGAGCGGAACGAACTTGTCCAGCGGCGCGCCGGCGCCGCCGTCGCAGATGGAGAGTCCTCCGACGATTCGGCCGTCGCGATCGAGGACTGGCGCTCCGATGCATGCGACCGGTGCGAGTTTGCTGTTGAGCGAGACGGCGAGACCACCGCGCATGCGGACGGTGGCGAGCTCCCGATGCATGCGGGCCCAGTCGACCGTCGTCACGTCGCTGTGAGAGTGCAGTCGCTGGAGCGCCTCATCGAGTGCCTCGGGATCCAACTGGGCGAGCATCGCCTTGCCGACGGCGGTCAGGTGCGCGGGTAGCGAGCCTCCGACGCGGGAAGGCACGCTCGAGGTCGAGACGCCGACCTTGTCGAGGTAGCGGACCATGGGTCCCTCGAGAACCGCTAGGTGGACCGTGACCCGCGTCTTCATGACGAGATCGTGCAGGTGCGGCGCCGCCGCCTCGCGCAGGCGGGCGTCCTCGTCGGCACGTGACGGCAGGCGGTTGGCTCGCCAGCCCAGGCGATAGCCGGAGATGTTGTGCTGGATCCAGCCCAGGCTCACCAGTTGCTCGAGGATCCGATGCGCGGTCGAGCGGGGAAGGCCGGTGAGCTCGGAGATGTCCTGCAGGCTCCTGCACCTGTAAGACCTGTCGAACGTGTCGAGGATCGCTGTCATGCGCGTGACCATCGACGGTTCGGGCTTCGCGACTGCGGTGGTTGTCATCGTCATCTCCTGAAATCTGACGCGCCTTCTCGATGGAGTCCACATCGAGTCGGGCCGGCCTGACCATGATGGCATGTGATCTGCGTTACATCTACCTCATTCATACGATCTAACGATGTGAACTCAGAAAACCGGATTCGGAAGAGCTCTCCGGCGCGCTCCCGGTGGGTGGAACGAGCGGCGCCGGAGTTCTGGACGGCGCGGCATCGTGGTCCTGCCCGGCCCGGTGCTGTCGGGTAACCGATCCGGACTGGCGACAGGAAGCAATGCATTGACAGAGCTGACGTACGAGGCGACGAGCCGAACCTTGGTGACCGCCAAGGGACCGCTCCACTACCACGTCGCGGGGGAGGGTGCGCCGCTCCTCCTCCTTCACGGATCGGGTCCCGGCGTCAGCGGGTGGGCCAACTTCCGCGGCAATCTCGCTGCCTTCTCCCGGCACTTCACGACGTACGTGCTCGACATGCCCGGCTACGGAGGCAGCTACTCGCTCACGGGAAACCCGTTCGTCGAGACACCCCCAGCCGTCCTGGACTTCCTGGACGGCCTCGGCCTGGAGTCCGTCCCGGTCGTCGGCAACTCGTTCGGTGGCGCCATGGCTGCCCGGATCGCGGCCGACCATCCAGGGCGCGTCAGCCGCCTCGTGACCATCGGCGGCGTCGGCCTCGCCCTCTTCAGCCCCTCGCCTGCCGAAGGCATCAAGCTCCTCGTCGACTTCGTCGAGAACCCGACCCGGGAGCGTCTGGTGACCTGGATGGAGTCGATGGTCTACGACCCCGCCGTTCTGACCGACGAATTCATCCAGCTGCGATGGGACGCGGCCAGCGACCCGACGGCGCTCGCTGACCTGAGAGGGCTGCACAACCGCCAGGCGCTCGCCGCGATGAGGCACCGCCGCGGCGACGCGGCCGACCACGTCGCGGCGCTGAGCCGGATCGAGGCTCCCACGCTGGTGACGTTCGGGCGCGACGACCGCGTCACCCCCATGGACAGTGCGCTGGTGGCGATGCGCTTGATCGCGAAGTGCGAGCTCCACGTCTTCTACGACTGCGGTCACTGGGCGATGATCGAGCGCAAGGACGAATTCGAGAGCGTCGTGCTCTCGTTCCTCCTGCGCGACGTGCCGTAGGCACGCGAGAACTGCTGCGACGAGGAGGCTGTTCGGAAGGTCGAATCTCGCGCGAAGGCCGCTTCGCGCTCAGGCTCGATCCGGCGTGATCCGGACCCACCGCCCGCCGTCAGCCGCCGACTCCCGGATCGCATCGAGCACGGCCATGTTCGCCCGGCCGTCGGCGAAGGTGGCCGGCGCCGGCCCGCTCGGCGGCCGTCCCCCGATGAGTCCCAGCATCGCCTCGTACATGCGGACGGCAGGGGCGATCTCGGTGCCGCTGGAGATCATCTGCTCGTAGGCGCCTGCACCCACACGCTGCGGAGGGGGCGTCACCGCCGGCAGCACGAGGTCCTCCGGGACCGGGCACTCGCGGCGACCGAGCTCGTCCGCGACCATCACCGACGCGCCCTCGATCCACAGCGACCCCTTCGTCCCGACGATGCGGGTCGCCGTGAACGGGTCGCCGCCGTCGACCGCTGAGCTCTGCAGGATGCCGTCGACCCCGCTGGCGGTGCGGAAGCGGACCGAGAAGGTGTCTTCGACCGTCCAGCCCCGGTCCGAGATCGTCGGCAGGGCGGCACTCACCCCGGTGACGTCGCCGAAGCTGACCCGCACCTGGTCGATGAGATGGGGCGCGTAGGCACCGAGCCAGCCGCCTCCCTGCCCAGGGTCGAGGAACCAGTCCGGCGGCGCAGCTGCCGGCCCGGCGAGGAGGGGCATCTGCAGGAGGAACGTCGCCAGCCGTGGTTCGCCGATGGCGCCGTCGGCCAGGGCACGAGCGATGAGCGCCTGCGAGGTGCCCCACCGGAACTCCGTTCCGAAGAGATGCACGACGCCGGCAGCCTCGGCTGCCTCGTGGAGGATCCTCGCCTCGTCGTAGTCGAGAGTGAACGGCTTCTCGCAGACCACGTGCTTGCCCGCCTCGACGGCCTGGAGCGCCAGGCCGGCATGAGTGTGCGGCGGCGTCGCGATCACCACTGCCTCGACCTCCGGAAGTGCCAGTGCGGCCGGGTAGGAGGTCATCGCCTGGCCGACGCCGACCTGCCTCGCACGATCAGCCGTCCGGTCTGGGTCCCGCCCGACCAGGGCGACGACGTCGGCCCCTGCTCGCCGAAGCGCCTCCACATGCGTGTGCGCCCCGAATCCTGTTCCCACCACGATCGCGCCAACCATCGGTCGGGCTCCTTTCCACCGCGCACGCGCTCCGCGTCTCGACGGGTCCGCGGCAGGACACGCCCGGGGCCAGCGATGAAGGGCCGGCCCGAGCGTGTCCTGCCGATGTCCTGGGTGCCGGGGTCAGCCGACCTTGCTGATGGGGACGAACTTGTCGATCGTGCCGTCCTCGAGGGCGACGAATGTGCCGTCCTTGACGACCGCAGGCGAGAACTGGTCGTTGAAGAGCCGCGGGAAGTCCGGGTTCGGAGCCGGTTTCGTGAAGTCGATGGTCGGCAGCTGGCCACCGCCGTCGTAGCTCGAGAGCGCCGACATCGCGGCGAGGACCGAAGCACGATCGATGGTCGCCACGTCCTTGGTCGCGGCCTGAAGCACGTCGAAGGTCAACCACGAGCCCTGCGCCCAGCCATCGACCAGGTCCGAGGTTCCGTTCGCCTTCATGTCGGCTCGGAACTGGGCCGCCCCGGTGGACTCGGAGTCATCGGCCGGGAGGTAGGCCTGGGACTCGACGAGCACCCCCTCGGCCGCTGCGCCCGCGGCCTTGATGGTGTCGGCGGTCATGGTGCCGGAGTTCGTGATGAAGGGGACGTCGATGCCGAGCTGCTGCTTCGCCTTGAACGCGGCAACGGCCTGGGCCGGCCCGACGGCGAGAACGATGGCGTCGGCGTCCTTGGAGGCCGCAACGACCTGGGAGGACAGGTCGGTCGCGGTCTGCGGGACCTGGACCGTCCGGAGCAGGTCCGGGCAGTCGTAGCTCTTCAGCGCAGCGTTGTCCAGGTCAGGAACACCCGCAGCCGCGGGGTTCTGGATGAGGAGGAGGGACTGCTTCTCATAGCCGAGCATGCATCCCATCACGGGCTCACCCGGGCCGAGCTGGACGCCGCTCGGGGCGATGGCGAAGGTCGTGGCTCCGTTCAGGTCGCTGGCGTACGCCGTCTGCGGAATGCTGGTGAGGCCTGCCTTGGCAAAGGTCGCGCCGGGCGTGCCCTCGGCGACACCGCCGCCTGCCACGGCCACGATGGATGTGTCGTCGGCGGCCTTGTTGGCGCAGGCGTCGACGGCGTTCGGATCGTAGTTGCTGACGCAGTACACCACCTCGACCTTGCTGCCAGCCGTGCCCAGGCCACCGGCGCAGTTGATCGCCTTCACCTTGGAGTCGATGCCGGCACGCGAGCTGGGCTGGGAGACGTTGTAGGCCTTCGCCTCCTCGAGGAGTGCCATGACCTTGACGGTCGAGCCGGTGGGGGTCTTGCAGCCTGTGGCTGCGGCGGCGCTCGCCGCAGTCGTCGAGGACGATCCGGCGGTGCCGTCGTCCGAGCTTCCACACGCCACCAGCAGCGGCGCAAGCACGGTGGTGAGTGCAATCAGCTTCGACGCATTCCGTTTGGTTTCCATGGGGTCTCCTCGGGTGGTAAGGGGTGCGCTCGACCGATAGACGGAACACTCGTCCTCGTGACCGGGGCACAGATGAACCTCAAGCGCTGGCGCACGCTAGTGGGGGTTTCGAGCGCCGGGCATCGACGTGTCCCGCTAAGCGGGAACCGTGAGGGCGGCCGTGTTTCCGGCGGTGTTAAGAACGCCGCATCACCGATTGACCGGCGCTCCGAGCGCCGGCCCGGTCAGAGCCTCGACGGCAGGGGAGCAGGAGATGGCAGAGTTTCTTCAATTTGCGGTGCTGGGCCTCGGAGCGGGGGGCGCCTATGCGATCTCCGGCCTCGGCCTCACCCAGGTGTACCGAGGATCGGGGGTCCTCAACCTGTCCCACGGGGCGATGGCATTGCTGGGCGGCGTGCTCTTCGTGTGGGCCTACGAACGGTGGAACCTGCCGTTCCCGATCGCCGCCCTGATCGGCATCGCCAGTCCCGCGGCGGTGGGAGCGCTCATCGAGCTCCTGGTGATGCGGCCCCTGCGCGAGTCAGCGCCGCTGGTCAAGATCATCGCGACCCTCGGCGTGCTTGCGATCCTGCAGCAGTTCGTGCCCCTGATCTTCGGCCAGGACTTCCAGACGCAGCCGGTCTCCTCGCCGTATCCCGACGGCTCGCTCAGGCTCGGTCACGACATCAGCCTCACGTATGACCGGCTGATCGTCGTCGGTGTGACGCTCGTGCTGGGCCTGGTGCTGCGCCTGGTGATGACGGGCAGCAAGTTCGGTCTGGCGACGACTGCCGGGGCCGAGAGTCCGCTGGTGGCCTCGACCATGGGCGTGAACACCAACATGATCGCACTGCTCAACTGGATGGTCGGTGCTGGTGCCGCGGGCCTCGCCGGAGTCCTCCTGGTGCCGATCCTCGGATCGCTCAGCCCGGACCCCATCGTGCTGCTGGTCATCCCGACCTTGGCTGCCTCGATGATCGGGCGATTCTCCTCCTACGGCCTGACGATCGCCGGGGGCCTGGTCATCGGCATCGGCCAGAGCCTGTTGGTCCGCTACCAGAGCGACATCTTCGGTGAGAAGTTCAACGGCGGCTGGCCCGATGCCCTCCCGTTCATCATCATCATCGTCATCCTCGTGGCCGGTGGGACGCCGTTCCCCAAGCGGGGCGAGGTGGCCACGCGACTGCCGTCCGTCGGGCGGGCGGTCGTGTCCCCGCTCCTCGGGGTCGTGTTCAGCGTCCTGCTGGCTGCCCTGGTCTTCCTGGCTTCGGACCGTCTGGCGACCCAGCTGGCGACGATGGCAGCCTTCGGCATCGTCGCTCTCTCCCTCGTCGTGGTCACCGGCCTCGCGGGGCAGGCCGCCTTGGCCCAGCTCTCCATCGCAGGCATCGCCGCGCTCGTCTCGGCGGCGTTGAGTCACAGTGCCGGCTGGCCGTTCCTCGCGGTTCTCATGGCGGGGGTGCTGGCGGGTTCGGCCGCGGGCGTCGTCTTCGCGCTTCCGGCATTCCGGACGCGTGGTCCGACGCTGGCCATCGCAACACTCGGCGTCGGTGTCGCACTGCAGAACGTGCTGTACAGCAACGGCAACCTGACACTGTCCAACGTCTACGGCGGTACGCCGGTCGAGACTCCGTCGCTCTTCGGCATGAGCCTCGACGCCGTCGCCCATCCACAGCGCTACGCCGCGCTCGCCATGCTGGTGATGGGGCTGGTCGCCGTCGGCGTCTCGAATCTTCGCGCCAGTCCCACGGGGCGGCGTCTCATGGCGCTGCGCACGAGTGAACGCGCTGCCGCGTCCTCGGGGATCGGTCTGAGCCTGTCGAAGACGGCCGCCTTCGTCGTCTCGGCCGCGATCGCCTCCCTCGGTGGCGTCCTGATGGCCTTCCAGCACGCTTCGGTGACCTACGACAGCTTCGACGTCCTCGATTCGCTGAACATGGTGATCTTCGCGCTGATCGGCGGTGTCGGCTACGTGCTCGGCCCGATCTTTGGCGCGCTGATCTCTCCGTCGGGGATCTTCACCTACGTGTTCTTCGGGCACGACAACGTCCAGGGCTGGTTGATCGCGCTGGGTGGCATCGGCCTGATCCTGTCCCTGATCTTCAACCCCGACGGCCAGATGAAGCCGTTCCGGAACCTCTGGACGCGTCTCGGGGGAGGGCGCAAGCCGGCCGAAGTCCGGGTTGGCGCCCCGGTGGCCGAGCGCCCAGAGGCCAAGCTCGAGGTCCGCGGCCTGTCGGTCCGATACGGCGCCGTGACGGCTGTCGATGGTCTCGACCTAACGATCGAGCCCGGGAAGATCGTCGGCCTCATCGGCCCGAACGGTGCGGGAAAGACCACGGCGATCGATGCGATCTCCGGTTTCGCCGGAACCACCGACGGCACGATCGCGCTGGGCGAGACCGACCTCAGCGCGATCTCCCCGCAGGGGCGCTCGATCGGTGGCGTCGGACGGACCTTCCAGACCGTGGAGCCGTTCAACGACCTGACGGTCGCGGAGAACCTCGCCGTTGCGCTGGAGCCGGTGCGCTGGTGGCACTGGATCACCGATCTCTTCTGGATCCGCAAGGTCGCGCTCCCGGCCTCGGTCCGCCAGGCGGCGGAGGAAGTCGGCCTGACCGACCTCGACGCCACCCCCGACGAGCTCTCGCAGGGCCAGCGCCGACTGCTGGGCGTCATTCGGGCCATCTCGGCAGGTCCGGCGGTCCTTCTCCTCGACGAGCCGGCCGCCGGGCTGAACCGGGCCGAGACCGAGCACCTGGGCACCATCCTGCGTCGCATCGCGACCCAGCGCGGCATCGGGATGCTGCTCGTCGAGCACGACCTCGCCATGGTCACCGCCATCTGCGATCACGTCGTGGCGATCGACTTCGGTCGCACGATCTTCGACGGCGCCGTCGATGACGCGATCCACGATCCGACGATTCGCTCGGCCTATCTAGGTGACTCCGACACCGAGGACGTTCCCAGCGACGACCTCGATCAGGACCTTGACGATGCCATCACTGCCACGACGAACGGGTGAATCCATGACACGCGTGTTGACGACGCCGGCCCTGGCGACCACCGGCCTCAAGGCCGGCTATGGACGGACGGAGGTTCTCCACGGGCTCGACCTACGCGTCGGTGAGGGTGAGATCGTGGCTGTCCTCGGTCCGAACGGGGCGGGGAAGTCCACGACGCTCCTCGCCCTGAGCGGGGCGATCCCGTCCACGGGAACCGTGGAGCTCTTCGGCGCGCCGGCGACCGGAAGCGTTCACGAGCGGAGCAAGAAGGGCCTGGCCTTCCTGCCCGACCACCGGGGCATCATCCGGGCGCTCTCCGTCGCACAGAACCTGCGTCTGGCGAACGTCCCGTTGGAGGCTGCCTATGAGGTGAGCCCCGAGTTGGAGGTCCTGAAGGATCGGAAGGCCGGAGACCTGTCAGGAGGCGAACAGCAGATCCTGGCGCTGACTCGTGCGGTCGTTTCGAAGCCACGCCTGATCCTGGTCGACGAGATCTCCTTCGGGCTCGCGCCGATCATCGTCACCCGGATGTTCAAGCTGCTCGCGTCCGTGGCCGAGCAGGGCGTCGGCGTACTGCTGGTCGAGCAGTTCGCCCATCTCGCTCTCGCCTACGCCGACCGCGCCTACGTCCTCCAGCGCGGGACGGTGGCGATGGAGGGCAAGGCATCGGACCTGCTGGCGGACATGGAGTCCGTCGAGCGTTCCTATCTCGGCTCTGCGGGCGCCGCCGTCGACTGAGTCCGGCGTATCCCCGGAAGCCCGCGTCCACGTTGTGCGGACCGGGGTTCCTGGCTCTGGTCCCGACACGCCCGGAGCACGCTCAAAGCGTCTCGACGCGCTGCTTGCGGGTGAGGCTCCGGGGCGGAACGAGGACGCGCGGGATCGCCCACGCGGCGGCGGTCGCGAGGAGCATTCCTGCCGCGAGGATGAGGAATCCCACGACGTAGCCACGCTCGGTCGGATACCCCTCGATGCCTGGATGCGCTGTGACCATCCCGGCCATCACGGCCGACCCGATGGCTCCACCTATGGTGCGAACGTTCGCGTTGATGCCGCTGGCGGTGCCTGTCTGCTCGGGCGGGACGGACACGATGACGACACCCGCGACACTCGGTCCCACCAGACCCGAGCCGATCCCTTGGAGTGCCATGGCCCCGGCAAGGTGCCACGGGGTGTCATGCCACATCGCTATCGAGGCGAACGCGACGGCCATCGAGAACGTGCCCGCCATCACCACGGCGCGACTGCCAAAGGTGCGCACGAGATTGGCCGTCGTGAGCCCGACGAGCACGCTGAAGATCGTCGACGGGAGCAGGATCCGCCCGGCTTCGCCGATCGTCGCGTCGAATCCGTAACCGGCCCGCGAGGGCGTTTCGAGGAACTGAGGGAGGAAGCCAAAGGCCGCGAAGACGCCGGACCCGAAGAACGCGGAGACGACGTTGCTCGTCCAGATTCCGCGTGACCGCATCATCTGCATGTCGATCAGCGGCACCTGGACGTGAAGCTCGACGACGACCCACCCCACCGCAGCTGCGCACGCGATCGCGAGAAGGCAGACGACCCGCGCCGATCCCCATCCCCAGTGGTTGCCCTGGCTGACGGCGAGCAGCAGGGCCGCCAACCACATGGAGAGGAGAACGGCGGGCGCGACGGGAATCCGTCCCGGGCTTCGGACGGGCGATTCGGGGACCACCAGCAGCGCCGCGAAGGCGGCGATGCCCGTGGTGATCATGGGAAGCCAGAAGAGCCAGCGGAATCCCAGGAGATCGACGATGGGCCCGGCCAGCACGATGCCGATGCCGAATCCTGCCGCAGAAAGCGAGGCGGCGATGCTCAGGCCGAGCTGCATCTTCGCCCGGGGGAACTCGTCGCGGATGATCCCGAACGACAGCGGAAGCACACCCCCTCCGGCGCCCTGGGCGACGCGTGCCGCGATGAGCCACGCGATGCTCCCGGCCGATGCCGCCATCAACGAACCGAGGCTGAGTGCGACCAGGGTGAGCACGAGCGCCTTCCGTTTCCCGATCGCATCGCCGAGGCGACCGATCAGGGGCGTGCAGATCGAGGCGGCGAGGAGGTACGCGGTCAGGACCCAGGTGACCGTTGCCTGGTCGGTTCGGAACGCGCTCCGGAACTCGCCGAGGACCGGGATCACCAAGGACTGAAGCAGGGTGAAGGCGAGGACCGACACCGCCAACACGCTGAAGGTCACCCAGTGCCCGGGGGCGTGGGAGACGGTGCGCTGCATGGATGGTCCGCTCTGCCGGAGGTGGAGGTGGAGGTGGTGCCGAACGGCGAATGCCGAGGGGCTCTGGAGACCGGTGTCCCCAGAGCCCCTCCGGCTCAGCTGCGATCGGGTCGACTCATCCCCAGAGGAATCGGTCCGCCACGCGGTGGTGGTTGTAGATCGTCATCTCCTGATACTCGCTCAGCCGGTGCCCGTCGAAGCTGGGGGAGTGCATGCCGACGGTCACCTCCCAGGCGTTGAGCATGTCCTGGCCGAAGACCTCGCCGAAGTCACCGTCGCGATAGTCCTCGAAGTGCTCGTGCTCGAGCTCCCACTTCCTGCCGTAGTCCGCGACCGGGATCTGGTCGAGGGCGAAGATCTCGAAGAGGCACTGGTCCGGGTTGGAGCCGTGGGGACGGGCGCGGTAGCCGAAGGCGGACCCGTTGTTCGGCAGCAGGATCGTGTTCGGGAACACGTTCCACGCCGTGCCGGCATCGGCCCACTGCTGCGGCGAGATCTCGCAGTATTCCCGGCCCGAAGCCTCGACGGTCTCGCGGTAGAGCCTCATGAAGACCTCCCCGACGTTGCTGCCCTCGGGGATCTCTGCCGTCTTCAGCGCCTCGGCGGCCTGCCAGCTGCGCTCGTTCTCCAGGCCCTTCATGTCGTCGTAGATGTACTGCACGCTCATCGCGTAGCCGACGCGCGGGTCCTCGATGCCGTCGGTGCCGCGGGCGTTGGGGTCCTTGCCGGTGTCCGGCTTGACCGTCGACTTCTCGCCGAGGGCCGAGTAGTGCGCGTGCCGCTCGTAGGTGGTGGTCGGAGCCCACGCCCGGTGCTCGAGCTCGGCGATGGAGATGGTGTTGGTGTTGGACTTGTCCATCCGGAAGAGCTGCGGGTGCGTGCCGGCGACGTGATACGCCTCCAGGAAGCCGTCCAGGGCGGTCTTCCAGTTGCACGGAAGGACGGTGCTCTTCCACCAGCGGGCGCGCATGTTCTCGAACTGGAACGGTGCGAAGTAGTCCACGATCGGGTTGAGGTACGCGTGCAGCGGAATCGCCTCGGGGTCCATGTTGATGAACACGAAGCCGCCCCAGGTGTCGACCCGCACCCTGACCAGGCCGAGATCGTCGTCGGAGCGCGGCACGAACTCCTCCCGGTCGAGCACCAGGCGGATCGAGCCGTCCAGGTTCCAGCGCCAGCCGTGGAACGGGCAGATCAGGGAGCCGACCCGCCCCTTGCCGCGGGCGAGCCGCGTGCCGCGGTGTCGGCAGGCGTTGAAGTAGGCCCGGATCGAGTCCTTGGCCTCGCGGACGATGATGATCGAGTGCTTGCCGATCTCATACTCCACGTAGGAGCCGACGCCGGTGAGCTCCTCGACACGGCAAGCCATCAGCCAGGCTTTGCCGAAGACCCGCTCGAGCTCCAGGTCTTGGAAGTCGGGGTCGAGGTAGCGACCCTTCGGGACGAAGGCCCGGTTGAGGCGGTACTTGTCGGGAACCATGTCGGGCGGCACGTCGCCCTCGAACCAGGGCGTCTGGCCCCTCTGCTTCAGCTTGGGCTCAAGCACGATCGACACGTGGAATCACTCCTTCGATGTGGATGGTGTGGGACGGTTTTCAGTCGGCGTCAGGGCCGGCGACTTCGACGTCGTCGGAGGCGCGGACGACATGGATGCAGTTGCCGGGACAACCGTCAGCTGCGTCGATGACGTCGTCGCGCAGATCGCCCGGCACCTCGGCGCGGGCGCCATGGAGAGTCAGGAGCACCTGGTCGCTTCCCTTGACGTAGGCGAGATCGTCGTCGCCGAACTCGAAGACGTCTGGCGCGTACTGCGTGCACAGACCGTCCCCGGTGCACAGCTTCTGCTCGATCCAGACGGTCAGTTCCTCGCTCATGAGCTCTGTCCTCTCGTCCCTTCCGATGCGCTGGCGCGGCGACGAATGGCCGCGGCTGGGTGGCTTGTGAGGAACTCTGCGCTCTCCTGGCGAAGGCGGTCTAACCCCGCTCCCGCTCGGCGGGACGGCGACCTGCAGGTGTGTTCCGGCGGGGATAGCGTCCGGGAAGATTCGTATTTCCGATGCCTGAGGAGTTGCTGTGCCTGGAGTCAACGGACCCGGCTGGGACGAGGTCCATGACGTCGTCGTGGTGGGAAGCGGTGGCGGCGCGCTCACCGCTGCGCTGGTCGCAACCAACGGCGGCGCCGACGTCGTTGTCGTGGAGAAGGATCAGTACGTCGGTGGGACGACTGCCGTCTCCGGCGGAGACATGTGGATCCCGATCAACCGCCATATCGCCGATCGGGACACCCGCGAGGAGGCGATCGCCTACGTCACGCGCCTCGCGGACGGCAGGGCTGCCGATCCCTCGCTGATCGAGGTGTACGTCGACACCGCGCATCAGGCGGTCGAGTACCTCGAGGAGCACACCGGCTACGTGAGCACGCCGCACGTGCTGCTGCACGACTACTACTCGGTGATCGGTGATCGGATCCCCGGCGTCAAGCCCTTCTCCCGCAGTCTCTCGCCGTCGCCGTGGCCGGCTGGTGCCGAGCTCGGTGAGCTCGCGGGCCTGATCAACCGTGGCCCGTGGGTCCCCCCGGCGGAGTTCACGTTCAACGAGCAGGCCGCGGGTGCCGACACCCCCGAAGCCCTCGAGGAGCGGCGCCGCGACGGGGTCCGGGCCAAGGGCGGAGGCCTGATCGGCCCTCTCTTCAAAGCGCTGCTCGACGCGGGCGTCGAGGTCCGGACCAAGACGCCGGCGTCCCGCCTGATCACCGATGCCGACGGTGCGGTCATCGGCGTGGCCGTCGGTGCGGAGGGCGAGGAGCGACGCATCGGAGCTCGCCGTGGCGTCGTGCTCGCCTGCGGCGGGTTCGAGTGGAACAAGGAGATGGTCCAGGCCTACATCGGCTACGACGTCCAGCCGATGACTCCGTGGATGAACACCGGGGACGGTCACCAGATGGCGATGGAGGTCGGCGCCAAGCTCGGCAACATGAACTCGTTCTTCAGCTACGGCGTCATCTACGAGCCCTTCGAGAAGGGCCGCGACGGCAACCCGTTGCCGCAGATGCTGATGGGCCTCGGCGCCGGCTCGATCATCGTGAACCAGCAGGGCGAGCGGTTCATGCACGGCGGCTACACCTACAACGACTTCTCGCACCCCTTCGGTGCCTTCGACCAGCGCACGCCCGGCTTCTTGAACAAGGCGCCGGCCTGGGTCATCTTCGGCTCCGAGCATCTCAAGAGCGGCATCATGGGTGCGAAGCCCGGAATCGCCATGGAGCTCCAGACGCCCGAGGGAGAGGATGCGCCGGACTGGCTGGTGTTCGCGGACTCGGTCAAGGAGTTGGCCACGAAGATCGGCGTGGCTCCCGAGGTACTCGAGGAGACCGTCGGGCGGTACAACGCCAACGCCGAGAACGGTGTCGACCCGGAGTGGGGCGACCCCGCGCAGACGCACACCCTCACCGGACCCGACACGACAAGCCTGCAGCCGGTGGTCGGCCCGCCGTTCGGCGCGATCCAGCAGTGGCCCGGCACGCTCGGGACCAACGGTGGATGTCGTATCGACGCCGATGCGCGCGTGCTGGGCAACCGCGTCCCGATCATCGACGGTCTGTACGCGGCAGGCAACGCCTCCGCCTCGGTCCTCGGTGGGTCCTACCCGGGTGGGGGCGGCTGTATCGGCCCGAGCGTCACCTTCGGCTACCGTGCCGGGCTTCACCTCGCGGGCACGACACCGCGCGACATCGGATAGGACGCAGCGTGAGCGCCACTGAATACTCGGTCGATCTGCTGATCGTCGGAGCCGGCCCCGTCGGCCTCTTCGGTGCCTACTACGCCGGCGTACGGAAGCTCTCGACCCTGGTGATCGACTCCCTCGAGGAGCCCGGCGGACAGATCACGGCGATGTTCCCCGAGAAGGCGATCGTCGACGTCGCGGGCTTCGTCTCCATTCGGGGGCGCGACCTGATCGAGAACCTGTTGAGCCAGGCCGCCCAGCACAAGGTCGACTACCTCCTCTCCGAGCAGGCCTCGGAGCTGGTGCGTAGGGAGGACGGCGGCTTCACGGTCACCACCGCCAAGGGAACGGTGATCCGCACCCGCGCGATCGTCATCACCGGAGGCATCGGCACGTTCACCCCGCGGCCGCTGCCGGCGGGCGGGGAGTTCCTCGGTCGCGGTCTGGTGCACTTCGTCCGGGACCCGTCGACCTGCCTGGGCGAGGATGTGGTGATCGTCGGCGGCGGTGACTCCGCAGTCGACTGGGCGCTGATGCTCGAGCCCATCGCCCGGTCGGTCACGGTGGTGCACCGCCGGGGCGACTTCCGGGCTCACCCGGCGTCGGTGGAGCAGATGAAGGCTTCCTCGGTCCAGATCTTCACGGATGCGCGGGTGACCGCGGTCCGCGGTCGCGCCGTCGTGGAGGAGGTCGACGTCACTACCGAGGAGGGCACCAAGACCCTGCCCGCGACCAAGATCGTGGCCGCGCTCGGATTCACGGCGAACCTGGGCCCGCTGCAGGAGTGGGGACTCGAGATGTCGCGTCGCTCGATCGCGGTCGACTCCTCGGGAGCGACCAACGTCGCGGGGATCTACGCCGCGGGCGATATCGTCGACTATCCGGGCAAGGTCAAGCTGATCGTGGCCGGTTTCGGGGAGGTCGCCACGGCGGTGAACAACATCGCGGCCTACCTCGATCCGACGGTGCCGGCCTTCCCCGGCCATCTCTCGGACTACGCCCCGGCCCCCGTCCAGTAGATCCACGCGACGAAGCGGAGCGGCCACACGATCGTGTGG
>NZ_JASGDD010000027.1:0-15002 GCF_047607365.1 Nocardioides sp. | reverse complement strand
CGGCGCCGCGCCCGATCCGGCGAGGCGGAGGCGCGAAAGCGCAGCGGGCTGCGCTGAGCGTCGACAACGAAGCCGGTCGGGATGCGGCGCCGTCGGGGCGCCGGCCGAATTGAGAGACACACCCTAGTTCGGGCCTTCGGTGCGCAGCAGCTTCGCGGCAACCTCGGGATCGGTCGGACCCTCGCCGAAGCTCGGGCACAGGCGCGCCACGGGGCACGCCCCGCAGGCGGGCTTCTTGGCGTGACAGCAGCGGCGGCCGTGCCAGATCAGGTGGTGCGACAGCATCGTCCAGTCGCGCTTCGGGAAGAGCTCGCCGACCGCGTGCTCGACCTTGACCGGGTCGGTCTCGGTCGTGAAGCCGAGGCGTCGCGAGAGCCGGCCGAAGTGGGTGTCGACCGTGATGCCGGGCATCCCGAAGGCGTTGCCGAGCACGACGTTGGCGGTCTTGCGGCCCACGCCGGGGAGGCGGACGAGCGCGTCGAGGTCGGGCGGCACCTCGCCGCCGTACTCGAGGACGAGGGCGGCACTCAGCTTGAGCAGCGCGTCGGACTTGGCACGGAAGAAGCCGAGCGGTCCGACGATCTGCTCGAGAACCGCGCGGTCGGCCGCCGCCATGGCGCGGGCGTCGGGGTAGGCGGCGAAGAGCCTCGGCCGGACGGCGTTGACCCGCTTGTCGGTGGTCTGCGCGCTCAGCACCGTGACGACCAGACACTCGAAGGGGTTGTCGAAGTCGAGCTCGGCCTTGGCGTCGGGGTACGTGGCCGCCAGGATCCGGTCGATACGCCTCGCGCGACGGACGAGGCCGGTTCTCGTCTCCTCCGTCCTGCGCACGCGGCAAGCCTACGGCTAGGATTCAGGTCACATGCCCTGTGTGGGGCGTCACCAGATCCGGGAGGTCGTCGGTGGACAACGACGTGCTGCGTCAGGCACCGCTCTTCAGTGCGCTGGACGACGAGGCGGCGACGGCGCTGCTCTCGTCGCTCGCCGAGACCAAGCTGCGCCGCGGCGAGGTGCTGTTCCACGAGGGCGACACCGGCGACAAGCTCTACGTCGTCATCGACGGCAAGGTGAAGCTCGGCCGCACCTCCTCCGACGGCCGGGAGAACCTCCTGGCGATCCTCGGCCCCGGGCAGATGTTCGGCGAGCTGTCGCTCTTCGACCCGGGCCCGCGCTCGGCCACCGTCACGGCGGTTACCGACTCGACGTTCGCCTCTCTGTCGCACGAGGACCTCCTGACCTGGCTCGAGGGCCGCGCCGAGATCGCCTCGGGCCTGCTGGCCCAGCTCGCCGGCCGGCTGCGCAAGGCCAACGACGTGGTCGCCGACCTCGTCTTCTCCGACGTGCCCGGCCGCGTGGCCAAGGCGCTGCTCGACCTCGCGGAGCGCTTCGGCCGCACCGCCGACGACGGTGTCCACGTCCACCACGACCTCACCCAGGAGGAGCTCGCCCAGCTGGTCGGCGCCTCCCGCGAGACCGTCAACAAGGCGCTGGCCGACTTCGTCTCCCGCGGCTGGCTGCGCCTCGAGCCGCGCTCGGTGGTCATCCTCGACGTGGAGCGGATGACCCGCCGGGCCCGCTGACCGCCGACTGGGGCCTCCCCTCACCCCGAGTGGGGCCTCCCCTCACGCCGAGTAGGGGCTCGCCTCACGCCGAGTGGGGGCGAAGCGCAGCGGTGAGTAGCCGCCTCGGAGTGCCGCCCGCAGCTCGTCCAGCCAGCGATCCAGTGATCGCCCCGTGAAGTCGCCGCTCCGTACGACGATCACCGTCCAGCCGAGAAGCTGGAGCCTACGGCGGCGCTCCTCGTCGTGCCGGCGCTGCTCGGGAGCCGCCAGATGCGCGGCCACCCCGTCGTACTCCACCGCGACCTTCTGCACCGGATAGCCGAAGTCGAGGCGGTAGGTCGGCACGCCGTCGACGTCGACCCAGAGCTGGCACTCGGGGAGCGGGAGGCCCGCGTCAGCGATCGCGAGCCAGGTCCATGACTCGCGCGGCGACTCCATGACGTGACGGACCAGCGGCACCAGGTCCTTGAGCTGAACCACCCCACGGCGCCCCTTGAAGCGGGGCAGCTCCGCTGCCAGGTCCAGCGACGTGAACCGGTGGAGCCGCGCCAGATCGTTCATGCCGGCCATGGCCTCGCGGCGGCGGAGCTCGCAACCGAGATCCAGCGCCGTGCGCAACGGCGTCGTCACCCGGACGCCCGCGACGACCATGACGTCGTCGACGCCGAGATCTCGCGACCGCCCGACGACATCGCGTCGGTCGGTCGGGTTCCTGCCGCGCAGGGCTGCCGTCTCGATCGGCGCCAGCGTCTCGGTCTCGGCCAAGGTCAACGTCGACACCCCGTGCAACCACGCGGCGGAGCGGTCGATCAGCACGTGGCTCGGTCCCACCACCTTGGCGATGGATCGAGCACGCAGGTCGAGAGTGTCCTCGAGACCGACGGGTACGTACACACCGCGCACCACACGCCGGAGGACGCCCGTGCCGCAGGCATCCCGGATGTCGTTGCGCTTCCATCCGGCGCGGGTCAGGTCGGCGGTGGTCGCGGGCTGGTCAGGCAGGTCAGGTGTGGTCATGCCGACAGGCTCTCCCGACGCCCACGTCGGCGAGCGTCTCGAGATCACGTCTGTGGAGGACGCCTCCGCGAGCCGACATCCGGTACGCCGGGTGGCTCGTCGTGAGACGGACGGGACGTTGCGGCACCTCACTCACGAGGCGCTCGAGGGACCGCAGCCCCCACTCGGCCAGCCCCAAGGCCCTACTCGGCGGGAGGGGAGGCCCTACTCGGCCAGCCCCGAGGCCCCACTCGGCAGGAGGGGAGGCCCTATTCGGCGAGGTAGGCGAGCTGGGCGCGGACGGAGAGCTCCGCGGCGCCCCATAGGACCGGGTCGACGTCGGCGTAGACGATCTCGACGACGGCCCGCGGCACGTCGTCGGGGAGGACGTCGTCGGGCAGCAGCGCGAGGGCGGTCGCGACCTGCTCGAGCCGCTCCCGCCGGTGCCCGACGTAGTAGTCCAGCACCGCGAGCGCATCGGCGATCGCCGGCCCGTGACCTGGCCAGACCCACGCCACGGAATGTGCCTCGGCCAGCGAGCGCAGCCGGTCGAGCGAGGAGAGGTAGGCGCCCAGCGAGCCGTCCGGGTGGGCGACAACGGTGGTGCCGCGGCCGAGGACGGTGTCGCCCGTGAGGACGGCGGAGGCCGACGGCACCCAGAAGGACAACGAGTCCGCGGTGTGGCCGGGCGTCGCCACCACGTGGACCTCGAGCGCCGAGTCCAGCGCGACCACGTCCCCGGCCCGCAGCCCTTCGGCGCCGAGCACCAGCGAGGGATCGAGCGCTCTCACGGGAGCGCCCACCCGCTCGGCGAGGGCCAGCGCGCCCTCGGAGTGGTCGAGGTGGTGGTGGGTGAGGAGCACCTCGGCGACGTCCCCGGCCCGCGCGGCGACGGTCTCCAGGTGAGCGGAGTCCAGCGGCCCCGGGTCGATCACGATCGAGCGCTCGCCCGAGCGGAGGATCCAGGTGTTGGTCCCGTCGAGGGTCATGATCCCGGCATTGGGCGCGAGGACGCACTCGTGGACGCCGTACGCGCCGCCGGCCCAGGGCTCGGTCGTCACAGCCACCTCGCCCCGGGCCGCGCCGCCGCGAGCTCCTGCGCCCACGCCGGCAGCCGCGGCCCCGTCTCCGTCCACGTGGGCAGGAACATCTCGACCTCGGCGTCGACGGTCGCCTCCATGACGGCCTCCGCCGTCGGATAGGTGACGAGCCGCAGCAGCGCCGCGTACGTCGGCGGCATCATGTCCCACTCGCCGGCATCGACCCGGTCGAGCGCCTCGCCCGGCGCGATCCAGGCGACCGCGGAGGACTCGGTGGACAGCTCGCGCGCCTCCTGCCCGGTCGGCAGCAGCGCGGCGAAGAACCACGTCCGGTAGCGCCTCGGCATCACCTCGGGCGTCGTCCACGCGTCCCACGCTCCCAGCGCCGCCGGATCGAGGACGACGCCGGTCTCCTCGGCGAGCTCGCGCACCGCGTTGGCCCGCGGCGACTCCCCCGGCACCGCCCCGCCGCCGGGGAAGGCGACCAGTCCGCCCGCGAACGCCATCGACGTGCGGCGGACCATGACGAACACCTCGAACGCCTCGTCCGCGGCACCGGGCGCGGGCCGCAGGAGCAGCACGGTGGCCGCGTCCCGGGGCTCGACCACGCTCGTCATTCCGGGACCGGGCTCAGTACGTGCTCACGAAGGTCCGGCCTGCTGCGCGCCGCCCCAGCACCCACCGCTCGCGACGGCCACCCCTTCGTGAACACGTACTCAGAGCTCGACGACGATCTCGACCTCGACCGGCACGTCCAGCGGCAGCACGGCGACGCCGACGGCCGAGCGGGCGTGCGGGCCGTCGAAGGCCGCGGCGAGCAGCTCCGACGCGCCGTTGGCGACGGCGGGCTGCCCGGTGAAGGAGGGATCGGAGGCGACGAAGACGACGGCCTTGACGACCTGCTTCACCAGGTCGAGGTCGCCGATCAGGCCCTTGACCGCCGCGATGGCGTTGAGCGCGCACTGCCGGGCCGCCTCGGTCGCCAGCTCGGGCGAGACCTCGGCGCCGACCTTGCCGAGGGCGACCGGGGCGCCGTCGCGCATCGGGATCTGGCCCGATGTGTAGACGAAGGAGCCCGCGCGAGTCGCCGGAACGTACGCCGCCACCGGCGGCACCACCTCGGGGACGGTGAGCCCGAGCTCGGCCAGACGCGACTCGACGAGGCTCATGCCGTGCCCCTTTCGCATGAGCACTGCGGTGCCTCGCTCCGGCACACCTCGCTGGCGCTCGGCGTACCTCCGCGGGGGCTCCTCGCGCTCATGCCTCGACCGGCCGCTTGAAGTAGCCGACCTGGTTCACGGCGCCGTTGCCCGCATCGGTGTTGAGGATGGTGACGAGCTCCCAGCCGTCCTGGCCGAAGTTGTTGAGGATCTGCCCCGCGACGTGATTGAGGATCGGGGCGACCTGGTACTCCCACGTGGTCATGAACCCACCCTAGACTGCGGCGGGGGTGTGACGGTTGCCACTACAGTCCAGCCCATGAGCGATGAGGCGGTGCGGCTGCACGTCGTCAGCGGCAAGGGCGGCACCGGCAAGTCGACCGTGGCGGCCGCGCTCGCGCTGGCGCTCGCGAGCGAGGGCAAGAGCGTGCTCCTCTGCGAGGTCGAGGGCCGCCAGGGCATCGCGCGGATGTTCGACGTCGATCCGCTGCCCTACGCCGAGACCCGGGTCGCGACCGGGCTCACCGTCGACGGCGCCGCCCCCGGGAGCGTCTACGCGCTCCACATCGACGCGGAGTCGGCGCTGCTGGAGTACCTCGCGATGTACTACAAGCTCGGTCGCGCCGGGCGAGCGCTGGACCGCTTCGGCGTCATCGAGTTCGCGACGACCGTCGCGCCCGGGGTGCGCGACGTGCTCCTCACCGGCAAGGTCTTCGAGGCCGTGGAGCGCAACAGCCGCAACAAGGGGGCGAGGAGGTACGACGCCGTCGTGCTCGACGCGCCTCCGACGGGCCGGATCACGCAGTTCCTCAACGTGAGCGACCAGGTGGCGGGCCTGGCGAAGGTGGGCCCGATCAAGAACCAGGCCGACACGATGATGACGCTCTTCCGCTCCCCCCGCACCAGGGTCCATCTCGTGACGCTGCTCGAGGAGATGCCGGTCCAGGAGACCGCGGACGGGATCGAGGAGCTGCGCACGGCGCGGCTGCCGTTCGGCCACGTGATCGTCAACCTCGCCCGGCCGCGCGACCTCGACGACGAGGAGCTCGCGCACGCCCTCGCCGGCACCCTCGATCGCGCGCAGATCGCCACCGACCTCGGGCGCGTCGGGATCGCCGCCGACGACACCCTGATCGACGGCCTGATCGCCGACGCCGCCGACCACGCCGAGCGGCGTGCCCTGGAGGACGCGCAGCGAGCGAAGGTCGCCGGCCTCGGCGTACCGTCGTGCGAGCTGCCGCGCCTGGCCGGCGGCATGGACCTCGGCGGTCTCTACGAGCTGGCCGCCCTGCTGACCGAGCAGGGCCTGACCGGGAGGTCGACGGCATGAGTGCGAGGAGCCCCCACGGAGGCACGCCGAAGCGGAGCGAGGTGTGCCGGAGTGAGGCACCGCAGCGCTCGTGCGGAGAGGACACGGCATGAGCACCCGGACCCGACTGCGCGTGGGCCCGCTAGCCCACCGTCCCTCCGCCGCGCCCGTGCTCGACCTGGACCGGCTGATCGACGATCCGTCGACCCGGATCATCGTCTGCTGCGGATCCGGTGGCGTCGGCAAGACCACGACCAGTGCGGCGCTGGCGCTGCGCGCCGCCGAGCGCGGCCGCACGGTGGTCGTCCTGACCATCGACCCGGCGCGGCGCCTGGCGCAGTCGATGGGCATCGACCAGCTCGACAACACCCCGCGCCCGGTCGGCGGCGTCTCGGGCGACGGATCCCTCGACGCCATGATGCTGGACATGAAGTCGACCTTCGACGAGGTCGTGCTGTCGCAGGCGACGCCCGAGAAGGCGAAGGCGATCCTGTCGAACCCCTTCTACATCGCGCTGTCGAGCTCGTTCGCGGGGACGCAGGAGTACATGGCGATGGAGAAGCTCGGCCAGCTCGACAGCAAGGGCGACTACGACCTCATCGTGGTGGACACGCCCCCCAGCAGGAACGCGCTGGACTTCCTCGACGCGCCCGACCGGCTGAGCAGCTTCCTCGACGGGCGCTTCATCAAGATGCTGGTGCTGCCGGCCAGGGGCCCGGCGCGGATTATGAGCGCCGGCGTCGGGCTGATCACCGGCGCGCTGTCGAAGATCCTCGGTGGGCAGTTCCTGACCGACCTGCAGACCTTCGTCGCCGCGATCGACACGGTCTTCGGCGGCTTCCGCCAGCGCGCCCAGAAGACCTATGCCCTGCTCAAGGCGCCGGGAACGGCGTTCCTCGTCGTCGCGGCGCCGGAGCCCGACGCGCTGCGCGAGGCGGCGTACTTCGTGGAGCGGCTCAACGGCGACCGGATGCCGCTGGCCGGGCTCATCGTCAATCGGGCCACCATCCCGCCGGCCGGCGAGCTGAGCCGGGCCTCGGCGCTCGCCGGGGCGGAGCACCTGGAGGAACAGCAGCCGGGCTCGGTGACCGCCGGCCTGCTGCGGCTGCGCTTCGACCGGGCCGTGCGGGTGCAGCGCGAGACCCAGCTCACCGAGCGCTTCAGCGCGGCGCACCCGCGGGTGCCGGTGGCCGTCGTGCCGGCCCTGGCCGGCGACGTGCACGACCTCGACGGACTGCGCGAGGTCGGCGACCTCCTGACCACGACCCCCTGACCGACCCGTCGAGCGCCCTGGGAGGCCGGTCGGCGAACCCGGGAGCGCGGTCGCTCAGAGCGAGTTCTCGAACGCGCTCTCAGGCCTGGACCGGGACGACGGCCGTCGCGGTCGTGGCGGTCTTGCGGGCGGTCTCGAGGACCGCGCGCCAGGAGGCGTCGGGCTTGCGACGCAGCAGCGCGCGACGCTCCCGCTCGGTCATGCCGCCCCAGACGCCCCACTCGATCTGGTTGTCGAGCGCTTCGGCCAGGCACTCGGCCTGGACCGGGCAGCTGCCGCACACCTGCTTGGCCTTGTTCTGCTCGGCTCCCTTGACGAACAGTTGATCTGGTTGCGTGCTCCGGCACGCAGCGCGAGGCGCCCAGTCTTCAACCCACATTGACGTGTCCCTTGAACAGAGCCTCCCTCGTGGTCCCCACGACGACGTTGGAGGCTTAACCCGTGCTGAGAAACGTAATCTCGGTATGTCACTCGGTGACAGTCCCGTTTGACCCAAGTTGGGTAGTCATTTGTGACTAGCCCAGCCGGACCACCACAGCCGGGTCCCGTACCCTTGCGCGCATGTCGAGGCCTGCCCAGCGTCACCGTGAATATCGCGACCTCGTCCTGACCCGGCTGCTCGTGATGATGGCCGTCGCCGTGGTCCTGGGGGTCGTCGTCGCGCTGCTCGCGATCCCGTTCGCGGGCGTCGCCGGCATCGGCGCGCGCAACCTCGCCCGCAGCACGACCAACCTCCCGACCGCCCTCGACACCGAGGAGCTCGCCCAGCGCTCGAAGATCGTCGACGCCACCGGCAAGACCATCACGACGCTGTACGACGAGAACCGGATCACCCGCCCGCTCTCGAAGATCAGCCGCACGATGGTCCAGGCGATCGTGTCGATCGAGGACTACCGCTTCTACCAGCACGGCGCGCTGGACCTGAAGGGCACGCTGCGGGCGCTGGTCACCAACCAGGCCAACAACGGCGTCGTCCAGGGCGGCTCGTCGATCACCCAGCAGCTGGTCAAGCTGACCCTGCAGCAGCAGGCGCGGGCCTCGGGCGACGAGGCGGCGGTCAAGGCCGCGACCGAGGAGACCTACGCCCGCAAGATCAAGGAGCTGCGCTACGCGATCGCGCTCGAGCAGGAGCACACCAAGGACTGGATCCTCGAGCGCTACCTCAACGCGGCGTACTTCGGCGACGGCGCGTTCGGCGTCCAGGCGGCGGCGAAGCACTACTTCAACGTCAACAGCGACAAGCTGACGCTCACCCAGGCCGCGACGCTGGCCGGCCTGGTGAAGAACCCCACGGGCTACGACCCCACGAACTCCCCCGATCGCGCCGTGGCCCGGCGCAACGTCGTCCTCGACCGGATGGCGCAGCTCAACGTCATCACCACCGCCGACGCCGACGCCGCGAAGGCCGAGCCGCTCGGTCTCCACGTGAAGCAGGCCCAGAACGGCTGCGTGAACTCGACCGCGCCGTTCTTCTGCGACTACGTCATCAACCGGCTGCTCGCCGACCCCTCGCTCGGCGAGACGGTCGAGGACCGCAAGAAGCTGCTCTACTCGGGCGGCCTCACCATCAAGACCACGCTCAAGCTGGACAACCAGAAGGCCGCCGACACCGCGACCGCCGATCACGTCTACGCCACCGACCAGGCCATCGGCGCGATCGCCGAGATCGAGCCGGGGACCGGCAACGTGCTCGCGCTCTCGCAGTCGCGACCGATGGGGAGCAGCAAGAAGAAGGGCGAGACCTACCTCAACTACACGGTGCCCAAGGAGTTCGGCGACGCCAACGGCTTCCAGGCGGGATCGACCTTTAAGGCGTTCACCCTCGCGGTCGCGATCCGCAACGGCATCGGACTCGACACGGCGATCAGCGCGCCGACGCCGATGACCTTCCCCATGACGGCGTACGCCAACTGCAAGGGCGCTCCCGCGTACACCGGCGAGTGGCCGGTCAAGAACTCCACGACGACCAGCGCGGGTCCGTACACGCTCTACACCGGCACCCGGCTCTCGGTGAACACCTTCTACGCCCAGCTGCTGCAGGTCACCGGCGTGTGCGACCCGTTCAACCTGGCCAAGTCGATGGGCCTCTACCTCACCGCTCCCAAGGTGGAGCGGCTGCCGTCGTTCACCCTCGGCGTCGTCGACGTCAGCCCGCTGGAGATGGCCGGCGCGTACGCCACCTTCGCCGCCCGCGGCCTCTACTGCGACGCCCGCCCGGTGACCGAGATCGACGACTCGGCCGGCAACGTGATCAAGACCTATGACTCCTCCTGCAAGCAGGTCCTCTCCGAGGAGGTCGCCGACGGCGTCAACGAGGTCCTCCGCGGTCTCCAGGAGCCCGGCGGCTTCGGCTACGACCTCGGCGGGACCGGCCTGACCACCGCCGACGGCACCGCGATCCCCAGTGCCGGCAAGACCGGGACCACGACCTCGGGGAAGGCGGTCTGGTACATGGGCTACACCCCGCAGATCGCGACCGCCGCGATGATCGCCGGCGCCAACCAGCAGGGCAGCCCGATCTCGCTCGGAAGCCAGACGATCCACGGCTCGTCCGGCTTCGACGTCTCGGGCTCGCAGCTGGCCGGCCCGATGTGGGCCGACGCCATGCACCCCATCCAGGGCTCGCTGACCGTCGAGGACTTCACCCCGATCCCCGAGTCGATGAAGACCGCCACGCCGGACCTGCTCAAGGACAAGATCAAGATCACGTCCCAGCCGGCCGTCAGCAAGGGCAAGAAGGGCAAGAAGAAGCGGAAGAGGGACCGCTAGATGACCGTCTAGCCGAGCTGCCGCTTCACCTCGGCGGAGACGGCGCCGCCGTCGGCACGGCCCTTGACCTTCGGCTGGAGCGCGCCCATCACGCGGCCCATGGCGCGCATGCCGTCGCCGGCGACGCCGAGCTCGGCGATCGTCTCGGTGACCAGCGCCTCGATCTCAGCGGGGCTGAGCTGCTCGGGGAGGTAGTCGGCGATGACCGCCGCCTCGGCCAGCTCCTTGGCCGCGCTCTCCTCGCGTCCGCCGTCGGCGAAGGCCACCGCCGCCTCGCGCCGCTTCTTCGCCTCGCTCGCCAGCACCGTGACGATCTGCTCGTCGCTCAGCTCCACGGCCTGCTTGCCCGCGACCTCCGCGTTGGTGATCGCGGCGAGCACCATCCGCAGGGTCGAGGAGCGGATCTCGTCGCGGGCCTTCATCGCGGCGGTGAGGTCGGTGCGAAGCGTGCCCTTCAACGTGCTGCTCATGACCGCCATTGTGGCAGCCTGGGGGGATGGGAGCGGCACGGTTTATCGGGCGTACGACGGCAGCGGCTGCGGCAGCCGGGGCCGGCGTGCTCGGCTACGCGCTCTGGGAGGCCCGGCAGTACACCCTGCGCGAGGTGGAGCTGCCCGTCCTCCCCGCGGGCGCCGACCCGGTGCGGGTGCTGCACCTGTCCGACATTCATCTCGTGCCGACGCAGGCACGCAAGCTCGAGTGGCTCTCCGGGCTGGCGGTGCTGCGCCCCGACCTGGTGGTCAACACCGGCGACAACCTGGCCCACCGCGACGCGGTGGGGCCGCTCGTCGAGGCCCTCGGGCCACTGCTCGACGTGCCGGGCGCGTTCGTGCTCGGCTCCAACGACTACTTCGAGCCCGGGCTGCGCAATCCCCTGCGCTACGTCCTGCCCGACGACGGCCGGCGAGCGACCCACACGCCCACGCTGCCGTGGCGCGACCTGGCCCGCCGGTTCACCGGGGGCGGCTGGCTCGACCTCACCAACGGGTTCGGCTCGCTCAAGATCGGCGACCTCGCGATCGCCTTCGCCGGCGTCGACGACCCGCACCTGTCCTACGACCGCCTGGCCGACGTCGCTGGCCCGGCCGACCCGGGCGCCGACGTACGGCTCGCGGTCACGCACGCCCCCTACCTGCGGGTGCTCGACCAGTTCGCCCGGGACGGGTACGACGCCATCCTGGCCGGCCACACCCACGGCGGCCAGATCCGCGTCCCCCTGCTCGGCGGGGGCGGCGACAGTCTCGCGCTGACCACGAACTGCGACCTCGACGCCGCCCGCGCGCGAGGCCTGAGCCGTCACCCGGCCGACTCCGCACCGGGCGATCCGGGGTCGTCGTGGCTGCACGTCTCCGCGGGCCTCGGCGCCAACCCCACGCTCCGCGTGCGCCTGGCCTGCCGCCCCGAGGCGACGCTGCTGACCCTCACGCCGACGGAGGCGTCCTAGGGGCGCGAGGGGCACCACCGCGATGCCGCCGACCCTCCGCCAGAACAGGCTCCGGATCAGCGACGACGCCCCCTCCGCGCGCGCCGGTCGAGCGTGAAGAGGCCCGCAGCGCGTCTCGGTCCGACCCGCCGCCTTCGGCCCGTCCAGCGCGATCGCCGGAAGGCTCGGCAGCAGCGCGACGAGTCGTCGTCGATCTCTCGCTGCCCTCACCGGCACACCGCGATTACGGAGGGGTGAACGGGCTCCGCTATGCTCCCGTGCTTGTGAGCCGCCTCCTCGGGGGTGGAGTCACATCGGGGTGTGGCGCAGCTTGGTAGCGCGCTTCGTTCGGGACGAAGAGGCCGCAGGTTCAAATCCTGTCACCCCGACCAGCTGACCACGCGGACGAGGGAGCCGTATGCGTGCAGGCCGATCCTCTCCGCGGCGGCGGGCCCGGCGGCTCGCCGCCCTTGTCGCGCTCCTGCTGGCCGCGCCGGCGCTCCTCCTCGCCGCGCAGGCGGCTCGCGACCTGCGCGCCTCCGCTGCGAGCGACCGGTGGCTGACGGTCTTCGAGGCCTCGCTCCGCGCCGCCGAGGCGACCTCCGCCGAGCGTGGCCCCTCCAACGGCGCCCTGGGCTCCGACCTGCCGCTGCCCGGCGACACCAGCGCCGCGCTGGCGGCCGCCCGGGCCACGAGCGACCGCCGGCTCGACGCTCTGGATCGGGCGATCGAGCGCCTGCATGACGACGCCGGCGCCCGTGCCGCGGCTGTCCGGGCGGAGACGATCCGGGAGCGTCTCGCCGAGGGCCGCGGAGCGATCGACGACCTGCTCGCCCTCCCCCGCTCAGGACGCTCGACGGAGGCGCTCTCGTCGGCGATCGCGGGGATGGTCGCGGTCGTGCCGACGTTCTTCACCGTCGCCGACGAGGCGCTCAGCGCGATCCCGAGCCACGAGTCCAGCCCCAGCTCGCCGCTGCGCTCGGCAATCCTCGCGGGCAGGCTGCGCGAGGAGGCCGGACTCCTCGGCTCGCGCTTCACCCCGGCCCTGGCGACCGACCGGGCCCTCACCGCCGAGGACCAGTCGAGGATCGACATCAGCCTCGGCCGGGTCCAGCTCCTCCAGGCCATGCTCGACTCGCTGGTGGTCTCCGACGAGTCCGGCGCGGCGAGCGCGCGGGACAGCCTCAACTCGACGTACTTCGGTGACGGCATCGACTACGTCGAGTCCGTCCGTACGGCGGCGAGCGCGGGTGCCGCCGGCATCACGACGACCGAGTTCGCCACGACGTACGTCCCGACGATGAGCGCCATCGTCACCTTCCGCGACGCCATGCTGGCCATCGCCGAGGACGACCGGGCGGGCTACCGGGCACAGGAGCGCGGATCGCTGATCGCGTGCCTGCTGGCGGCCGTGATCCTGCCCGGCGCCGTCCTCGCGGCCACCGTGGCCTACGAGCGCCGGCTGATCCAGATCGACCGGCTCAGCGAGCTCGCCGAGACCGATCCGCTGACCGGACTGGCCAACCGCCGGGCGCTCGATGCGGCATGGGCCTCGCGGGCGAGCGCCGGTCCACGCACCCTGATCGTCTTCGACCTCGACCACTTCAAGCAGGTCAACGACCGCCACGGGCACACGGTCGGCGACGCGGCGCTGCGCCATGTCGCCGACGTCGTCCGGGAGGCGTCGCGCGCCGACGACGCCGTCATCCGCCTGGGCGGCGAGGAGTTCGCGGTGATCACGAGCGGCCAGTCCGCGGGCCTGGCGGAGAGCATGGCCGAGCGCCTGCGCGAGCAGCTGCGGACCTCGCCCCTCACCCTCCCCGACGGCGAGCCGGTCTCCTTCACCGCGAGCTTCGGCGTCCTCCACGTCGCCGACGCCGCGACGGCCGTCGACGCGAACGAGGCCATGGATGCCGCCGACCGGCTGCTCTACCGCGCGAAGGAGCAGCGCGACCAGGTGGAGTTCGGGAGCCTCCGAGTCGAGCCCTGATCAGCCGGCGGGCGTCTCCATGCCCGACAATGTCGCGGTGAGCGACCTCGAGGACCAGGGCGACGCCGGCTCCGGATCCACTCGTGGCGGGCAGCGCCGGGCCCGGGCGCACCGGCGGCACACCGTCGCGAGGGTCCTGCTGTCGACGCTGCTGGTCCTGGCGCTCACCTCGGCGATGTCGGTGGCGTACTTCTACCGCCATCTCAACGGCAACCTGAACCAGAAGCCGATCGACCCCCTCGGCCCGCGGCCCACGAAGGCCGTCGACACCGGCCCGACGGGCGCGCTCAACATCCTCGTGATGGGCTCGGACAGCCGCGACTGCGACGGCTGCGACATCGACGGCGTCCCCGGCGGAGGCGGCTCGGACACCACGATGCTGCTGCACCTCTCGGCCGACCGGAAGCGTGCGTACGGCGTCTCCATCCCGCGGGACTCGCTCGTGGACCGACCGAAGTGCCGCGACAAGGACAAGCCCTCCGAGATCCACCCGGCGGCGACGCTCCAGATGTGGAACGCGGCCTACGCGATCGGGACGGAGAACTGCACGATCGAGCAGTTCGAGCAGGCGACCGGGATCTTCGTCGACCACTACGTCACGGTGAACTTCGCCAGCTTCGTGAGCATGATCGACGCCATCGGCGGCGTCGAGGTGTGCCTTCCCGAGACGTTCTACGACTCCTACACGAAGACGACCTTCACGAAGGGCACCCACACCTACAGCGGGAAGAAGGCGTTGGCGTACGCCCGCGTCCGCCACGGGATCGGCGGCGGCGCGATCGAGGGCACGGACCTCGCCCGGGTGAAGCGGCAGCAGGCCCTCATCGCCGCGATGGTCGGCCGGGTGCTCTCGGCCGACACCCTCGCCAACCCCCTGAAGGTGACCAGCTTCCTCAACGCCGCCACCAAGTCGCTCACCCTCGACATGGACCTCACCGACCTGGTCGGGCTCGCGCTGCAGTTCAAGGACGTCGGCAGCAGCGGGATCCAGTTCCTCACCGTGCCGTGGCACTACGCGTCGGTCGACCCGGAGCTCAAGGGCAACCCCGCCTACTCCGGTCGGGTCGTGTGGACCGCGGACGAGGCCGACGTGCTGTGGCGCCGGCTGCTGCACGACCAGGCCCTCCCCGCCAGCCTGACCACCGACGCCATCGGCGTCGACCATCTGCCCGGGCAGAGCTCCTCGGCGACCCCCAGCGCGACGCCATCGTCCTCGTCCCCGCCGTCCTCGGGCTCCTCGTCGCCGTCGCCGTCGTCGTCACCGTCGCCGTCGCTGGAGGCCAACGGCCGCACCGAGGAGCAGAACCAGGCGCTCGCGGACGCGGGGCTCTGCCAGTGAGCGTCCCCCGGCTGCGCGCGTACGACGACGGGTCGGTCCCGCCGCCCGTCCCCGGCGAGCCCGGGCGGGTGATCGTCGTCGGCGCCGGCATCGCCGGCCTGGCCGCGGCGCACGCGCTGCGCGAGGCGGGCGTCGAGTGCG
>NZ_JASGDD010000026.1:0-7597 GCF_047607365.1 Nocardioides sp. | reverse complement strand
CCGGCGGGCCTGGGCGGCGCCCTCGCCGTCGAGGAGGACGCCCGCGCTCCGGCCGGCCAGCACCCGCGCCACGTTGGCGGTGCTGCGGCCGTGCCGGACCAGGACGACTGTCGCCATGCGCGCCAGCCTACTGAGCGGTCTCGCGTGGCCTACGGTGTGCCTGTGATCGTCGACATCGCGCTCTACCGCGCCGGCCGGAGGGTGGAGTCGGACTGCCATCCGCACGAGTACGCCCGGCTCCGCGCCGAGGCGACCGAGCCCGGCGACTTCATCTGGCTCGGCCTGTACGCGCCCAGCCAGACCGAGCTCGACGAGGTCGCCCAGGCCTTCGACCTGCACCCGCTCGCCGTCGAGGACGCGGTCCTGGCGCACCAGCGGCCGAAGCTCGAGCGGTACGACGAGAGCCTGTTCATGGTCCTCAAGACGCTCTGGTACGTCGATCAGGACGACCAGGTCGAGACCGGGGAGATCAACCTCTTCGCCGGCCGCGACTTCATCATCACCGTCCGGCACGGCCGCGGGGTCCGGCTCGACGCCGCCCGGCATGCGCTCGAGGCGGCGCCCGACCGGCTCTCCCAGGGGCCGTCGGCCGCGATCTGGACGGTCGCGGACACGGTGGTCGACGGCTACCTCGCCGTGCTCGACGAGCTCCAGACCGACGTGGACGAGGTCGAGACCTCCGTCTTCTCCTCCGCCCGGACCAGCGACTCCGCCCGGATCTACACCCTCAAGCGCGAGCTGGCCGAGGTACGCCGAGCGGTGCTCCCCCTCCGCGAGCCGGTGCGCGGCTTCGCCTCCGGCGCCGTGCCCGGGGTGGACCCCGACATCGAGCCGTTCTTCCGCGACGTCCTCGACCACCTCAACCGCGCCACCGAGCTCGCCGAGCAGCTCGAGGCGATGCTGTCGACGGCGTTCGAGGCGCATCTGGCCCAGATCTCGGTGCAGCAGAACGACGACATGCGCAAGATCTCCGCAGGCGCCGCCCTCATCGTCGTCCCGACCTTCATCGCCGGCGTCTACGGCATGAACTTCACCCACATGCCCGAGCTCTCGTGGACGCTCGGCTACCCGATGGCGCTGCTGCTCATGGCGGGCTCGGTCACCGGGCTCTGGATCTTCTTCAAGCGCTCCGGCTGGCTCTGAGCGCCTCCCCGGAGAGCGCCGCCCCGGATCAGGTGGCGTTGACGGCGCCGGTGGCGAGGAGGACCAGGAGGACGACGCCGAGGACGACGCGGTAGGGCACGAAGGAGGCGATCGTGTGCCCGGCGACGAACTTCAGCAGCCAGGCGACGGCGGCGTACGCGACGATGAAGGCGACCACGGTGCCGACGATGGTCTGGCCCGCGCCGATGCCCGAGCCGGCGACGTCCTTGAGCTCGTAGAGCCCGGCGGCGGTGAGGGCCGGGATGGAGAGGAAGAAGCTCAGCCGGGTCGCGGTGACGCGGTCGAGGTCGAGCAGGAGGCCCGTCGAGATGGTGGCGCCGGAGCGCGAGACGCCGGGGATGAGCGCGATGCACTGGGCGAGCCCGATGATGATCGCGTCGCGCATCGTGAGCTTCTTCTCGCCGCGGTCCTGGGCGCCGAACCGCTCGGCGAGCACCATGACGGCGCTCCAGGCGATCAGCGCGCCGGCGACCCACCACAGCGAGCGCAGCGGCCCGGAGATGATGTCCTTGGCCAGCAGCCCGATCACTCCGATGGGGATCGAGCCGGCGATGACGTACCACCCCATCCGATGCTCGATCGTGCCCCGCCTCTCCGGCTTGAAGATGCCGGTGGACCAGCCGACGACGATGTCGCGGATGTCCTTGGCGAAGTAGACGAGGACGGCGGCGATCGCGCCCATCTGGATGACCGCGGTGTACGCCGTCACGCCGTCGTCGTCGATGGGGAGACCGAGGATCTTCTCCGCAATGGTCAGGTGCCCGGTGCTGGAGACGGGGAGGAACTCGGTGAGTCCTTCCACGATGCCGAGGATCACGGAGTCCAGATAGTCCACGAGCGCAGAGCCTAGAGGGGCCGCACAGGCGTGGCGTAGGGGAATCGCTGAGTCTGCGCACTATCTTCACGTGCATGCAACAGCGGCGCCTCGGATCGAGCGGACTCAAGGTCTCCCACCTCGGGCTCGGCACGATGACGTGGGGCCGGACGACCGACGAGCACGAGGCTCGCGACCAGCTCCGGGCCTTCCTCGACGCCGGCGGGACCCTGGTCGACACCGCCCACGTCTACAACGACGGCGCGTCCGAGACGATGCTCGGGTCGCTGCTCGCCGAGCTCGACGCCCGCGAGGACGTGGTGCTGGCCACCAAGGCCGGGATCTCGTCGCGGCGCGGCGAGCGGAGCATGGACACCAGCCGCCGGACGCTGCTCGACGACCTCGACACCTCGCTGCGCCGGCTCGGCACCGACCGGGTCGACCTGTGGCAGGTGCACGTCTGGTCCGACGACACGCCGTTGGAGGAGACCCTCGCGGCGCTGGAGCAGGCGGTCATCTCGGGCAAGGCCCACTACGTCGGCATCTCCAACTACAACGGCTGGCAGACCGCGCGAGCAGCGACCCTCCTGGAGGGCTCCTCCGCCCCCCTGGTGTCGACGCAGGTGCAGTACAGCCTGCTGGCCCGCGAGGTCGAGGACGAGATCGTGCCCGCGGCCTCTGCGCTCGGGCTGGGCGTGCTGCCGTGGTCGCCGCTGGCGAGCGGCGTGCTGACCGGGAAGTACCGCACCGGCACGCCGTCGGACTCCCGCGGCGCCGACACCACCTACGGCGCCCACGTCCACGCCTATCTCGACGAGCGCAGCGCCGCCGTCGTGGGCGCCGTCGCTCGCGCCGCCGACGGGCTGGGCTGGACGCCCGCCGAGGTGGCGCTCGTGTGGCTGCGCGACCGCCCCGGCGTCGCCGCCCCCATCCTCGGCGCGCGCACCTCCTCGCAACTCGGCTCACTCCTCGGTGCGGCATCGAAGGTGCTGCCGCCCGAGCTAGTCTCCGCCCTGGACGACGTCTCCGACCTGTAGAGGAGCCCGCATGCCCGCCATCGACCGCCGCCCTCCCCAGCCCGGTGTGGAATGGGAGTTCGACTCCGTGGTGTTCGAGCGGGCGCTCTCGCGCAATGCCGTCACCCGCTTCCTCGTCGAGCGCGCCGAGCAGGGCGGCTGGACACTCGATCGGGTGCGGATCGGCAACGACGGCAAGCGCCGGGTCGTCCTCCGCCGCAAGATCATCCGCGCTGTCCGCACCGCCTGAGTCCTCCGGCCGCCCGAGATCCCACCTTGCCGGGGACACCGCGGCTCTCGACGCGGCGCAGGGGCCACGACGTCCCGGCGTTCGCGTGAAAGCGCCCGGCGACTGCGGGAGCCGCCCTCAGGCGAGGTCGAGGAAGCGGTCGAAGACCCGCGCTCCGAACTCCAGCGCGTCGACCGGCACCCGCTCGTCCACGCCGTGGAAGAGCCCGGTGAAGTCGAGCTCCTCGGGCAGCCGCAGCGGCGCGAAGCCGTAGGTGCGGATGCCGAGCTTGCCGAAGTGCTTGGCGTCGGTGCCCGCGCTCATCAGGTAGGGCGCGACGACCGCGTCCGGATCCTCGGCCAGGAGGGAGGCCGAGATCGCGCGGGAGATGGCGGTGTCGTCGTACGGCATCTCCCAGGAGCGCTGGCGGGAGACGAAGTCGAGCTCGACGTCCTCCCCCACGAGCTTGGCGAGCGTCTCGAAGAAGTCGTCCTCGAAGCCCGGCAGGAAGCGGCCGTCGACGTGTGCGACGGCCTCGGTGGGGATGACGTTGACCTTGTAGCCGGCCTGGAGCATCGTCGGGTTGGTGACGTTGCGCAGGGTCGCGCCGATCATCCGCGCGGCGGGGCCGAACTCCTCGACCAGGGACTCGGCGTTCTCGGGGGTCGCCTCGACGCCGGCCAGCTCGCCGACCGCTGCCAGCAGCGTCTCCATCGTCGGCGTGAGCGCGACCGGCCACGCGTGCGCCCCGATCCGGGCGACGGCGCCGGCGAGGTCGCTGACGGCGTTGTCGCGGTTGATCATCGAGCCGTGGCCGGCCGTGCCGCGGGCGGTGAGGCGCATCCAGGCCATGCCCTTCTCGGCGGCCTCGACGAGGTAGAGCCGGCGGCCGCGGATCGTCGTCGAGAACCCGCCGACCTCGCCGACCGCCTCGGTGACGCCGTCGAAGTGCTCCCGCAGATCCTCGGTGAGCGGCTGCGCGCCGTGGTGCCCGCCCGCCTCCTCGTCGGCGGTGAAGGCGAGGAGCACGGGCCGCGCAGGCGGTACGCCGGCGCGCTGGCGTGCCCGCACGATGCTGAGCACCATCGCGTCGAAGTCCTTCATGTCGACCGCTCCCCGGCCCCACACGCTGAGCCCGCCCTGAGGGCAGTCCCGAAGCTCGCCGGCGAACGGATCGACCTGCCAGTCGCTCGCCTCGGCGGGCACGACGTCGAGGTGGCCGTGCACCAGCAGGGCGTCGTCGCGGCTGCCGTCGCCGCCCCAGTGCGCGATGACGCTGGTCCGGCCGGGCGTCGACTCGTGCAGCGTCGACGCGATGCCGACCTCGTCCAGCAGCTCCGCCACCCGCTCCGCCGCCGTCCGCTCCCCCGGCCCCGAGTCGTCGCCGTAGTTGCTCGTGTCGATCCGGATCAGGTCCTGGCACAGCTCGACGACTTCGGCCGCGGGATCGTAGGACGTCATGCGCACCACCGTAGCCGCCCTCGATTCGTCGGCGACGCGTCGCGCTGCTAACGTTCTCCTCGCACTCGCGCGGGTGGCGGAATAGGCAGACGCGCTAGCTTGAGGTGCTAGTCCACGTATAGTGGGTGGGGGTTCAAGTCCCCCCTCGCGCACGCGAATGCAAGGCCCCGGATCAGTGATCCGGGGCCTTTCTCACGTCGGGACCAGCGACGTATTGATTCAGCGAACCATGAATCCATCCGATGCTTTACAGTGGGGTCATGGCTCCTGCGACCCCGCTCTCCCTGGAGGCCCTGGCGCGGTTCGGGCACGCGCTCTCCGACCCGACGAGGGCGCGGGTCCTCCTGGAGTTGCGTGCGGCGCCCGGTTACCCGGCGGAGCTCGCCGACGCGGCCGGAGTCTCCCGCCAGTCGATGTCGAACCACCTGGGCTGCCTGCGTGGCTGCGGTCTCGTCGTGGCCGTCCCCGAGGGGCGGCGGACGCGCTACGAGCTCGCCGACCACCGGCTGGGGCACGCTCTCGCGGAGCTGCTCGAGGTCGTGCTGGTCACCGACCCGAGCGCGTGCGACGCCCCCGAGTCCGGGTGCTGCTGATGAGCGCCATGACGATCCACGTCGGCACGCCCCTGGGCCCGCGACGAACGGCGACGCTCGTCCGCCGGGTGAGGCTGCTGGTGGTGTTCACCATCGGGTACAACGTCGTCGAGGGGGTGGTGGCGCTGCTCGCCGGCTCGAGCGCCGGCAGCTCCGCCCTCCTGGGCTTCGGCCTCGATTCGGTGATCGAGGTCTCCTCTGCCGCTGCCGTGGCGTGGCAGTTCTCGGGGACCGACCACGAGTCCCGCGAGCGGATCGCGCTCAAGGTCATCGGGCTGTCGTTCTTCGGGCTCGCGGCGTTCCTGGCGTACGACGCCGCATCGACGCTGGCCCGGAGTCACGAGCCCGGGCACTCCACGGTGGGGATCGTGATCGCGGCACTGAGCCTCGTCGTCATGCCCGCCGCCTCGCTGGCCCAGAGGCGAGCCGGGCAGGAGCTGGGGTCGCACTCCGCGGTGGCCGACTCGAAGCAGACGCTGCTGTGCACCTACATGTCCGGCGTGCTGCTGGTCGGCCTGGTCCTCAACAGCATGCTCGGCTGGTGGTGGGCCGATCCGCTCGCCGCGCTGGCGATCTCCTGCCTCGCCGTCCGGGAGGGACTCGCCGCGTGGAGCGGCGACGCCTGCTGCTCGCCCGCCGAGGCGCTGTTTACGACCGGTCCTGCCGATGGAGACGCCTGCGGGTGCGGCGAGGGCTGTCGCTGACCGCGCCGCGCTCGCGGCACGGACGCCGAGGGCCTCACAGACCGGCGAGGCCGCGGACGGTGTCGAGGTCGTAGGTCCCGCCGTCGGTGCCGCGGCCCTGCGCGACGTGGGCGGCGGTGGCGCAGCCGAGACGGGCCGCGTCGACGACGCCCGCGCCGAGCCTGCCTAGCAGGCCCACGACGAATCCGGCGCTGAACGCGTCGCCGCAGCCGGTGGTGTCGACCACCTCGATCTCGTGGGCGGGAACCCAGGTCCCGGCCTCGGGGGCACCGGCGGAGACGACGTACGCCCCTCGGGATCCGGCCGTCACCGCGACGCACCCGGCGCCGCGGGAGAGCAGCGCCGCCGCGCCCTCCTCGACCGTGGCCGCGCCGGTGAAGCCGAGGACCTGCTCGTCGTTGGGCAGCAGGAAGTCGGTGACCGGCAGCGCCGCCTCGATCCACGCGAGCAGGCCGGGGTCGCCCGGCGCGAGGACGTCGACCGACGTGGTGGCGCCGGCGGCCCGGGCACGCCGCAGCACCTCGGCGGCAGCGTCGCCGCCGAGGAACTCCGGTCCCCCGAGATGGACGTGCGCTACGCCGTCGAACGCCTCCTCGGGCAGATCGGCCAGGCCGAAGGCGCCGTTGGCGCCGATGCAGTGCCAGGCCGGGCGGTCGCCGTTGGGCCTCACCGGGATGACCGACGTCGAGGTCTGGTGGTCGTCCTTGCGGACCAGGCGCGTGGCGACGCCCTCGCGCTCGAGCAGCCCGAGCAGCAGGTCTCCGGCGGGGTCGGCGCCGATCGCGCCATACGTCGTCACCTCGGCGCCCAGCCGGGCGAGCACCAGCGCGGTCCCGCCGGCGGTGCCCGCCGCGGAGATCCACGACGAGTCGATCAGCTGGCCCTCCGAGCCGGCCGGGACGGACTCGACTCCGAAGAGGTGGGTGTCGAGCACGTGGACTCCGACGGTGGCGATCCTCATGACTGCTCCTGATCCTCGAGCGCGGCGGTGTGCGATCGCGGCGCGCCGTACCCCCGCGCGAGAGCGGCGTGGATGACGTCCTCCTGCTCGGCCGCGCTCAGCTCGCGGGGCGTGCCGAGCCGGCTGGCGCGCAGATGGAGGTCGGCGAGCCACTCCAGCAGCAGGGCGTTGCCGACGGCGGCCGAGAGGGAGGCGCCGACCGCGACCGATCCGTGGCTGCCCATGAGCGCGGCCTGCCGTCCCTCGATGGCGGTCGCGACGGCGGTCGCCAGCTCGGGGCTCCCGAAGGTCGCGTACGGCGCCACGCGGATGTCGCCGCCGAGGAGGAGCTGCTGGTAGTGGATCACCGGCAGCCGGTCGAGCACGCAGGCCACCGCCGTGCTCGCCGGCGCGTGGGTGTGCACGACCGCGGAGGTCGTCGCCGAGGCGCGGTAGAGGTCCAGGTGCAGCCCGAGCTCCGAGCTCGGCTCCAGCGTGCCCTCGACGATCCCGCCGCCGACGGTCACGACCGTGACGTCGGCTCGCGTGCAGGTGGCGAGCCGGACGCCGGTCCCGGTGATCGCGACGTGGCTGCCGGCCCGCGCCGAGACGTTGCCGGCCGTGCCGACGAACGCCCGCGCCTCGGCCAGGGCGCGCGCCGCGCCGGCGACCTCCT
>NZ_JASGDD010000025.1:0-4275 GCF_047607365.1 Nocardioides sp. | reverse complement strand
GGAGCCCGGCCGCCGCCGTCGCGGCGGGCCGCCTGGTCGAGCCCGGCGCGCGCCGCCCTCAGCCCGAGGCCGATCGCGGCGTAGACGCCCTCGGAGACGGCAGCGTGGGCCGTGGTGGGCATCGCCGAGGCGCCGGCCGTGGCTCGCGCGGCGACCCGGTGGACGCGGCCGCCGATGGCGCGGTGGGTGTCGTGGACGGTGCGCAGCACGAGCTCGTCGGCCACCTCCGCGAGCAGCGCCGCGCCGTCGAGGACGGACGGGCCACCGACGGATCGAGCGGTGGATCGGGCGCCGGGGCCCGCTTCGGTGTACATGTGTTCACTGTACGCCGGAGGCGGCCGCCTGTCCGCGACGTGATCAGCGCGAGATCAGAAGACCGTGTAGTGCAGCAGCAGCCAGAGCGGCGCGATGGTCGCCAGCAGCGAGTCGAGCCGGTCCATCACGCCACCGTGGCCGGGGATGACCTGGCTCATGTCCTTGATGCCGAGGTCGCGCTTGATCACCGACTCGACGAGGTCGCCGAGCACCGCCATCGACGCGCCGATCAGGCCCGCGACGACACCGACCCACCAGGCGCCGTCGAGCCACCAGGTGACGACGAGGAGACCGGCGGCGATGCTCAGCACGATCGATCCGGCGAAGCCCTCCCAGGACTTCTTGGGGCTGATCACCGGCGCCATCGGGTGGCGGCCGAAGAGGACGCCGGCGATGTAGCCGCCGGTGTCCGAGGCGACCGTGATGAGGACGAAGGCGATCATCCCCTTCACCCCGTCGTCGATGCCGGTCTCCCGCCAGGTCCCGCCCTCGGCGAGCATCAGGCCGACGAACGAGCCGAGGAAGGGCAGGTAGATGAGCGTGAACACCGCGCCCGTCGCCGTACGCACGTAGCCCTCGATGCCACGGTGCAGGAGCCACAGCATGATGGCCAGCGCGGTGACGGCCGTGGCGGTGACCAGAGCGGGGGCGCCCCAGAGGTAGGCGACCGCGATCATCACCGCGCCGCCCACCATGAGCGGCTGCTCGGGCAGGTCGATCTCCTTGACCAGCAGCCCACGGCGCAGCTCCCACACCGCGACCACGAGCACGGCGATCACGAGGATGAGGAAGGCCGTCTTCCAGAAGAGCAGCGTCACCGCCGCGAGCGCGAGGAGACCGACCCCCGAGGCGATGGCAGCCTTGAGGTCACGGCCCGCCCGGCCGTGCTCCTTGACCTCCGTCATACCTCGAGGAGCTCGGCTTCCTTGGCCTTGAGCAGGTCGTCGATGGCGTCGGTGTGCTTCTTGGTGAGGCCGTCGAGCCGCTTCTCGGCGCCGGTGACGTCGTCCTTGCCGACCTCGCCGTCCGATCCGAGCTTCTCGAGGCTCTGCTTGGCCTTCTGGCGGACCTGGCGCACGGCGATGCGGCCCTGCTCGGCCTTCTCCCTGGCCTGCTTGATGAAGTCCTTGCGGCGCTCCTCGGTGAGGTCGGGGAAGACCGCGCGCAGGATCTTGCCGTCGTTGGACGGGTTGACGCCGAGGTCGGAGTCGCGGATGGCCTTCTCGATGGCGCCCATGGCGGACTGGTCGAAGGGCGCGATGTTGATCACGCGCGGCTCCGGGCTGGTGAAGGTGGCGAGCTGCTGGAGCGGCGTCGGCGTCCCGTAGTACTCCGCGGTCAGCTTGTTGAAGACGGCGGGCGTGATGCGGCCGGCACGGATGGTGTTGAAGTCCTCCTTGGTCGCGTCGACGGACTTGCCCATCTTGTCGTCGGCCTCGTTGAGGATGTCGTTGATCACCGTGTGCTCCTGCGTGCTTCTCGTAGTACGGGTCGGGCGCCGACGGCCCGTGTGGTCAGCCGGCGCTGACTAGCGTGCCGATCCTCTCACCCCGCACGACGCGCAGGATGTTGCCCTCGGGCTCCATGCCGAAGACGACCATCGGCATCTTGTTCTCCCGGCAGAGGGTGAAGGCGGTCTGGTCCATGATCTTGAGGCCCTGGGCGATGGCCTCGTCGTAGGTGAGGTGCTCGTACTTCGTCGCCGTCGGGTCCTTGTGGGGGTCGGCGGAGTAGACCCCGTCCACCCCGTTCTTCCCGACGAGTACGACGTCGCAGTGGCTCTCCAGCGCACGCTGGACGGCCACCGTGTCGGTCGAGAAGTAGGGCAGGCCCATGCCGGCGCCGAAGATGACGACGCGCCCCTTCTCCATGTGCCGGATCGCGCGCCGCGGGATGTAGGGCTCCGCGACCTGGCCCATCGTGATCGCGGTCTGGACGCGCGTGTCGACGCCGAGCTTCTCGAGGAAGTCCTGCAGGGCCAGGCAGTTCATCACGATGCCGAGCATGCCCATGTAGTCGGCCCGCACGCGGTCCATGCCGCGCTGCTGGAGCTCCTCGCCGCGGAAGAAGTTCCCGCCACCGGTGACGACCGCCACCTGGACCCCGGCGTCGACGACCGCCTTGATCTCGCGGGCGATCGCCCCGACGACGTCGGGGTCGACCCCGACCCGGCCACCTCCGAAGACCTCACCGGAGAGCTTCAGCAGGACCCGTCGATACGTCACGCAGGCGACCTTACCGTGCGTCAGCGCAGTCGCTGGACCCGCTGGCGGTAGGCGGCGCTGTTGTCGCCGTCGATGTCGGAGTCCCTCGTGCGCGAGATGTGGTCGACGCGCTCCTCGGTGCCGGTGACCGGCTTGGCCTCGATGAGGGTGTCGCGCTCGAAGTCGTGGCTCTTGTCGTTGTTGCGGTAGTAGCGGTAGACGCTCCAGTAGGTCCCGATCGCGCCCGCGGGCCCGGCGGCGAGGAGCCACAGCGCGCCGCCGCCGTCGGAGTTGAGGACGACGACGTCCAGGATGCCGGTCATCGCGCGGCCGCCACGAGGAAGGTGCCGACGATGCCCTCGAGGACGGTGCCGACCGTGAGCGCGGCCAGGAGCAGCTTGGGCTGCGAGATCGGGATGCTGCCCATGGTCTCCCCCGTGCGGGCGTTGACGGCGATGTAGTGGAGCATCCCGTTGCTGGCCTGGCGGTAGGAGTAGAGCCAGACCGGCAGGTACATCGCGACCCAGCGGGACCCGCCGACGGTGACCTTCTCCTGCTCCCAGCGCACGCCACGGTCGAAGCGGCCCAGGGAGGGGTGGACCTGGGAGCGTCCGATGGAGAGGAGCTGGTCCTCCAGCTCGGGCTCCATGCCGCTGACGTTGCGGTCGCGCTTCTCGCTGGTGAAGCCGACGAGATAGCTCGCGTTCCACTTCACCGCGTTCTTCGTGTCGAACGGGAGGATCGAGTTGATGATGTTGTTGGTCGTGCCGTTGCCGAAGTCGGCGCGCGCGGAGGAGCCCTCCATCGTCAGGTCGTCCACGGTGAACGCGACGGCGCGGGACACCCGGAAGACGTCGGCGGCGTAGAAGGTCTGGGTGTCGTCGCCGTGCTTCTCCGTCCAGCGCTTCGTCTCGACCTCGCCCCGGCCGACGAACTCGGTCTCGGCCCGGCCGTCGACGACGAGATAGGGCAGGTAGACGCCGAGGACGTTCTCGGGCACGAACTCGTGCCGGAACCGGCGGTGGGCGAAGAGCCGCCGCTTCGAGGCGAAGTCGCGGATCTTCCCGACGGCGACGTCCTTGTTGAGCTGGAACGGCAGTACGGCGTCGGGGACCGCCCCGTTGGGGATCTGCTGGTTGACGCTGAGCGTGTGCCGGCACCAGTGGCAGCGGGCGTTGAGGGCGTGGGCGGTGTCGACCACGACCTCGGCGCCGCAGGCCTCGCACTTGAAGGTCACCTGGTCGGCGGCGTCGGCCTGGATGTCGGCCGCGCCGCTGGCGATCACGGTGCCCTGGAGCTGGTCGATGCCCTCGCCGAGGCCGAACTCCTCCTCGACCCGCTCCTCGGTCCACTCGTGCCGGCAGAACCGGCACACGAGCATCCCCGTCGCCTCGCGGAGCTGGACGTCGGTCGAGCCGCACTTCGGGCAGCGGTTGACGCCGTCCTTGACCGCGACGTTGACCGTCTCGATGCTCGGTCCCGGCTCGGGCTCCGCCTTCGCCGCGGCGATCTCCTCCTCGAGCGAGAGCGGCGGCCCGTCGAAGGTCGGCCTCCGTGGACCCTCCGAGTCGCTCGGCCCGGCTGACTCCTCCGGCATCTCCGAGGCCATCTCAGAGGCCCAGGGCCTTGGCCTTCGCGGCGTCGTAGTCGGCCTGCGTGATGAGGCCGGCGTCGAGCATCTGCTTGGCACGGGTGAGGACCGCCATGGGGTCCTCGGCGGCGGGAGCGGCGCCGGCGGCAGGGGCAGCCGGAGCCG
>NZ_JASGDD010000024.1:0-28015 GCF_047607365.1 Nocardioides sp. | reverse complement strand
GTCGTGCCGCCGGCTCCGGCGCCGACGCGGGCACGTCCGATGAGCGACTGGCCGCCGCCGTACGCCGCCGGCCCCGTCGCTCCGGTGCCGACGAGTCGTCCGGGCGCGATCCTCGGCGCGTCGATCCTCACCTGGGTCACCTCGGTGCTCGTCGCCGCCGTGTTCGTGACGCGCGCCGCGCTCCTGGTGATCGACCCGACGCCGGTCATCGACGAGATGCGGAGGACCAACCCCGACCTCCTCGAGACCGCCGGCGTCACGGCCGACCTGATTCGGGTCCTCTTCGTGCTGATCGCGGGCGGGGTGCTGCTGTGGGCGCTCGGGGCCTGCGTGCTCGCCTACCTCGTGCTCCGGCGGATCGCGTGGGCGCGGATCGTGCTGATCATCAGCGCCTCCTGTGCCGCCGCGTGCCTGAGCCTCGCGAGCGTCGCCACGCCGCTGCTGGTGCTGCCGCTCGCCGCCGCCGCCGCGGCGATCGGCCTGCTCGCCCGCGGCGACGTCTCGCGCTGGCTGAGCGCCCGCTGACCGTCACCCTGCGGGGTGCAACGGGTGTTTCAGCTCGCGCCTGCCCGTCGCCTCGTTCTCAACGGGTGTTCCCTCAACGCGTGTTTCCGTGCGATGCCCGGGCGCGGGCGGATCAACGGCTGTTTCTGGAAACGTCTGTTCGACCCGAGCGATGCGCTGCCACGGGCGGAAACGGCTGTTGAATTCGGCACCACGGCCGGCTGCGGGCGGAAACGGCTGTTGAATCCGGCGACTGGGCTCGGCGACCCGGGCGGTCCGCGCGACCTCAGGCCGTCAGCAGGCTGCGCACGGTCTCGTCCCCGAGCGCGAGGAAGAGGGTCGGGAGCCGGGGGCCGCGCTCGGCGGCGACGAGGAGGTCGTAGAGCAGCGCGAAGAACGCCTTCTGATCCGCCTTCACCTCCTCGGTCGGCGCGTCGGTCACGGCGAGACCGCGAGCGAGCTTCGGCACGCCGTAGATGACGGTCGTGAGCTCGTCGAGTGCGTAGTCCGCGGGCAGGTGCGCGAGCAGCAGCCCGATCCACTCCGACTCCTGCGCGCTGAGCTCGGCCAGGCGCGGAGCGGGGGAGGTGCGGACGGTGGTGCGGGCGTCCTCGTCGACGTACTCGGCGGTCCAGGCGCGCGCCCGGCGCAGTCGCGGCTCGAGGTCCGCGGGCTCGCTCACGGCGAAGCCCGACCCCGCCACCACCGACGTGATGACCGAGACGTTGCCGGCCGTCACGTCGGCGACCGAGGAGAGCAGCCGGAACGGCACCACGACCGGCGGGGTCGGCAGCGCGCCAGCGGCAGCGGTCGAGGTGGCCCGCTCCCAGGCGAGCACGGCGACGTCGCGCTTCTCGCCGACGGTCGCCTTGCGGGTGAGGGAGTCCCACTCGTCGTACAGCCGCACGACCTCGGGGCCGAAGTCGATGTTGAACGCCTGCTTGGGCTGGCGGCGGACGTAGAGCCAGCGCACCATCGGCGCCTCGAGCACCGTGAGCGCGTCGGCCGGGATCGGCACGCCGCCCGCCGAGGAGGACATCTTCTGCATCCCGGCGAAGCCGACGAAGGCATAGGCGACGTACGCCGGCGCTTCGCCTGAGAAGACCTCCGAGACGAGCTCCTTGCCCACCGTGTAGGACGATCCGGGCGTGGAGTGGTCGAGGCCGCCGGGCTCGAAGTCGACGCCCTCGTAGGCCCAGCGCATCGGCCAGTCGACCTTCCAGACCAGCTTGCCCTCGAACTGCGTGTCGAGGTTGGTGACCCCGGCGAATCCGCAGGTGTCGCAGGCGTAGGCCAGGTCGTGCGTCTCGTCGGACCACGAGGTGATGGTCGTGGTGTCGCGCCCGCAGGTGCGGCAGTAGGGCTTGTAGGGGAACCGGCTCAGCTCCTCGGTGGCCGCCACGTCGACCTCGTCCTCGTCGTCGGTCTCGATGTGGTTCTCGGCGGCGAGCGTGCGGTAGCGGGCGAGCACCTCCTCGATCTTCGCCCGATGCGCGATGGCGTGGAGGACCTGCTCGCGGTAGGCGCCCGCGGTGTACCGCTCGGTCTGGGAGATCTCCTCCATCTCCACGCCCATCTCGGCGAGCGCGGCGCGCAGCGGTGCCTTGAAGTGCTCCGACCAGTTCGGGTGGCACTCCCACGGGTCCGGGACCGCGGTGAGCGGCTTGCCGATGTGCTCGGCCCACTCCGCCGGGACGCCGGCGGGCACCTTGCGGTAGCGGTCGTAGTCGTCCCAGCTGTGCAGGTGGCGCACCGGGACGCCGCGGCGACGCAGCTCCTCGGCGACGAAGTGCGGGGTGAGGAACTCGCGCAGGTTGCCCAGGTGGATCGGCCCGCTCGGCGAGGCGCCGGAGGCGACCGTCACCGGCTTGCCCGGGTCGCCCGCACGCTCGTGGTGGCGGAGGGCGTCGTCGGCGGCGCGGGTGACCCAGTCGGTCGGTCCCCCGGAGGTCGAAGCGGGCATGGCGGCAAATCTAGTGGTGGCCGGGTGCGGCCAGCGACTCGGTTTGCGGCCGTGCCCTGCCGCGCGCGACATGCCCTAGCCTGCCGTCATGCCGCCGCGGACTCCGCAGACCCTGCTGACGGCGCTCGGCTTCTCCCGTCCCGCCGCGCGGCTCTACGAGCGGCTGCTGCCGCAGGACGGCCAGACCGTCGCGTGGATCGCGGCGGCGATGGACCTCCCCCCGGAGAGACTCCGGGAGCGACTGGATCCGCTCGTCGCCGGCGGCGCGGTCGGCATCGATGCCGACGAGCGGGTCCGGGTGCGGTCGCCCGCCGACGTCGTCAGCGAGCTGCTCCGCCTCTCCGCGCGGCGTGCGGAGGAGGCCGGCGAGCACCTGCAGGAGATCGCCGCGGTCCTCCCGCTGCTGACCGGCACGACGTCGTACGCCGGCGGCGACGCGGTCGAGCTGAGCGATCCGATCGACGGCGAGCTCACCTCCGGCAGCGACTGGGTCCAGCTGATCCGGACGATGCTGCGCTCCTCGGTCGGGGAGATCCTCTGGCTGCGGCCCGACCAGTGGAGCCTGCCGTGGGAGGCCCAGGTGTCGGAGGTCGTCGTCGAGCTGCTGGCGGCCGGCCGGCCGATCCGGGCGATCTACCCGGTGCGCGTGCTCGCCGACGCGCCGGAGTTCATCCGGCTGCGTGCCGTCCAGGGCGAGGAGATCCGGCTGCTGCCCGAGGTGCCGACCCGGATGATCGTCGCGGGCCGGTCGCAGGCCCTCTTCCCCGAGCCGCTCGGCCTGGGGGCCTCGCCGCGGACGACGGTGCGCCAGTCGGGCATCGTCGAGCTCGCCGGGTGGTACTTCGAGGAGCTCTGGGCGCGCGCCACGCCGCTCGCCGCGGAGCCCGCGGCGGACCCGGACGAGATGCGCCGCTTCCTGCTGGCACAGCTGGCCCGCGGAGCGCAGGACGAGCAGATCGCGCGCCGTCTCGGCGTCAGCCTGCGGACGGTGCGCCGTCGGGTGGCCGAGCTCCTGGCCGAGCTCGGGGCCGAGTCCCGCTTCCAGGCCGGCGTCGAGGCCGCCCGGCGCGGCTGGCTGTGACTCTGGCCGCGGCTCCGGCTGTGACTCGCGTCGCGGCCTGACCCGCCGGTAGGGTGACGCCAGTGCCAGCTATAGCGATCATCGGTGCTCAGTGGGGCGACGAGGGCAAGGGCAAGGCGACCGACCTGCTCGGCTCCTCCGTCGACTACGTGGTGAAGTTCAACGGCGGCAACAACGCCGGTCACACGGTCGTCATCCCGCAGCCGGACGGGTCCACCGAGAAGTTCGCCCTCCACCTGCTGCCGAGCGGCATCCTCACGCCGGGCTGCACGCCGGTGATCGGCAACGGCGTCGTCGTCGACCTCGGCGTGCTCTTCGAGGAGATCGAGGGCCTCGAGGCGCGCGGCATCGACACCAGCGACCTCAAGCTCAGCGCCAACGCGCACGTCATCGCGTCCTACAACCGCGAGCTCGACAAGGTGACCGAGCGCTTCCTCGGGGCGCGGCGCATCGGCACCACCGGTCGCGGCATCGGGCCGACGTACGCGGACAAGATGAACCGCATCGGCATCCGCGTCCAGGACCTCTTCGACGAGTCCATCCTGCGCGGCAAGGTCGAGGGGGCGCTGGAGCTGAAGAACCAGATCCTCACCAAGGTCTACAACCGCCGTGGCTTCACCGTCGACGCCATCGTCGAGGAGCTCCTCTCGTACGCCGAGCGGGTGCGGCCCTACGTGTGCGACACCGCCCTCCTGCTGCACGAGGCGCTCCTCGCGGAGAAGACCGTCCTGCTCGAGGCCGGCCAGGCCACGCTGCTCGACGTCGACCACGGCACCTACCCCTTCGTCACCTCCTCCTCGGCGACCGCGGGCGGCGCCTCGACCGGCAGCGGCATCGCGCCCGCGCGGCTGACGCAGATCGTCGGGATCGTGAAGGCCTACACCACCCGCGTCGGCGAGGGCCCGTTCCCGACCGAGCTGGACGGTGGACCCGAGGACCCCGCCGGCCACGGCGAGTTCCTCCGCAAGCAGGGCCACGAGTACGGCACCACCACCGGTCGGCCCCGCCGCTGCGGCTGGTACGACTCGGTCGTCGCCCGCTACGCCGCCCGGGTCAACGGCGTCACCGACTTCGTGCTGACCAAGCTCGACGTCCTCACCGGCCTCGAGCAGGTCCCCATCTGCGTGGCGTACGACGTCGACGGCGTGCGTCACGACGAGATGCCGGTCAGCCAGTCGGACTTCCACCACGCGACGCCGGTCTACGAGTACCTTCCCGGCTGGTGGGAGGACATCTCGGGCGCCCGCACGTTCGAGGAGCTCCCGGCTGCGGCGCGGGCCTACGTCGAGCGCTGCGAGGAGCTGTCGGGCTCGCGGATCTCGGTGATCGGCGTGGGTCCCGGCCGGCACGAGACCGTGGTGCGCCACCCGCTCATCTGACGCTCACAGGGCGGTGGAGAGGAAGTCCAGGACCGCGTCGACGACCTCGCCCTGGTGGCTGTCGATCACCAGTGAGTGACCCACCCCGGGGATCTCGACGAGCTCGGTGACGGCGCCCTTGTTCGCGCGCTGCCGCTTGTAGGCGGCGTTGGCCAGGGCGAACGGCACGATGTTGTCGCTTCCGCCGGTGATCACGAGCATCGGCCCGCGCTCCGGGTGGTGCCGGTCCGCCTTGGTGGCCGTGGACAGGTTGAGGTTGGCGAACGCCGCCTGGAAGAGCGGCCGGCCGGGCGCGGGCACATGGTGGGCGTCGTAGAGCTCGCGCGCCTCGTCCTCGGTGACGGCGTTGGCGAAGCCGTAGCGGAACTGGTCGAAGGTGAGCAGCACGGTCCGCGTCCGGTTGGCGGGGTTGCCGAGCACCGGGAAGGACGCCTTGAGCGCGCTGAACGGCAGCGGCAGGACGCCCTTGGCCGGGGCCGGGTCGATGCTGGCGGTGGCCACGCCGAGCCCGCGGCCGGCGAGGATCTGGACGATCAGGCCGCCGAAGGAGTGGCCGACGAGGACCGGCTTGCGGTCGAGCGTCGCGATCACCTCGGCGACGTGGTCGACGACGTCGGGGACGCCAACGCCGGCGAGGGAGTCCCCGCCCGCGCGGGCCGCGTCGACGGTGGCCGCGTCGCCGGGCCAGTCGACGGCGACGGGTGCGTAGCCGGCCGCCTCGAGGCGCGGCCGCCAGCCGTCCCAGCTCTCCGCGAGGAGCCACAGGCCGTGGACGAGGACGACGGGGGTGAGCCCGGAGGCGTTCGCGGCGGAGACCTGCTCGGCCTCGTGGGTGGTGATGGTGCTCATGGTTGCTGTCCTTCGCTAGAATGTGGAAAGAACGTTCGTTCTCGTTGAGATCAACCATGGAGCACGCTGATGGATTCCCGCAAGCCCCGCGACCGGCTTCTCCAGACGGCGACCGAGGTCTTCTACCGGGAGGGCGTGCACGGCGTCGGCGTCGATCGCGTGCTCGCCGAGGCGGGCGTGACCCGCGCGACGATGTACCGCCACTTCGCCGGCAAGGAGGACCTCGTGGTCGCCTGGCTCGAGGCCGAGGACGCGACCATCCGCGGGCTGTTCGCGCAGGCCGCCTCGGCCGGAGGCACGCCGGCGGAGCTGCTCGAGGCGGTGATCGACGGCATCGCCGCCGATGCCACCCGCCTGCACACCCGCGGATGCCCGTTCATCAACGCGTCGGCGGAGTACCCCGATCCGGAGAGCCCCGTTCGTCAGGTCGTACGCCGGCACCGCGCGTGGTTCCGCGAGACCCTCACTTCGCTGGCCGAGGCCGCCGACCGTCCGCAGCCGGCGCAGGTAGCCGCCCAGCTGGTGCTGCTGCGCGACGCGATGCTCGTCGGTCACTACCTCGACGGCGACGGCGTGGAGCCCGCCTTCCGTGCCGCCGCCCGCGCCGTCTGCGGTCTCTGAGTGCCGGGGACCGCCGCGCGGCCGTGGATCAGGCGGCCGGCGGCGTACCCGGGATGGAGAAGCGGGCCGGGGAGAGGCCGGTGCGGACGGCACGGTCGCCGAGGGCGTCCATGAACTCCTCGAATATGGCGACGCTGATGGAGCCCGACGGATCGGCGAGCACGACGTTGTCGGTGACGGGCAGCAGGGTCGCGGTGCCCTTGGGGTAGGCCGCGAAGGTGACGGTGATGCCGTCGTCACGGACGTGGATCTTCGGGTCGGTGAACGGCTCGGACCACTCCTCGGCCGTGCCCTGGGTGACGGCTGCTCCGGAGGGGTCGTCGAGGCCGGCGAACAGCTCGGCGCCGACGTACTGGACGCGCGGGTGCGCCTCGCCGGGAGCCGTGATCGACGGCACGCCCAGCTCGCTGGCGCCGTAGACCCGCGGCGTCAGGTCGGTGTCGGTGTTGGTCGTCATCGGTCGCTCCCCTGGTCGCTCCCCTGGTCGGTCGTGTCCTCGCGGGACTCGTACAGCCTTACCACGTCTGCCCACGTCCAGCGCAGATCCGTCTCCGGGACCGTGGTCGGGCGCTTGCGCTTCGACGCCGGTCGCCAGCGCAGCCAGTCGATCGGGACGACCTGGAGGCACACCGATCGCGAGCCCTCCGGGTCGAGGGCGCAGACGAGGACGACGGCGGACTCCTCGGGCACCCGTCCCAGCCCCCACCAGTCGGCGCGGTAGGCGCCCGACTCGGCCAGGGAGCCTGCGTAGCCGCTCGGGCCGGGTGCCTCGCCGTCGAGCTGGACGCTCCTGCCCCAGCCGGCACGGGCGGTGAAGGCGTCGCGCGCCTCGGTCCACAGTGCCGTGAAGCGCGGGCGCGCGTCGTCGCCCTCGCTCGCGGCCAGCCAGCCGAGCGGGATGATCCGGACCTCGCCTCGGACCAGCGTGGGGAGGTCGTCGACGCGCCCGTCCTCGAGCGCGGTCAGGGCCTGTGCTATCCGCGCAGCCACAGCCAGAGGTCGGGAAGCGGCTTCGGCGGCGACCATGATCTCGGTACCGGGTCGAGTTCCAGCTCCAGAGCCTGCTCCTCATCGAGCACCCATGCGGCGATCTGGAGCCGCTCCCCCGGGGACGGCGTGCGCCAGCGACCGTCGCTCATACGCTCCCGAGCCATCACGTCCAGGGGCCCGCCCTTCGCTCCTTCGGGGACGCGCAGCCACGCGAACTCCTCCTGGTGCGTAGGACCCGCATACACGGCGATGACGTTCACGGTCCGAGGTCGGTCCCACCCGTAGTGCTCGCCGCTCCCGAGCTGCATTCAGACTGCTCCTGCGATACTGCCGTCCGGCCATCTGGCGGCCGCCTCGTCGGTCAGACGGGCGTCGAGAGAGGTGAGCTCCAGATTCGCGGGGAGAGTCGCCGCTCCGGCGTCGCGAAGAATCTGGACAACGTTCGAGAGCACCGCGGCACTGAGCTCGTGGCCGGCCGCGAGGACGGGGATTGGACGCTCGCCATCCTGCCGGGTGACCGCCCACAGCTGCGCTAGCGTGCTCGCCTCGACCCGACCTGTGACGACGGACCTGATCGCGCTCGCCAGCTCGGGGGCGGGCGTGAGCTCGCTGTTCGCTGGCAGCTGCTCGCCACCGTCCCCGAGCGGCGAATCGCCGCGGAGCAACGTCGCGACGTCGGTCGCCGGCACCTCGATCGCGCTCGGCAGGGCAGGGTCGAAGAGCACTATGTCGACGTTCCAGCGATCGATCACCTCGGCGAGCTCGGCGGAGGAGAGGACGACGACGTCGTCGCTGCTCCGGAACGCTTCCCATGAGTCGAAGGAGAGGAACACCGGCAGCACGCGACGGTCGCCCTGGACGGCGACGCGGGGTGCGGTGCCGTCGTGGGCGATCGCGAGGCGGGTCGCGGGGAGGTAGCGTGCCACGGTGGCGGCGTCCCTCGTCGCGAGCGCCTGGCGGACGCGATCGACGGGCGAGGAGTCGTTGTCGGTCATGAGGCCTCCTTCAGTGTTCACGGGGTCCAGTCTCCCGGACTTCTGGACCACGGTTGGTTCACCCCGCCGACCGAGCGAATCTCTACGGCATCACCGGCGTCCCTGATGAGATATTCGGGCCAGCCGCCGGGATTGCCGTCCAGCGGAAGCGCCGGCCTCACCTCGGTCACATGGCTGGGGCGGCGAAGGATGCCCTCCACGAAGAAGCGCCCCGGGTTCTCGTCGGGCAGACCGGCGTCCCAGCGGAAGTCGCTCGAGTGGCGCGGGTCGACAGGCGTCCACGACTCGCCGAACGGACGCGAGCCTCGCTCGAGGCCGCCGATGTCGTCTTGGGCCTCGCCGAAGATGCGATAGACCGTCATGCCCTCGGTGGGGTTCTCGATCCCGTGTACCGCGGCCTTTTGGCTCTTCGGCATGTCGGGCAGGGCGGCCTTCAGTTGGTCGTCCAGCTCGGTGAGCTCGCTGCTGTTGCGCCGGTTCTTGGTGCCGTGGTTGCGGAAGTACGCAGCAAGGTTCTTGGAATGGACGGGCAGCCCGTCCAGGGCGTCCTTGAGCTCGCGTGCGACGGCGGCCATCTTCGTCATCGTCAGGCTCCCGTGATGTTCAGGCTCTGGAGGTCGGCGAGCAGGTTGTCGGTCAGGGTATCGATGTCGGTGGCGTGGGCGTTCATCTCCTCCGACGCAGCGTCGAGGGCGGCGAGGTCGGCGTAGAACTCGCTCGGGTCGCCGACGACCGACTCCACGATCGGCGCGTCCGCGATCGCGGCGAGGACCGCGGGGATGTGGTCGATCAGGGGCTCCATCGCCAGGGGGAGGATCTGGTTGAGCACCTCCTCGACGGCGATGTTCATGACGACGTCGAGGGCCTTCTTGCGCGCGATGATGAGGCCCGCCGCCACGGCGGCGCCGGCGCCGAAGGTGACGAAGGAGCTGGCGAGCGCGGAGACGACCTGGGCGAGGGTGATGGTGACGTCCGCGATGACCTTGATCTTCAGCGCCAGTACGCCGTCGGCCATGACGTCGACGCCGGTGGAGACCGGGCCGATCAGGTCGAGCAGCTTCTCGAGGTTCTGGGACCGGTTGGTGTTCCAGGCCGCGACGTAGGACGGGCCGGCCTGTCCCTTGAGCGCGTCGGCCAGCTCCAGGTTGACCTTCTGGTCCATCACCTGGATCTTCGCCTCGACCTCGTCGCGGAAGGTGCGCACCAGGTCGGCGCCGTGGTGCAGCTCGTCCTCGTCGATGTCGGGCCATTCGAAGCCGAGCTTGTCCATGATCCAGATGAGTTCGTCCGGCAGCATCATCCCCATGCCGGGACTCTAAGACAGGTGTGGGCGACTCGGCGATGGGGAGAACTCCCCATCGCCGATGGGTATCGGCCGCCGAGCCGGGGGGCACGGGTCTCCTACTAGGGTGAGGACCCGTGAGGATCCTCGTCGTCGGCACCGGCGGCCGCGAGCACGCTCTGGCCCTCAAGCTCGCGCGCGACGGCCACGAGGTCCACGCGGCGCCGGGCAATCCGGGCATCGCGGCCATCGGCGCCGTGCACGAGGTCGCCATCGCCGACCAGCCGTCGGTGGCCGATCTGGCCGTCGCGATCGGCGCAGACCTCGTCGTCGTCGGGCCGGAGGCGCCGCTGGTCGCCGGGCTCGCCGACGCCGTCCGCGATGCCGGCATCCCGGTCTTCGGCCCGTCCGGTGAGGCGGCCCGGCTCGAGGGGTCCAAGGCGTTCAGCAAGGCGGTCATGGAGGCTGCCGGTGTTCCGACCGCGCGCGCGATCGTGGCCGGGTCGCCCGCCGAGGCCGCGGCCGCGCTGGAGGAGCTGGGGGCGCCGTACGTCGTCAAGGACGACGCGCTCGCGGCGGGCAAGGGCGTCGTCGTCACCAACGACCGTGCTGAGGCGCTCGCCCATGCCACGGCGTGCGGCCGGGTCGTGGTCGAGGAGTTCCTCGACGGCCCGGAGTGCTCGCTCTTCGTCGTCTGCGACGGCACGACCGGGCGCGCGCTGCAGCCGGCGCAGGACTTCAAGCGCGTCTTCGACGGCGGCCGGGGCCCCAACACCGGCGGCATGGGCTCCTACTCGCCGCTTCCGTGGGCGCCCGCGGCTCTGCGCGAGACGGTGCTCCGCGACGTCGTGCAGCCCACCCTCGAGGAGATGGCCCGGCGCGGCGCGCCCTTCGTCGGATGTCTGTACGTCGGCCTCGCCCTCACCCGCTCCGGCCCTCGCGTCATCGAGTTCAACGTCCGGTTCGGCGACCCCGACATCCAGCCGGTGCTGGCCCTGCTCGAGTCCGACCTCGGCGAGCTGCTCCTCGCGGCGGCCACCGGCCGGCTGCGCGAGCTGCCCGAGCCGGTCTTCGCCGACGGCGCCTCGGTGACCGTGGTGCTCGCCTCGCGCGGCTACCCGGAGTCGTCCTCGAGCGGCGACGTGATCGCCGGTGTCGAGGCGGCGGCCGCGCATCCGCGGGTCGACGTGATCCATGCGGGGACGGCGACCGACGCGTCGGGACGGCTCGTGACCGCGGGCGGCCGGGTCCTCGCCGTACGCGCGGCCGGGGACTCGATCGCCGACGCCCGCGCCCGCGCCTACGAGGCCGCCGCCGAGATCGCCTTCGACGGCCTCCAGCGCCGCACCGACATCGCCGCCGAGCCCCTGGGAGTCGTGGAAGGCGCCGCCGTCCTCGACTCCTGAGGTCGCCCGTCCTCCCGCCGCCGACCGCGGGCACTGAGGGTCACCAGGTGACGCTGACGGCCCGCGGTCGGCGGCGTGGGAGAATGAGCGGCGTGGTGGTTCCCAACGTCCTGGCAGGGCGCTACGCGTCGGCCGAGCTCGCGCGGATCTGGAGTCCCGAGCACAAGATCGTGCTCGAGCGGCAGCTGTGGATCGCCGTGCTCACGGCGCAGCGCGACCTGGGCATCGAGGTGCCCGACGGAGTGATCGAGGCCTACGAGAAGGTCGTCGACACCGTCGACCTCGCCTCCATCGCGGCCCGCGAACGGGTCACGCGGCATGACGTGAAGGCCCGGATCGAGGAGTTCAGCGAGCTCGCGGGCCATGAGCACATCCACAAGGGGATGACCTCGCGCGACCTCACCGAGAACGTCGAGCAGCTCCAGATCCTCTCCTCCCTGCGGCTGGTCCGCGACCGGGCCGTCGCCGCGCTGGTCCGGCTGGCGCGGCTGGCGAGCGAGCACGAGGCCACCGTCATGGCCGGCCGCTCGCACAACGTCGCGGCCCAGGCGACCACGCTCGGGAAGCGCTTCGCCACCGTCGCCGACGAGATGCTGGTGGCGTTCCAGCGGCTCGAGGAGCTCATCGCCCGCTACCCGCTGCGCGGCATCAAGGGCCCGATGGGCACGGCGCAGGACATGCTCGACCTGCTTGACGGCGACGCGGCCAAGCTGGCCGAGCTGGAACGGTCGGTGGCGTCGCACCTGGGCTTCGAGCAGGTCCTCACCAGCGTCGGCCAGGTCTATCCGCGCAGCCTCGACTTCGACGTCGTCGCCGCCCTCGTCCAGCTGGTCAGCGGCCCCTCCAACCTCACCACCACCATCCGCCTCATGGCCGGCAACGAGATCGTCACCGAGGGGTTCAAGGAGGGCCAGGTCGGCTCCTCCGCGATGCCGCACAAGATGAACTCCCGCTCCTCGGAGCGGGTCAACGGCCTCGCCGTGATCCTGCGCGGCCACCTCTCGATGGTGAGCGAGCTCGCCGGCGACCAGTGGAACGAGGGCGACGTCTCCGATTCCGTCGTACGCCGGGTGGCGCTGCCCGACGCCTTCTTCGCGGCCGACGGGCTCTTCGAGACGTTCCTGACGATCCTCGACGAGTTCGGCGCCTTCCCCGCGGTGATCCAGCGCGAGCTGGACCGCTACCTGCCCTTCCTCGCCACGACCAAGGTGCTCATGGCCGCCGTCAAGCGGGGCGTCGGGCGCGAGGTCGCGCACGAGGCCATCAAGGAGAGTGCCGTGGCGGCCGCGTTGGACATGCGCCGCGGCCAGGCGGAGAACGACGTCTTCGAGAGGTTGGCGGCCGACGGCCGGCTCGGCATGTCGGTCGACGACCTGCACGCGCTGGTCCGCCAGCCGATCGAGTTCACGGGCGCGGCGGTCGCGCAGGTGCGATCGGTGGTCGAGCGGGTGGAGGCGGTCGCCGCCCGCCACCCCGATGCGGCGTCGTACGCGCCGGGGGAGATCCTCTGAGGCGCCGCTTGTTTGCCTATGTGCTGGCCAACGGGCGGTCTGAGGGCCAGCCCACGCGGTTGACCAGCAGTTAACGCGCCAGGCCGGCCGCCGGCATCACGCGAGGAGGGCGGCGGCCTCCGGCGAGGAGTAGAACGGCTCCAGCTGCCGCCGGATCAGCGTCTCGAGCATGCCGGTCTCGGCGAGCACGTCGAGGACCGGCGGGGCGAAGCGCAGGGCCTCCTCGACGAGGTCGTCCGGGCCGAGCCCGAACTCGGCGATCAGGTCGGTGAGGGTCGTGTCGGCGTACGTGTCGAAGAAGACGTCCACGCCCACGTCGACCGCCGCGTGCACGTAGTCGGCGGAGCGGAGGTCCAGCCAGCCGTCGTAGAGCGCGACGAGGAGGTCGACGAGCTCGGCGTCGGTCACCGACGCCCAGAGCGCCGAGATCGGCTGAGCGGCGAGCGCGTCCCACAGCTCGAGGGCGGCCTCGCGGAGCTCGTCGTCGGAGATCGACAGCGCCGCGCTGTCGCCGACGTAGCCCAGCAGCGCCTTCGTGGCCCGCTCGGTCGCCTCCCGTGAGCGCTGGTCCACGGCGGTGGCGAGCGGGTCGACGACCGGAGCGACCAGGCCGCTGGCGATGCCGGTGGCGCGGCCGGCCAGGCCCGCGCCGGGCACCTTCCGCATCAGCTTGCGGCCGGATCCGACGGCGTCGGCGGCGATGCCCCGTGCCACCTCGCCGACCCCGAGCTGGAGGCTGGTGCTCTGCGCGATGCCGCGCATGACCCGCGTCCGGAGGTCGCGCATCTCGGCGAGCACGTCGACGATCTCGACGACCCGGTCACGCGCGATCACCTCGCCCAGCGGGGTGGCGTTGGCCGGGTGGCGGCGGACGAGCGTGGCGACCTCGCCGGCGATCTCGGGGATGGCCGCCGGCAGGCGGAAGGTCGCGACGTACTTCCGGGCGACCGCCTTGACCTGGTCGCGGTGCACGACCTGCCCGAGCGTCAGCATCGCCGCGGAGCCGAGGAGATGGTCGACCTCGGCGCGGATCAGCTCGGGGAAGTCATCGCCGCGCAGCCGGCGTACCTCGTAGGCGACATGGGCGTCGAGCAGCCGGTGCGCGCGATCGGTGGTGGGCATGGGCACAGTCTGTCCGATGCGGACCGCTCCGTCAGCCGACCCCGGCAGCGTTCTCCAGCTCGGCGAGCGCCTCGTCGAGGTGGCGCAGGAGGTGCTGCAGGTGAGGCACCGTACGCCGGCACCCGATCAGGCCGAAGCCCATCTTGTCCGCGTAGCTGTTGCAGGTGATGTTGAGCGCGACGCCGTTCATCGCGATCGAGACCGGATAGGTGTCGGTCATCCTGGCGCCGTTGTAGTACTGCACCTCCTTGGGCCCGGGCACGTTGGAGATGATCAGGTTGAACGGCGGCCGGGCGATGCCCTCGGCGCGCAGGATCGGCAGCAGCAGCGCGGGGAGCATGCCGATGCCGCTCATCGCGAGGATCTGGGCCGGCGTCATCGTGGCGAGCGCCTCCTTGCCGGCGATCATCGACTCGCTGACCCGCTGGAGGCGCTCGGCGGGGTCGGCGATGTCGGTCCCGAGCTTGGCCATCACCGTGCCGATCGCGTTGCCGCCCTGCTGCGACGCGTTGCGCGAGGCGAGCGAGACGGGGACCATCGCGACCAGCGAGCGGTCGGGGAGGGCGTCCAGGTCGAGGAGGTAGGCCCGCAGGGCGCCACCGCACAGGGTGAGCACCACGTCGTTGAGCGTGGTGCCGCTGGCGTCGGCCACGGCGCGGAGGCGCTCCATCGGCCACGAGTCGGCCGCGAACCGGCGGGCTCCGCTGATCGGCACGTTGAGCACCGAGCGGGGCGAGTTCAGCGCGACCGGCGCGGCCTGGTCGCGGATGCTGCGCGACAGCGTGCGGATGAGGGCCCCCGGCAGTCCGGCCGCCTCGGCGGTCAGGGCGAGCGCCGAGCGGGCGGCCGACGTCGAGACCGTGGCGACGACGCTGCCGGGCTCCTTCGGCTTCGCCTCGCGCTCGGCGAGCACGAACGGCATGTCCCGGCGGTCGGGGTCGCTCGTCATGTAGCCCTGGAGCAGCCGCATCGCGGAGATGCCGTCGGCCAGGGCGTGGTGGATCTTGCTGTACATCGCGAACCGGCCGTCGGCGAGCCCCTCGATCAGCGTGATCTCCCACAGCGGGCGGTCGCGGGTGAGCGCGGTGCCGTGCAGCCGCGAGGTCAGCGCGAGCAGCTCGCGGATCCGGCCCGGCTGCGGGAGCGCGCTGTGCCGGACGTGGTGCTCGATGTCGAACTGCTCGACCTGGTCCTCCTGCTCCCAGGCCCACGGCCCGACGCCGCCGACGCGGGTGGGCTTGCGCAGGAAGAGCGGCGCCAGCCGCTCGATGGAGAGGATCGACTCGAAGAGCTCCCGGACGTACTCCGGCCCGGCGCCGTCGGGCGACTCGAAGAGCTGCAGGCCGGCTACGTGCATCGGCTGGCTCTTGCTCTCGCTCACGAGGAAGACCACCGAGTTCGGGTCGATCAGTCGCGCCACAGGTTTGCCCCATTCATCCACCGTCGTCGCGCGCCTGTGGGGCGCTTGCGTCCGTCGTACCCAGCTCTGTGATTTCGCACACATCATGGCACCAGCCAACGTAAAGTCGCAGGCGTGTCGCTGTCCTTCTCCGCCGCGCCGGGGCGCCCGCGCCGGCGCTCGCCCAGTTGCCGCGCCCGCCTGCTCGGCGGAACGCTCGGCGTGACGGTCCGGCCCCTGATCAAGGCGTGGACGCTCGCGCCCAACCTGCCGTGGCCCTACGAGCTGATCGACCACGCGGGCCGCTGGGCCCGTCCGCGCCGGGGGACCACCTTCGCCACCAGGACCGTCGCCGGCGTCCGGATCCTCGAGGTCACGCCCGCCGAGGCCGCCGACGACCGGCGGATCCTCTACTTCCCGGGCGGCGCGTTCTTCGTGGGCGGGTGGTTCCTCCATCGCGCGCTGCTGTCGCACATCGCGCACGCGACCTCCTCGCGGATCCTCGCGGTGAGCTACCGCAAGATGCCCGCACATCCGGTGTCGCAGTCGGTCCGGGACTGCTTCGACGTCTACCGCGCGGTGGTCCGGGACGGCGGCGCGGACGACGTGGTCCTGATGGGCGACTCGGCCGGCGGGTTCCTGACCTTCGCGACGCTGGCCGCGGCCGCCGACGCGGGGCTGCCGATGCCGGCAGGCGCCGTCGGGCTCTCGCCGCTGTGCCAGATCCAGCACGTCCTCCCGCGGATCGAGTACGCGCGCTGCGCGGTCTTCACGCGCAACGCCGTGTCCGCGCTCTTCCGCATCGCGGCCGCGCACGAGCGCGACACGACGCACGCCCGGCCCTCGGACCTCATCTCGCGGGCCCTGCCCCCGATCCTCATCCAGGCGGCCACGCGGGAGTCGCTGCGCCCCCAGATCGAGCGCTTCGCCGACGAGCTGGCCGAGGCCGGCGCCGACTGCACGCTCTCGCTGTGGAACCTCGACGTGCACGTGTTCCAGGCCGCCCACTGGGTGCCGGAGACCCGTGCGGCGCTGCGGGAGATCGGCCTCTTCTGCGCCGACGCCTGGCGGGCGCGGGTCACCCCGGCGGTGCTGGAGTCCGAGTCCGCCTGAGAGACTCTCCCCGCCGAATGGGGCCTCCCCTCCGCCGAGTGGGGGCCTTCCTCACGCCGAATGGGGGCTCTCCTGATGCCGAGTGGGGGATTGGTCATCACCGTCGCCGCCGTCGTGCTCCGCGACCGCCGGGGCCGGGTGCTGTCGGTCCGCAAGCACGGCACTGACCGGTTCATGCTGCCGGGCGGCAAGCCCGAGCCGGGCGAGGCGCCGGCCGACACCGCGGTGAGGGAGATCGCCGAGGAGCTCGGCCTCGTGCTCGCCGCCGAGCGGCTCGCGCTGCTCGGCGCCTTCGAGTCGGAGGCGGCCAACGAGCCCGGTCACCTGCTGCGCAGCACGGTCTTCACCTGGCCCGACGTCCTCGACGGAGATGCGCCGCGGCCGGCCGCCGAGATCGCCGAGGCCCGCTGGGCGACGCTCGACGAGCTGGCCACCGACCCCCGCACCGCCCCCATGACAGCGCTCCACGTCGTACCGCTGCTGCGGTAGGCGGAGCTCGGCCCGTAACGATCACGCCCGGCCCGGACAGGTGGAGGCATGCGAGAGACCCGCTTCCGTGCCCTCTACGACGCGAACTTCGACGGCCTGCTGGGCTTCGCGCTGCGGCGCTCCGCGACCCCGGAGGACGCGGCCGACGTCGTCAGCGAGACGTTCCTGACGGCGTGGCGCCGGCTCGACGAGGTGCCCGACGCCGACGCCCGGCTGTGGCTCTTCGGCGTCGCACGGCACACGCTCGCCAACCGTCGGCGCAGCACGATCCGGCGCGACCGGCTCGGCACCCGGCTGCGGCAGGACCTGACCGCCGCGATCCCCGACCACGCCGAGCGGGTCGCCACCACGACCGACATCCTGCGCGCCCTCCGCGCGCTCGGCGAGGCTGACCGCGAGGTGCTCGAGCTCTCGCTCTGGGAGGGCCTCGAGCCCCGCGAGATCGCCGCCGTCCTCGGCATCGCCGAGGGCGCCGCGCGTACCCGGCTCTCCCGCGCCCGGGGCCGCCTCCGCGCGCAGCTCGGCGACGATCCGCCCGCCGGACAGGCCTCCGACAGACGCAGTGCCGCGACCGCCGCCACCGAAGGGAGCCCCTCATGACCTACACCGACACCGACGTCGCCCGTCTCCCGCTGGCCGAGGCCAAGGACGAGCTTCTCGCGGAGCTCCTCGCGACGCCGTACGACGTCCGCCCCCGCCCCGCCACCCCGCTCCGTCGCCACCGGATCCTCCGTGCCTCGCTCGCCGGCGTCGCCGCTGCGGTGGTGGCGGCCGTCGGCATCACCGTCGTGGTCCAGCGCGACGGCGGTGACGGACTGGTCGGCGGCTATCCCGCCAAGCTCGTCTCGATGGCCGAGCGGATGCCGCGGATCCTGCTCGACGCCGACGGTTGGACGATCGCGTCGGTCTACGGCTTCGGCGAGGCCGAGGGGACGCTCGATTTCGTCGACGGCGATCAGGACCTCGAGATCAACTGGCGCGCGGCCGACTCGTACGACGACTACTTCCACGACCGCAACGACGCCTCCGACATCGGACACGAGCCGACCTCTCTCTTCGGTCGGGCGGCGACGCTCTTCACCTACGGCGGCCACGACCACGCCACCATGCTCGGGCCCGACGGCCGCAGCTTCGTGGAGCTGCGCGGGCAGGGGATGAGCCGCAAGGCGTATCTCGCGCTCACCGCCCGGCTCCGCGAGGTGAGCGTCCAGGAGTTCCTCGCGGCGATGCCCGCCAGCGTCGTGGTGCCCGGCACGGAGGGCGCGGCCGCGCAGAAGGTCCTCGCCGACATCCCGGTGCCACCCGGCTTCCGCTACCACCCGGTCGGCGGTGTCGACGACGCCTACCAGTTCGGGGCGAAGGTCACGAGCCAGGTGTTCTGCTCGTGGGTCGCCGTCTATCGCTCCGGCGATGCGACCACCAGGCAGCAGGCCGTCGACGCGCTCGAGTCCAGCCATGACTGGAAGGTGCTGAACGACATGAACGAGGAGGGCGACTGGCCGGAGGTGGTGTGGGAGATGTCCGACCAGATCGCCGCCGGGGACCTGCAGCCCCAGGAGTCCTACGACCAGGGACTGGGCTGCGACGACCCGACCTACCAGGGTCGCTAGTCTCGCTGGCATGGCTGTCGTCAAGATCAACGCGATCCAGGTTCCCGCCCAGGCCGGCCCCGAGCTCGAGAAGCGCTTCGCCGCGCGGGCCGGCACCGTCGAGGGGCAGCCGGGCTTCCTGGGCTTCCAGCTCCTGCGGCCGACGGCGGGGGAGGAGCGCTACTTCGTCGTCACGCAGTGGGAGTCGGAGGAGGCCTTCGCCGCCTGGCGCGACGGCTCCGCGCGGGCGGCCCACGCGACGCCCGAGGGCGAGGCGCCGCGCCAGCCCGTCTCGACGGGCGCCGACCTGCTCGAGTTCGAGGTCGTGCTGGACGTCAAGCCGGCTTGAGCGGGGAGCCCCCACTCGGTGGGCGGGGAGCCCCCACTCGGCGGGCGGGGAGCCCCCACTCGTCAGAGGACGGTCTTGATCCGGTAGACCATCCACGTCCCGACGACGGCGACGACGGCCGAGGTCCAGAAGAGCAGGGAGAAGCCGCCGGTCCAGGAGATCAGGCCCGCGGCGAGGAGCGCGCCGAACGCCTGCGGGCCGGCGGAGCCGATGTTCATGATGCCGAGGTCCTTCGCGCGGTCCTCACCCGACGGCAGGACGGCGGTGATGAGCGCCTGATCGACGGCCATGTAGGCGCCGTAGCCGGCCCCGGCGAGTCCGGCGGCGACGTACGTCGTCTCGAGCGAGGGCGCCACGGCGAGCAGCGCGCCGCTCGAGGCCGACAGCCCGGCCGCCCAGGCGACGAAGACCCGCCGCCGACCGGAGCGGTCCGACAGCACGCCCGCCATCCACGTCGCGACGAGCGTGAAGACGAGGTAGACGAGCAGCACCGAGAGCAGCGTGCCGTCCGGGTCCTCCACCTCGAGGCCGTCGCGGAGGAAGAAGAGCAGCTGCGTCGTGCCGAGCGCGTTGCCGAGGTTCACCAGCAGCCGCCCGGCGAAGCCCCACGCGAAGTCCGGGTCCTCCCGAGGGTCCACCAGCATCGTCCGGAAGACGTCCCCGATCGCCACCGACGGCGCCCCCGACGCCGGTACGACGTCACGCTGGCGCACCAGCCACGGGATCACGCACACCACCAGCGCCAGGGCGATCGCGAGATAGCGCCCGAGGTCGGAGAGCCCGGTCACCGCCAGGATGCCCACGAGGATCCCGACGGCCTGGGGCCCGTACATCGCCGCCGACGCGAGGCCGCGCTGGCGCTCGGGCACCTGATCGGCCACCACGGCGGCCAGCGCGGCCGAGAGGATGTTGTAGCCCACCGACCCGACCACCCACGCCGTGCCGATCAGCCACCACGTCGGCATCAGCCCGGCCAGCGCGATCCCGCCGGCGAAGACCGCCAGCCCGATGACGACCCAGACCCGGCGCCGCCCGAAGCGGGAGCGGGTCCGGTCGCACAGCGCGCCGACGACGGGCAGGGAGACGATCGCCACGATTCCCACAGCGCCGTTGACGATCCCGAAGTCGCGGACCGAGTGCCCCGGGTCGACGTGCTCGAGCTGCTCGGGCAGCGCCAGCTGGATGGGCACCAGCCACGCGAGCCAGATGCCCAGCCACGCCAGCGTGAACAGCGACATCCATCCCCGAGTCACCGGCGCCATGGCCCACACCCTCCCACTACCGTGGCGACGTGGCCGACTATCCCGACGGATTCCTCTGGGGTGTCGCGACCTCAGCCCTCCAGGTCGAGGGCGTGCGTGGCCGGGAGCCGAGCGTGTGGGACACCTTCGCGGCCCGACCCGGCGCGATCGCGGACGGCAGCACCCCGGCGATCGCCTGCGACTCGGTCACCCGGATCGAGGACGACCTCGCGCTGCTGGGCGACCTCGGCGCGACGGCGTACCGCTTCTCCGTCTCGTGGCCGCGGGTCGAGGCGAGCGGCCTGGGCTACTACGACCGCCTGGTCGACGGGCTCCTCGCGCGCGGCGTCGCGCCGATGGCGACGCTCTTCCACTGGGACACCCCGCAGCACGTCGAGGACGAGGGCGGCTGGCGCAGCTCCGCCACGGCCTCCCTCTTCGCCGAGTACGCCGGCGCCGTGGCCGCCCACCTCGGCGACCGTGTCACGCACTGGGTCACGATCAACGAGCCGCGCGAGGTCACGATGCTCGGCCACGCCCTCGGGGTCCACGCGCCCGGGCACCACCTGGGGTTCGACGCGCTGCCCGTGGCCCACGAGCTGCTCCGTGCCCACGGCCTCGCGACCCGCGCGATCCGTGCCGCGACCGTCGCGGGGTCGGCGGCGATCGGCCTCGCGCTCAGCCACAGCCCGGTCACCGCGGCCACCGACGACGAGGCCGACCGGCAGGCGGCGGACCTCTTCGACCTGCTCAACCACCGGCTCTTCGCCGACCCGATCCTGCTCGGCGGCTACCCGGCCGAGATCGCCGAGCTCATGCCCACGACCGACCTCGACGCCGTCGCGGAGCCGATCGACTTCCTCGGACTCAACTACTACAACCCGACCCGGGTCGCGGCTCCCGGCAGCGAGGCGGCGACGAGCACGATCGACGGCGTCGACGTCGGAGGGGTCGGCGACGCGCTGCCCTTCGCCTTTGTCCCCGTCGAGGCGCCGGTGACCGATCTCGGCTGGCCGATCGTCCCGCGTGGGCTGGCCGACCAGCTCCGCATCCTGCGCGAGCGCTACCCCGGCGCCCTTCCGCCCCTGATTATCACCGAGAACGGCGCCGCGCTCGCGGACGACCGGCGCCGCATCGCCTTCCTCGAGGACCACCTCGGAGCGCTGCGCGAGGCGATCGCCGCGGGCGCCGACGTCCGCGGCTATCTGCACTGGTCGCTGCTGGACAACTGGGAGTGGGCCGAGGGGTTCGGGCCGCGCTTCGGGCTCGTCGCGGTCGACCCGCTCACCCAGGAGCGCACGCCGAAGCCGAGCTTCGCGTGGCTCCGCGACCACATCGCGGCAGCGGTCGCGCTGCGAGGTCGACCGCCGGCCCCGTGATCGCGGAGCATCGCTACGCTGCGAGAGATGAGCACGACCATCCGCTGGGGCATCCTCGCCACCGGCAAGATCGCCCGCCAGTTCGCCGCCGACCTCGCCCTGGTGCCCGATGCGCGCCTCGTCGCGGTCGGCTCCCGGAGCCTGGAGTCGGCGGAGCGGTTCGCGGCGGCGTACGACGGCGAGGGACCGGTCCGCGCCCACGGCTCCTACGCGGACCTGGTCGACGACCCGGACGTCGACGTCGTCTACGTCGCCACCCCGCACGCGCTCCATCTCGACGACGCCCGGCTCGCGCTCGAGGCCGGCAAGCACGTGCTCTGCGAGAAGCCCCTCACGCTGGACGCGCGCGACGCCGAGCGGCTCTTCGCGCTCGCCTCCGAGCGCGGCCTCTTCCTCATGGAGGCGATGTGGACCGCCTGTCACCCCGCGATCCACGCGCTGCGCGAGCGGCTCGCGACTGGGGAGCTCGGCCGCCCGCGCCACCTGCACGCCGAGCTGGGCTTCGTGGTGCCGGACGACCCGACCAGCCGGATGCTCGACTCGCGGCTGGGCGCCGGCGCACTCCTCGACATGGGGATCTACCCCCTCACCTTCGCCCACCTGCTGCTCGGCGAGGCACACAGCCTCACCGCGGAGGCCGACGTGGTGCGCACCGAGCACGGCGACTACGACGCCTCCATCGTCATCGCCGGCCGCTACCCCGCGGGCGTGCTGGCGACGATGGCGGCGAGCATGACGTCGGTGTCGAGCCGGTCCGCCACGATCGCCACCGACACCGGCCGGATCGTCGTCGCGGACTTCCACCACCCGACCCGCATCGTGTTCACGCCGCTGGACGGCGCCGCGATCGAGATCGAGCCGGCCACGCCCGTCATCGGCCGGGGCTACAGCCACGAGATCGTCGAGGTGGGCCGGTGCCTGCGCGCCGGCCTCACCGAGAGCCCCCTCGTCCCGCCGGTGCAGACCCTCGCGATCCTGCGCCAGATGGACGCCCTCCGAGCCACTGTGTGAGTGTCAGGCCGGCCCCGGGCCCGCCTGACACTCACACAGCGCGCGATCAGCGGTGGAGCATCCGCTCCAGGAACTGCCGCGTGCGCGGCTGCTGCGGATCGTCCAGCACCGACTCGGGCGGACCCTGCTCGACCACGACGCCACCGTCGAAGAAGATCACCTGGTCGGCGACCTGGCGGGCGAAGCCGAGCTCGTGCGTGACGATGACCATCGTCCATCCCTCCGCCGCGAGACCGCGGATCACGCCGAGCACCTCGCCGACGAGCTCGGGGTCCAGGGACGAGGTCGGCTCGTCGAAGAGGATCAGCCGCGGCTTGAGCGCCAGCGCTCGGACGATGCCGACCCGCTGCTGCTGCCCGCCGGAGAGCTGGTGCGGATAGGCGTCCTCCTTCGCGGCCAGGCCGACCCGGGCGAGCAGGGCCCGGGCCTCGGCGACCGCCTGGTCCCGCGGCACCTTCTGCACCTGGACCGGCCCCTCGACGACGTTCTGCAGCACGGTCTTGTGCGCGAAGAGCTGGTGCTGCTGGAAGACCATCGCGGACTGGTCGCGCAGCCGGAACCGCACCGGGTCCGGCAGCGCGTGAGCGAAGTCGATCTCCACGGCGCCCGGCACCCGCAGCACGCCGGCGTCCGGGGTCTCGAGGCCGTTGAGCGACCGCAGCACGGTCGTCTTTCCGGACCCGGACGGCCCGAGCAGCACGACGACCTCGCCGCGATGCACGGTCAGGTCGATGCCCTTGAGCACCTCGAGGTCGCCGAACCGCTTGTGCAGGCCCGTGACCTCGAGGACGACCTCCTTCTCGGAGCTGTCAGATCGCGACACTTCGCTCCAGCCTCCTCTCCAGCTTCTCCTGCCCGAAGGACAGGAAGGTGCACAGCACCCAGTAGACGACGGCCGCCTCGATGTAGAGGATCAGGAACTTGTTCTCCGAGTAGGCGATCTTCTGTGCCTCCCGCAGCAGCTCGGTGACCAGCACCACGGCGGCGAGCGAGGTGTCCTTCACCAGCGAGATGAAGGTGTTGGACAACGGTGGCACCGCGACCCGCAGAGCCTGCGGCAGGATGATCCGGACCAGCGTCTGGGTGCTGGTCAGCCCGATCGTGTACGCCGCCTCGCGCTGCCCCTTCGGCACGGACAGGATCGCCGCCCGGATCACCTCGGCGGCATAGCCGCCGACGTTGAGCGAGAACGCGACGATGGCGCTCGGCCACGGCGGGATGGTGAGCCCCACGTTCGGCAGACCGTAGAAGATGATGAACAGCTGCACCAGCAGCGGTGTGCCCCGGATGACCGAGACGTAGGTGCGCCCGATCCAGTTGAGCAGGCGATGCTGCGAGATCCGCAGCAGCGCGACTCCCAGGGCGAGCGCCAGCCCGATGACGAACGAGCTCAGCGCCAGGGGGATCGTCCCGAGGAGAGCACCGCGGACGATCGGCCACAGCGAGTGGAGGAGGAGATGGCTCGTGCTCTCCACCTCCGCCTCGCTGCTCAGGCCGGCGATCGCCAGGTGGATCACTTCGAGATGTCCTCGCCGAAGTACTTCTCGCCGATCCTCGCCAGCGTGCCGTCGGCCTGGAGCGCGGCGATCGCCGTGTCGATCTTCTTCAGGTCGGCCTCGTGACCCTTGCTGAGCAGGAAGGCCTGCTGCTGGGTCTCGTCCGAGGTGGCGACGATCTTGATGTTCGCGTCGGGGTTCTTCTTCAGATAGTCGAGCACCGCCAGCTTGTCGTTGATGGCCAGGTCGACGCGACCGGTGGCGATGTCGTCGGCGGCCTGGGCCCACTCGTTGACCGCCTCGATCTCGGCACCGGCCGCCTTCGCCTCGTCGGCCCAGTTGCTGGTCAGCGACTGCGCCGCGGTCTTGCCCTCGATCTGGTCGAAGGAGGTGATGTCGGTGTTGTCCTTCGCCACGACCAGCACGCCCGTGGAGATCGAGTAGGGCGTCGACAGGAGGTACTTCGCCTTGCGGTCGTCGTTGACCGTCACCTCGTTGGCGATCAGGTCGAAGCGGCCGGCGTCGATGCCGGCGAAGATCGAGTCCCACTGGGTCTGCTTGAAGGTGAAGGTGAGTCCGGCCTCCTTCGCCACGGCCCGGGCGACGTCGATGTCATAGCCGGTGAGCTTGCCGTCCTCCTGGTAGGAGAACGGCGCGTAGGTGCCTTCGGTCGCCACGACCAGCTTCGCGTCGTCGTCACTCCCGTCGCCGCCGCGGGTGAGCGCCCAGGCCACGATCGCGGCGATGAGCACCACGGCGACGCCGCCGGCGATCCACGGGGTCTTCGAGCGGGAGGCTCCGGCATTGCCGCCGGGCGAGTTGGAGAGGACGGTGTCGGTCATGGTGGGCTCCTCGGTGAGTCACAGGGTCGAGCGATTCAGGCAATAATGTCGATCAATATTATGGAGATATGTCTCGTCTCGTGAACCGAGACGTCTCGGTACCCTCGTGCCGTGCTCAACATCCCCGAAGCTCCCGCGATCGACGGCGCCCGGCATCTGCACTCGGGAAAGGTGCGCGACCTCTACGAGCTCACCGAGGGCCCGTACGCCGGCGAGCTGCTCATGGTCGCCAGCGACCGGATCAGCGCCTTCGACCACGTCTTCGACACCACGATCCCCGACAAGGGCGAGATCCTCACCCGCCTCAGCCTGTGGTGGTTCGAGCAGCTCGACGACCTCGTGCCGACCCACGTCCTCTCGGCCGAGGTCCCCGACGCCGTACGCGGCCGGGCCGTGATCGCGCAGCGGCTGCGGATGTTCCCCGTCGAGTGCGTCGCCCGCGGCTACCTCACCGGCTCGGGCCTGCGCGAGTACGACGCCACGGGAGAGGTGTGCGGCATCGCCCTGCCCGAGGGCCTGGTCGACGGCTCCCGTCTCCCGAGCGCGATCTTCACGCCCGCCACCAAGGCCGAGCTCGGCGACCACGACGAGAACGTCTCCTACGAGCACGTCGCCCGCCGGATCGGCGAGACCGACGCGGCCGAGCTGCGTCGCCTCACCCTCGAGGTCTACGAGCGCGCCGACGAGATCGCCCGCGGCGCCGGCCTGATCCTCGCCGACACCAAGCTCGAGTTCGGCCTCCGGGCGGACGACCTGGGCACGCGGACGATCGTGCTCGCGGACGAGGTGCTCACCCCCGACTCCAGTCGCTACTGGGACATGGCCGCCTGGACCCCCGGGACCGCCATCCCCAGCTTCGACAAGGACGTCATCCGGCGCTGGCTCCTCAGCCCCGAGGCCGGATGGGACCGCGAGGCCGGCGACCCGCCGCCCGCCCTGCCGGCGGAGATCGTCGCGCGCACCCGGGAGAAGTACGTCGAGGCGTTCGAGCGCCTCACCGGCACCGCCTTCTGACGGGGCGACCAGGTATCCGCGACACGTGTCGCACGAGGCCGGGTAGGGTGTGGCCCGCACCACAACTCGTGATGGAGGACACCGCCGTGCCGTCGTACAACCTCGCCTCGCTCCTCGAGGACTCCGCAGCGAAGTATCCCGAGCGCACCGCCATCGTGCTCGGCGACACCCGGCTGACCTACGCCCAGGTCAACGGAGCTGCCAACCAGGTCGCCAACCTGCTGGTCTCGCGTGGGATCCAGCCGGGCGACAAGATCGCCCTGATCAGCCCGAACCTGCCGTACTTCACCATCATCTACAACGGCATCCTGAAGGCGGGCGGCGTCGTCGTGCCGCTCAACGTGCTGCTGAAGTCGCGCGAGTTCGCCTACCACTACGCCGACGCCGATGTGAAGGCGGTCTTCGCCTTCCAGGGCACCCCCGAGCTGGCCATCGGCGCCGAGGCGTTCGAGGCCTTCCAGGAGACGGACTCGGTCAAGGACTTCTTCCTCGTCACCGTCGACCCCGCCGCGCCGAGCCCCATCGAGGGCGCCGAGACGTTCGGCGCCGCCGTCGCCGGGGCGGGCGGCTCCCCGGTCTTCGAGACCGTCGAGACCGACGAGGACGACACCGTCGTCATCCTCTACACCTCCGGCACCACGGGCCAGCCGAAGGGCGCGGAGCTGCGCCACCGCAACCTCCGCGACAACGCGCTCGCGGGCAAGGACCTCTTCGGCGCCGACGCGGAGCGGCCCGACACCTTCCTCGCGGTGCTCCCGCTCTTCCACACCTTCGGCCAGACCGTCATCCAGAACGGCGCCGCCGCCTTCGGGGGCACCGTCGTGATGCTGCCCCGCTTCGAGGCGCCCGCGGCCATCGCGATGCTGCTGCGCGAGAAGGTGACGTTCTTCGCCGGCGTCCCGACGATGTACTGGGGCCTCCTCGGCGCGCTCGACGAGACGGTCGACGTCGCCGAGATCGCCAAGAACCTGCGCGTCGCGGCCGCGGGCGGCTCCGCGCTGCCGGTCGAGATCCACCACGAGTTCGAGAAGCGCTTCGGGGTGACGATCCAGGAGGGCTACGGCCTGTCGGAGACCTCGCCCGTCGCGGCCTTCTCCCTGGCCGGCAAGCCGGTCCGCGCCGGCTCCATCGGTGAGGCGATCCCGGGCGTCGAGCTCAAGCTGATCGACCCGGCGAGCTGGGAGGAGATCACGTGGACGCCCGAGGCGATCGGCGAGATCGCGATCAAGGGCCACAACGTCTTCAAGGGCTACTACGGCCGTCCCGAGGCGACCGCCGAGGTGCTCACCGAGGACGGCTGGTTCCGCACCGGCGACCTCGCCCGCCGCGACGAGGACGGGTGGTACTACATCGTCGACCGGGCCAAGGAGATGATCATCCGCGGCGGCTTCAACGTCTACCCGCGTGAGATCGAGGAGGTCCTCCTCACCCACCCGGCGATCTCGCTGGCCGCCGTCATCGGCGTCCCGCACGAGTCGCACGGCGAGGAGGTCAAGGCGGTCGTCGTGCTCAAGCCCGGCGCCACCGCCACGCCCGAGGAGATCGTCGCCTGGTCGAAGGAGAACATGGCGGGCTACAAGTACCCGCGCATCGTCGAGATCACCGCGGCCCTCCCGATGACGGCCACGGGCAAGATCCTCAAGCGCGAGCTGAAGTAGCCCACTGCCGGCTGGCGGACGCGGACGCCCCGTCCGCGTCCGCGTCCGCCTCCGTCAGGCGAACGGGTTGGGCAGCGCGCCGGGAAGACCGGCGAGGAGCTCGCGTGCCTGGGCGGCCACCTTGTGCTCGACGAGGACCTCGTACTTCGTCGCCACCACCCGCGTGACCGAGGAGAAGTCCCGCTGCCCCCGCGTGGCGAGGTAGCCGGCAAGCGCCCAGATCACGCCGAAGAGCGCGCCGAAGACCATCGTGACGAGGATCTGCCCGAGCACGCTGCCGTCGGTGAACATGGTGAAGAGCAGGCCGATGAAGAGGCCGAGCCACAGCCCGGAGAACGCGCCTGCCAGCGCGACCTTGCCGGTCGTCAGGCGCCCGGTGATCCGCTCGAGCTGCTTGAGGTCGGTGCCGACGATCATGCAGTTCTCGACGGGGAAGTGCTGGTCGGAGAGGAAGTCGACGGTCTTCTGGGCGGTCGCGTAGTCGTCGTACGTCGCGAGCGACTGCGGGAACTGGAGGGTGAGCTGCGAGGCGGTCAGCGCCTGGATCTGGGGGTTGCTCATGCCGTCCATTCTGCCGGGCACTCCCACGTCGCGCACGGAGCGCGTTTGCCGCCCGGGCAGCCGGGAAGGCTGCGGGCGTGGGGACCGCCGCGCAAGGCGGGGCGCAGGGGGCGCTCCGCGCCGTCGTACGCCGTGTGGGAGCCGTGCCGCGCACGCGGCTCACCGCCGGCG
>NZ_JASGDD010000023.1:0-2659 GCF_047607365.1 Nocardioides sp. | reverse complement strand
GCCGCCCCACGCCCGCAGCGCGGCTCCGACGTCCACGGCGGCCGCGACCGGGGCGCCGGCAGCGGCGGCAAGACGGGTGAGCTCCTCGCGGAGGGAGGGGTCGCGGGTGACGAGCAGAGCCTGGGTCATGCGTCGAGACTCGCCGCGGCGACCCCCGGGAGCGGCCGGATCCCCAGCGTCCTGGGGATATCCGTGACTGAAGTCCCACCTGTGGACGGCGACGGGCCCCGTACGATGCTGAAGTGGGCAGTGGAGCCGGTGCAGCCGTCGGGGCCGCATTCTTCGATCTCGACAAGACGATCATCGCGAAGTCGAGCACGCTCGCGTTCTCGCGGCCGTTCCAGGCCGGGGGGCTGCTGAGCCGGCGGACGCTGCTGCGCAGCGCCTACACGCAGTTCATGTACGTCCTCGGCGGCGCCGACCACGACAAGATGGAGGAGATGCGCCAGTTCATGAGCGAGCTGGTGACCGGCTGGGACGTCGCGACGGTGCGGGAGATCGTCGCCGACACCCTCCACCACATCGTCGACCCCTTGGTCTACGACGAGGCGGTCCAGCTCATCGAGGATCACAAGGCGGCGGGTCGCGACGTCATCATCGTCTCCGCAAGCGGCACCGAGGTGGTCGAGCCGATCGGCGAGATGCTCGGCGCCGACCACGTGATCGCCACCCGCGTCGGCATCGACGAGGAGGGCCGCTACACCGGCGAGATCACCTTCTACGCGTACGCCGAGAACAAGGCTCGCGCCATTCGCGAGCTCGCCGAGCAGCGGGGCTACGACCTCAGCCGCTCCTACGCCTACTCCGACTCGATGACCGACCTCGCGATGCTGGAGGAGGTCGGGTACGCCTTCGCGGTCAACCCCGACAAGGAGCTGCGCCGGATCGCGACCGAGCGCGGCTGGCCGATCCTCGTCTTCACCAAGCCGGTCGCGCTGCGCTCGGCGATCGCCCTGCCGGCCGCCCGGCCGACGCTCGCGGCCATCGCGGTCGGCGGTGTCGTCGTCGCCGGCGGGGTGCTGTGGGCCAGCGCCCGCCGCCGCCGGATCGGCGCCTGAGCCGCCTCCGAGCAGCGGACACAACCCTCCCACCATCCTCCGGGCGGCGGCGAAGATCAAGGCTTGTTCTCGTCCTCGACCAGGCGTAGACCTGAGGACAGAACAACTCAAGACCACACGCGCTCAGGCACCCACGCGGTGACCGCTCCTTCTTTGAGGACGCCGGCGATGCGGACAGACAACCCGCACCCGGCAATAGGACAAGTGCACGCTTGGTAACCCGAGCGCGTGACATAGAGGTGGCGCCCGGTTCCCTGAGCCGGGCGCCACCGCTGCGTCCGGCACCCCTACGCTCGTTGCCGTGGGCGGAGTGGTCGAGGGGTTCGGTGTCGTGGCCCTCATCATCCTCACCGGCTGGGTCCTCGCCCAGGTGGGCCTGGTCGACATGAGCGCCCAGAAGGTGCTCTCGACGATGACCTTCTACGTCGCCAGCCCGGCGCTCCTGCTGACGATGCTCCAGGGCGCCGACGTGCATCAGCTCTTCTCCGGCAACCTGCTCGCGACCGGCGGCGCGGTCGTGGTGAGCGCCGGGATCGCGTTCGCGATCTCGCGCCTGCGCAGGCACGACCTCGGCCACACGGTCATCACGATGCTCAGCGCGTCGTACGTCAACGCCAACAACCTCGGCATCCCGATCGCGACGTACGTCCTCGGCAACGCGTCCGCCAGCGTGCCGACGCTCCTGCTGCAGCTGGTGGTCATCCAGCCGGTGGCGCTGACCTTCCTCGACATCGCGGTGGCGCACGAGCGGCTCTCGGTGCGGACGGTGCTGTCGCGGCCGTTCCGCAATCCGATGACGCTGGGATCGGCCGGCGGGCTCCTGCTGGCGCTCACCGGCTGGCGGCTGCCCACGCTGGTGCACGACCCGCTGGCGATCATCGGCGGGATGTCGGTGCCCTGCATGCTGATCGCCTACGGCATCTCGCTGCGGCTCGGCCCCCTTCCGGGTCGCGGGGTGCCGCCGGTGGAGCTGGGCTCGATCGTGGTGCTCAAGATGGTGGTGCAGCCGCTGGCGGCGTACGCGATCGGGCGATTCCTGCTCGGCTTCGAGGGCCACGACCTGCTGGCCGTCACGGTGCTGTCGGCCCTGCCGACGGCACAGAACGTGTTCGTGATGTCGGTGCGCTACAACCGGTCGGTCGTGCTGGCGCGCGACGCGATCTTCGTCAACACGTTCGGGGCGATCCCGGTCCTGCTGACGATCGCGGCCCTGCTCGCCTGAGCCGGGCTACCGCGCGCCCTGGCGCAGCGGACTCGCCTCGGCGCCGGCGGCGTACGCCTCGGCGCCGTAGAGCAGCCAGGCGTGCACGCCCGCGAGGCCGCCCTCGGCGTAGCCGCGCAGGTTCGACTCGTACTCCGCGCGCAGCGCCAGGTGACCCGCCTCCGGCACGGTCAGCGCCTTCGCGTCGACCCCACGCGTGACCAGCACCAGCCGCTCGGCCGCCCGCGCCACCAGGCCGTTGTGCGACTCGAAGGGCGCGGCCGTGATCAGATCGGCGTGCACCACGGCGGCCACGACGAGCGCGGGCGCGCCGGTCGGCGCCAGCAGGAGGTCGGAGAGCCCTCGCAGGCGCAGCGCCGCCTCCGGCGAGCGCGGCCGG
>NZ_JASGDD010000022.1:0-4467 GCF_047607365.1 Nocardioides sp. | reverse complement strand
TGCCTGGCCGAGGGGGAGACCGTCGACCGCGTCGGCCGCCGGGTCGGCCTCTCCGAGCGCACCGTGCGCCGCCGGCTGCGCGCCATGGCCGACGAGCTCGGGGTCGGCACGACCATCGAGGTCGTCGTCGAGGCCGTGCGGCGCGGCCTGATCTGACTCCCCGGCGCGAGGGCGGCCGGATCCGGCCAACCCTGCGCGTACCCCTTAAGTGACGTGCATCACATCATCTACGGTCGATTAAAACGTTTCAATGATCACGAAGGAACACCTGTGACTGCCTCCAGAGCACCCCGAGGACGGCGCCGCACGGCGCTCGCCGGCCTGATCGCGCTGACGGTCGTGACGGTCGGCGTGGCGCCGCTCGTCACCTCCCCGCCCCCGGCGAACGCCTCGACCCCCCTGGCGGAGAAGACCGCGTCCTCGTCCGGCGCGGACGCGCCCACGTCGCTCACCATCGACGGTCTCGACCGTCCCGCCGACCTCGAGGACCTGAGCTCGCCGACCTTCGCCTGGCACGCGCCGGCGATCGTGCGCCAGTCCGCCTACCGGATCGTGGTCGCGTCCTCCCGGGCCGCGGCCGACGAGCACACCGGCGACGTCTGGGACTCCGGCAGGGTCGAGGCCGCGGCGCAGGGCGGCATCGCCTACGCCGGCCCGGCACTGTCCGCCTCGCAGCGCTACTTCTGGGCCGTCCAGGTGTGGGACGCCGCCGGGACCGCGTCGTCGTGGTCGGAGACGTCCTGGTTCGGCACCAGCCCGGGCTCGACCTGGGACGGCGCCACGCCCATCTGGACGCAGTCGGCCGCCGCGACCTGGACCGACTACACCGTGACGGCCAAGCTGACCGTCAGCACCGTCGCCCTCGGTGTCCGGTTCCGCGCCGTGGACGCGAACAACGGCTACATGTGGCAGTTCCGCGGCAGCGACAACAGGCTGGTGCCCCACAAGCAGACGAGTGGGACCTACGCCACCCTGGGCTCCGCCGTCACCCTGCCGACCGGGACGCTCGCCATCGGCAAGCAGGTCACGATCAGGATCCAGGCGGCCGGGTCGACCATCACCACCTGGATCGACGACGTCCAGGTCGACCAGCGGACGGACACCAGCTACGCCCAGGGCGTGATCGGGTTCCGCAACGGCAGCACCGAGAGCGGCGTGGTCGACGACGTCAGCGTCGTCTCCGCCGACGCGAGCACCCTCTTCCAGACCGACTTCAGCGGCACGAATCCCTTCGGGTGCGGCACGGTCGCCGACGGGGCGCTCACAGTCGGCAAGAGCGCGGCCTGCCTCGTCTCGGGGTTCACCACCGACTGGGCCCTCTTCCGCAAGGGAGTGAACCTGCCGGACAAGGAGATCGCCTGGGCGTCGTTGTTCGCCACCGCCACGGAGTGGAAGTCCTCGAAGCAGTACGTCTACAAGATCTCCGTCAACGGCACGTTCGTGGGCCTCGGCCCGACCGCCCCGACGGGCAGCGAGACACGGTTCGACGGCTTCGACGTGACCGACCTGCTGAAGTCCGGGCAGGAGAACGTCCTCTCCGCGATCGCCTACTCCACCTCCTCCACCGCGCGGATGATCGCGCAGCTGCAGGTGGTCTACACCGACGGCACCCGGGAGGTCCTCGGCACCGGCACCGACTGGCGCACCCTGGCCGGCTCGGGCATCTACAACAGCCCCGGCAGCTACGGCACGAGCTACTTCTCCGCCCCGCGCGAGAACCTCGACGCCCGCACGTACCCCTACGGCTTCGACAAGCCGGGCTACGACGACTCCGCATGGCTGCCGGCCGTCGCCAAGGACGCGATCACCGGCCTGACGGCGGCCCCGATGGGCAAGGTGACCGAGCGGCTCGAGGACCCGGTCTCCATCGTCGACAAGGGCGACGGCGACTACTTCGTCGACTTCGGCCGCACCTGGATGGGCGGGGTCAGCTACGACGTCGACGGCGAGGCCGGGGACAGCGTCCAGGTCAGGTACGGCCAGGTGACCTCGTCGGAGAACACGGTCAAGTACAGCACCAGCGCCGGCAACACCTACCTCGACACCTACACGCTCAGGGACGGCGAGCAGCACCTCGAGACCTTCGGCATGCGGACCTTCCGCTACGTCGAGATCGTCGGCGCGCCGGAGCCGGTCACCGCGGACAACCTCAAGGCGCTCGCGCTGATCTATCCCTTCGACGAGGAGGCCTCGGCCTTCGACTCGTCCAACGACAACCTCAACCAGGTCTACGCGCTGGCCAAGAACACCATCGAGGCCACCAACCAGAACTTCTACACCGACTCCTACGAGCGGGAGCGGACCGACTACGAGGCCGACGCCTACCTCCAACTGCAGTCGTCGCTCTACCTGATGGACGACCTCTCGCTCGGCCGCTACTCGATGAACTACTTCAAGACGAACCGCACCTGGCCGACCGAGTGGCCGGTCTACGTGGTGCTCGCCGTCCACGACGCCTGGCGCCAGACCGGCGACACCGAACAGGTCGCCGACTACTTCGACAACCTCGTCACCAAGCTGCCGACGACGCAGTGGTACGAGGCCGCGACCGGGCTGGTCCGCAAGACCAGCGGCTCCAACGGGTGCAACAGCTCCACGAACTGCGACATCGTCGACTGGCCGACCAGCCAGCGCGACGGCTACCAGTTCCGGCAGTACAACACCGTCATCAACGCGATCTCCTACCAGGCGCTCGTCGACATGTCGGAGATGGCGGCAGCCATCGGGCGTGACGCCGACGCGACGTCGTACGCCGCTCAGGCCGCCTCGCTCCGCACCGCGATCAACGACGCCTTCTACGACGAGACCACCGGTGCGTACGACGACGGGATGGACGCGAACCAGGAGCTGACCGGTCACGAGTCGCTGCACGCCAGCGCCTTCGCGCTCGCCTTCGGCGTGCCCGAGGACGACCAGGCGTCCAAGGTCGCCGCCTACGTCGCCTCGCGCGGCATGGCGTGCAGCGTCTACTGCGCGGCGTTCCTCATCAAGGGCCTCTACGACGGCGACGACGGCCAGGCGGCACTCGACGCCCTGACCGACGACGGCACCAGCAGCTGGATGAACATGATCAAGCTCGGCGCGGGCGCGACCATGGAGGCCTGGGACCCCTCGCAGAAGAGCAACCTCACCTACTCGCACCCGTGGGCGGCCTCGCCGGCCTTCAACGTGCCCTCCGGGCTGTTCGGGATCCAGCCCGCCACCGCCGGCTACGCCGAGGTGGCGATCAAGCCTCAGCCGGGCGACCTCGACTGGGCGCACATCACCACGCCCACCGTCCGCGGCCAGGTCGGCACGGCGTTCGACCACGGCAGCGACGGGGCCCTCCGCGTCGTCGCCTCCGTGCCGGGCAACACCACGGCCGAGGTCAGCGTCCCGGCCACCGCGACCGGCGCCACGACGGTGTACGTCGACGGCGTCGCCCGCCAGGTGACGCCCGAGGACGGCTACCTGACCGTGACCGTTCCGGTGGGCTGCCATCTGGTCACCACCTCGACCGACACGACCGCCGGCGAGCACCTCTCCGGAGTCTGCTCCCAGTCGTTCGCCGTGGGCGCCCACGTGGTCTCCTCGGTGTCGTCGGAGGGCCGGCAGGGGTGGTTCGGCGCCGGCGCGGCGCTGACGCTCCAGGCGGTAGGCGACGTCACCGACGGCCTGGAGCCCCAGTACGCCGTCGGCGACGGTAACTGGACCGACTACACCGAGCCGGTGGCGCTTCCGGCCGGCGCCTACGACGTCTACTACCGGCTGGTCGACGCGACCGGAGCCGTCGTCGACGACGGCGGATCGCGCCCGGTCAAGGTCGACGAGACGGCGCCGACCGTGACCGCCGCGACGAGCGCGACCGGCGAGGGCGCCGCCACCGTGACGCTGAGCGTCACCGACGAGGAGAGCGGCGTGGCGGGCACCTCCTACCGGATCGACGGCGGGTCGTGGGCGGAGTACGCCGACCCGGTCGTCGTCACCGGCGCCGGCTCGCACACGGTCAGCTGGACGGCGAGCGACGTCGCGGGCAACACCGCCTCCGACAGTGTGGCGGTGACGGTCGTCGCGTCCGGCGGTGGCGCCGGAGGCGGCTCGGGCGCTCCTGCCACGATCAACGCGCCCGCCCCGGTGGTCACCGGCACGGCGCGTGTCGGCCGTCGGCTGCACGCGATCCTCAGGCTGCCGGCCTCCGTCGCATCGGCGCACCCCACGGTCTCCTATCGGTGGTACGCCGGAGGCAAGCCGATCAAGGGCGCCACCAAGGCCACGCTGAAGGTCCGCGCCGCGCTGCGGGGCAAGCGGATCCGCGTCCGGGTCACCGTGACCGCGGCCGGTTACACCCCGGTCACGGTGTGGAGCAGGAGGACGGCGAAGGTCCGTCGCTGAGGCAGGCGCCGGATGCGGCGGAGCCGGGTCGCGCGACCCGGCTCCGCCGCTCCGACGCGCGCTCGGGGGGCCGCAGCCTGCGGGAGGAGCGGATGT
>NZ_JASGDD010000021.1:0-5291 GCF_047607365.1 Nocardioides sp. | reverse complement strand
GCCGCCGCCGCGCCCCAGGCGCCGCCAGCCGGCCCGGCGCTGCCCGACCCCCGCGACCCCCGACTCGCGCTCGAGCGGGAGGCGCTCAAGGTCCTGATCCAGCGGCCGGTCGTCGTCGGCAGCCTCACCGCGAGCATCGCACCCGAGGACTTCACCCATCCCGCCTACCGCGCGATCTGGGCGCTCATCGCGGCCGCAGGCGGCGTCGTCGCCGGCGCCGGCGATCCGCAGTGGGCCTCGACGCTGTGCACCCACTGCGCCGACGAGCGCCTCGTTCCCCTGCTCAACGCACTGGTCGTCGAGGCGATCGTGACCCGCAAGGAGGACGCCGACTACGTCCGCGAGGTCGTCTCGCGCCTGCGGGAGACCACGCTCGCGCGCCGCATCGCCGACGCCCACTCCCGCCTCCAGCGCGCCGACCCCAGCGACCTCGACGGCTACTTCAAGGCGGCCGGCGAGCTCACCGCGCTGGAGCAGGAGCGCCGCGCCCTGCGCGACGAGATCGCCTCCTGACTCCCGGCCGACTCCCGGCCGGCGTCCGGCGACCCGCGATTTCATTCGGCGGGACCGCCCTTGCTAGTGTTTCGCCGCTGCCAAGCGATCCCCTGTAGCTCAACTGGCAGAGCATGCGACTGTTAATCGCAGGGTTGTTGGTTCGAGTCCAACCGGGGGAGCCAGATCGTCGCCCCTCGCGCTTCCGCGCCTCTCAGCGCTGGGTGGTGGATGTCTCCCCGCACCCTCGAGGTCGGTAGGGTCTCCGCCCGAGGGGCGGTAGCTCAGTCGGTCAGAGCAGAGGACTCATAATCCTTGGGTCGTGGGTTCGAGCCCCACCCGCCCTACTCCCGATGGGCTCGCAGCTCCTCGACGTCGTGGCGGAGCTCGTGCTCCAGCTTGGCGAGCGCGACGTGCGCGGCGGTGTCGTCCGCCCGCTGGGCGGCGTCCTCGATCTCGCGCAGCAGGGCGGCGGAGGCGTCCAGGCCGAGGTTCAGCGCGGAGCCCAGCAGCCGGTGCGCCTCGGCCCGAAGTCCGGCGCGATCGCCCGCGTCCGCCAGCTGTCGCAGCTGGCGCAGCGCCTCCTCGGCGTTGCCCGCGAAGCGGTCGATGGCGCGCCGGAGGAACTCGGGGGCACCGTCGTCGAAGCCGGCCAGCATCGTCAGCCGCCGGAGGTCGACGCGGGGCGAGAGGCGGATGCCCGTCCACCGCTCGATGGCGGCGGTGAGCGCGTCGCGATCCAGCGGCTTGGTCAGGAAGTCGTCCATGCCGGCCGCCAGGCACTCGGCGCGGACGTCGTCGGTCGCCGAGGCCGTGAGCGCGATGATCGGCGGCGTGCCGCCCTCGGCGCGGAGGCGGCGGGTGGCGGCGTACCCGTCCATGCGTGGCATCTGGACGTCCATGAAGATCAGGTCGAAGCGGCGACCGTCCACGGCGCCGACCGCCTCGAGCCCGTCGGCGACGACGGTCACCTCGCAGCCGAGCCCCTCGAGGATCCCGACGGCGACGAGCTGGTTGACCTCGTTGTCCTCGGCGACCAGGACCCGTGGCCGCGCCGGCTCCTCGGTCCGTGTGCCGGCGGCGGCGTCCACGTCCCCTCCCACCTCGAGCACCACGGAGAACGAGAACACGCTGCCGCCGCCGGACGGCGAGGCATGGTGGAGCTCGCCCCCCATCGCGCCGATCAGCTCGCGCGAGATGGTGAGCCCCAGCCCCGTCCCGCCGTAGATCCGGGTCGTGGAGGTGTCGCCCTGCTCGAACGGCTCGAAGAGCGCGGCCACCCGGTCGGGCGGGATCCCCGGCCCGCTGTCGGCGACCGCGATCCCGAGCTCGACGCGGTCGCCGTGCGGGACCGCCGCGACGTCGACCGAGACCTCGCCCTCGGAGGTGAACTTCACCGCGTTGCCGAGGAGGTTGGTGAGGATCTGCCCGAGCCTGGTCGGATCGCCGCGCAGGACGGGCGGCACCGTGGCGCTCACGTGCACGTCGAGCCCGACGCCCTTGGCCTGCGCCTCGGGCGCGAGCAGCGCGGCGGTCGTCTCGACCAGCTCGCGGACGTCGAACTCGATCTGCTCGATCGTGATCTTCCCCGCCTCCAGCTTGCTGAGGTCGAGGGTGTCGTTGACCAGCGCGAGCAGGGACCTGCCCGCGCGCTGCACGCCGAGCACCAGCCCGCGTTGCGCGGCGGTCAGCCTGCTCTGGAGGAGCAGCTCGCCGAGGCCGATCACCCCGTTGAGCGGCGTGCGGACCTCGTGGCTCATCACGGCGAGGAAGCGCGACTTCTGGGCCGACGCGGACAGCGCCGCGTCCCGGGCCACCGCCAGCTCCACCCGCGTCCGCTCCCGCTCGGCCACCCGCCCGAACTGCAGCGCGACCTGCTCCGCGACCAGCTCGACCAGGTCGGGCTGCCGGATCGGCGGCGCCGGCACGAGCACGAGTACGCCGGCGGGCTGGCCGTCGTCGAAGACGAGACTGGCCACCGTCGAGCGATCGTCGCTCCACACGACGCCCTGGACCGTCAGGGCCCGCAGCGCGACGTCGATGAGGGCGTCGGTGGGGACCGGGTCGCCGTCGATCCCCTCGCCGAGCAGCACCAGCTGCCCGCTCGCGTCGCCCTGGAGGAAGTAGACCGCCGTCCAGTCGCTGTGGCCGACGAGCGCCGTGCGGCTGAAGGCGAGGACGTCGTACAGGGTCGTGGCTCGATTCGCCGCCGAGGCGACGTTGTGCAGGATCGAGTTCACGGTGTTGGACTCGCTGAGCGACAGCTCGCGCGCCTTGACCTCGGAGATGTCCTGGTCGGTCCCGACCACCTCGTAGACCCGGCCGTCGGCGTCGCGGTGCGCGACGGCGCGGATGCGGATCCAGCTGACCCTGCGAGGGTCGGCCAGGCGCACGTCGACGGTCGCCCGGGAGACGCTGCCGTCGACCAGCCGCTCGAGGTTCTCCGCGGCCATGGCCCGGTCGTCGGGGTGCAGCTGGCTCACGAACTCCGCGACGGTCATCGGGAAGGACCGGTAGTCGGCCTCGAAGAGCGCCATCAGCTCCGCCGACCCGGAGATCAGCCCGGAGTCGACGTCGAGCCGCCATCCGCCTATCCGGGCGATCCGCAGCGCCTCGATCAGGGGCGTCCTCTCCGTCGCCGTGCTGATCCGCACGACCAGGCCGATGGCGCGCCCGTCCTCGACCGCGGGGGAGACCCGGACCCACGACCAGACCGGCTCGCGACCCGGTGGATGCAGGATCACCTCGTGATCGTGGGGATCGGCGCTCAGCTCGGCGAGGCGGCGGGCGAGCCACGGGCGGCGGGCCTCGTCCAGCAGGTCGGCGAACCGCAGCCCGCCGTCGTCGGCGGCGCCCGGGTCGAGGCCGAGGATCTCGTCGGCCTTGTCGTTGGCCCACAGCAGATCCCCGGCGCGATCGAGGAGCAGCACACCGTCGCGAGAGGCGTTCACGATCACGCGATTGACGACGTCTCGATCCACCATCCACCTCCTGCCCGTCAGCGTAGTGGGGCTCGCACTACGCTTGGGCGGGCTTGAGCCAAGCTGGCTCCGCGCTCGATCCCCGTACGACGGAAGGCAATCCGTGTCCCTCCACGCGTCCGCCGACGCCCCCCGCGACTCCCGTGCCGGCGCCTCGGTGCTCGACGACCTCGAGTGGCGGGGCCTCATCGCCGACTCCACCGACCGGGACGCCCTGCGCGCGGCCCTGGCCGGCGGCAGCGTCCGCTTCTACATCGGCTTCGACCCCACCGCGCCCAGCCTGCACATGGGCAACCTGCTCCAGATCGTGACCGCGATGCGCCTGCAGAGGGCCGGCCACACGCCGTACATGCTCGTGGGCGGGGCGACGGGCATGATCGGCGATCCGCGCGACTCGGGCGAGCGCACGCTGAACTCGCTCGACACCGTGAAGGACTGGGTGGAGCGGGTACGCCGCCAGATCGAGCCGTTCGTCTCCTTCGCCGGCGACCCCGGGTTCACCGGGACGAACGGCGCGACGATGGTGAACAACTACGACTGGACCGCCGGGCTGTCGACGATCGACTTCCTCCGCGACATCGGCAAGCACTTCCCGGTCAACCGGATGCTGGCGCGCGACACCGTCCGGAGCCGCCTGGAGAGCGGGATCAGCTACACCGAGTTCTCCTACGTCCTGCTGCAGTCGATGGACTTCCTCCAGCTCTTCCGCGACCACGGCGTCACGCTGCAGCACGGGGGCGCGGACCAGTGGGGCAACATCTCGGCGGGCGTCGAGCTCATCCGGCGCGCCGACGGTGGCCACGCCCACGCCTTCACCACCCCGCTCATCACCAAGGCGGACGGGACGAAGTACGGCAAGTCCGAGGGCGGCGCGCTCTGGCTCGACCCGGCCATGATGTCGCCGTACGCCTTCCACCAGTTCTGGCTCAACGTCGAGGACGTCAAGGTGGGGGAGATGCTGCGGTTCTTCACCTTCCTGTCGCATGAGGAGATCGAGGCGCTGGAGGCGGAGACCGCCGAGAAGCCGTTCCTCCGCTCGGGGCAGAAGGCGCTCGCCGACCACATGACGACCCTGGTGCACGGCTCCGCGGAGACCGACCAGGCGAAGGCGGCCGCGGCCGCCCTGTTCGGCGGCGGCGATCTGACGTCGCTCAGCGTGGCGACGCTCGCGGCTGCGCTGTCGGAGGCCGGCTCGGTGCGCGTTGCCCGGGGAGGGGCGCTGCCGTCGGTGGTGGACCTCCTGGTGGAGAGCGGGCTCTCCGCGAGCCGTGGCGAGGCGCGCCGGACGATCGGCGAGGGCGGCGCCTACCTCAACAACGAGCGGGTCACCGACCCCGAGGCGAGCGTCTCCGAGAGCGACCTCCTGGGCGGCTCGTGGCTGGTGCTGCGCCGGGGCAAGAAGCGCTTCGCAGGCGTCGAGATCGCCTAGTGCGAGCGGGTGCACGCGCCGATTTGTCATGGTGCGAGCGGGGGTCTAATGTTCTCTGAGTCGCCAACGGAGCGGCGGGGAGCAAGACCAGAAGGTCGGGCTGCCGGCCCCGAGGCGATCACCTCCACATCTTCGCCATGCCGGTGACGTGTGCGCGCCACGATGCGGCCACGAAGCCAGGCTTCAGAAGCGTGCGGAAGTGAGGAGCGGGACTCGCCGATTTGGATCGGAAAGAGAAGCTCCGATAAAGTCAGACAAGTCCCGAAGGGGAGAAGCCACAAGCTTCGAGCCGCGGTGTGCGTGTGATTCTTGAGAACTCAACAGTGTGTTATTGAATAGTCGATGAATTTTTTTGTAGCCCCGTCGGCTGGCCTGCTTTTGTGGTGGGT
>NZ_JASGDD010000020.1:0-7249 GCF_047607365.1 Nocardioides sp. | reverse complement strand
TGGGCCCGCGAGGGCGCGGCCTGGCAGTGCTCCTCGCGGACGGCCTGGTGCGGCGCGACCTGGCCGACGACCAGTCCGGCGCGCACCTGCCGGTCGCGGCGCTGTCCGACGGCTGGGAGATCGGTCCGCTGGTCGTGCCTGGGCGCACGGCCTGTCTGCGCTGCGTGGACGCCGCCCGCAGCCAGGTGGACCCGCGGCTCCCCCTCGTCGTGGACCAGGTCGCCCGCCGGCCGGCGGCCGCGGCGTCCCCGGCGTCGGCGACGACGCTCGGCCTGGCACTCGTCGTGCGGGAGATCCTCGCCTGGGTCGACGGCGACGAGCCGGCGTCGTGGTCCGCCACGATCACCGTCCCCTCTTCGGGACTGCCCGAGCGCCACGGCTGGCTCCGGCACCCGGACTGCGGCTGCGCGTGGGACGTCGTGCTCACGGCCGAATGAGGCTCGGGCGAGCGGGACAGGCGGCCCGGACGGGCATCTGACAGAGGGGTCTCAGGATTCTGCAGGCGATTCGCACAGCCCGTCTCGCCACGATGGCCGGATGACACCGTGGTCGGCGAAAGCTCCCTTCCCCTCGTCGAGCCTGGCGGCGCTCAGGAACAGCGGACTGGTCGAGCTGCGGGGCTCGTCGGGCCCGCGGTGGCGCGACCGGGACGCGCGAACCCTGATCGTGGTCGGCGTCCCGCGCTCGGGCACAACGATGGTGGCGACCGCCCTGGTGCGGCTCGGCGTGCCCATGGGAGAGCTGAACGAGGACGTCTACGAGGACCTCGAGACGGCCGCCGCCCTGGAGCAGGGCGAGGTGGCGCTCCTGCCCCTGATCGAGCGGCGCAACCAGGCTCACCGGGTGTGGGGCTTCAAGCGGCCCGAGGCATTCACAGCACTGGATCCCGCAAGGATCGGGATCTTCCGCCGCCCGCGCGTGCTGGCGACCTTCCGCGACCCGGTGGCGATCGCCGAGCGGAACCGGATCTCGGTGCACCAGGACTTCATGGCCGGACTGCGGCGGGCCGTCCGTGAGACCCGGCGTCTCGTGCAGTGGCTGGGGCTGCTCCCGTGCCCGGTCTTCGTGATCTCCTACGAGAAGGCCCTCGGCTCGCCCGAGGAGCTGATCGACGGCCTCGTCTCCTTCTGCGGGCTCACCCCGACCGCGGAGCAGCGGGCAGCGGCGATCGACTCGGTCCAGAACGGCACGAGCGCCTACCTCGACGCCAGCCGGATCCCCGAGACGCCTGCAGCCACAGGCGGGACGTGCCCCCCTGTGGCTGCAGAGTCGTGGCGCCCGTGATCCGTGCCCGGATCACAGCGCGCGGGCAAGCGCGAGGCGCGCCTGCTTCGCGGCCTTCTCGGCCTTGCGGCTGAGGCGCCGGGCGCGGGCGATCTCGTAGGACCGTCTCTGCTCGCGTGCCTCCTCCAGGCGCGCGGCACAGTGCGCGCGCGCCAGGTCTTCGTGCCAGAGCTCCATCTCTGCTCTCCTCGAATGTCGTGAACGTCGTTGTCTGAATCTGAGCGGGCGGCTCACGCGGCGTCCTTCCGGGGACGTCCGCGAGGCCGCTTGCGCGGGATCACCACTCCCTGGAGGAACAGCTCGCCACCCCACACGCCCCACGGCTCGCGGCGCGCGAGGGCCCCGTCGAGGCACAGGCTCTGCATGGGGCAGTCCTGGCACAGCGACTTGGCCGCCTCGACATCGGCCGGGGACTCGGCGAACCACAGCTCCGGGTTGTTGGCCCGGCACGGCAGCTCGGTGACCTCGTTCGCCTGGTAGGCGAGCCCAGCCTCGAGCACGTGGTCGGTGCGGTCGAGAACGCTGGTGGTCATGACTTCCTCCTTCAAGGGGGTGTTGGTGGTGGTGTCGGTTGACAGGTGCGGGAAGCCAAAAAGGCCGCGGATCCCGGTGTCGGGTTCCGCGGCCTGGAGAGCTGCTGATCGTCGTGTCGTCAGGCGATCAGGGGGCTCCAGACGGGAGAACCCGGGAGGTTCGTCGTGCCGGTCCAGTCGGCAATGCGGACGCCACCGCGGAGGGAGGCGTGACCGGCTGCGGGCGCGACGAACCGCGACGGCTTCTTGGCCATCGCGATGTGGTCGAAGTACTTCTCCATGCCGGTCACCTCCTTCGGGCGAGTCGTGCGCGTCGTGACGCGCGTCAACGGGTTGATCCGACCTTAGAAGGCCTTTCGCGCGGGGCGCAAACCATTTATCGGCCTTTCTCGAAACTTTTCCGGAAGTCGCCGGAAGTCGGCTGTTTCTCGGGGCTCCGAGCCGGGCTGGACCCGCTCAGCCTTGGAGAGCGAGGTGCTCCTCGACGATGGCGAGCACCTCGTCGCCGTAGTCGGCGAGCTTGACCGAGCCGATCCCGTCGATGGCGCGCAACTGCTCCAGCGTGGTCGGCCGGCGCTCGGCGATCCGCTCGAGCGTGTGGTTGGAGAAGACGATGTACGCCGGCTTCTCGATGTGGGCGGCGGTGCGGGTGCGCCATTCCTTGAGGCGCTCGAAGAGGGCCTCGTCGTAGAGCGGGTCACAGCTCTCGTGCCGGCCCAGGCGCCGCTCGGCGCCCGTCGTGAGGACCAGACCGCAGGTGGAGCACATCCGGGCCCCGCGCGCCTTGGGCGCGGCCGCCTCGGGACGGGCCGACGCGGGCAGCAGTGGGTCGAGGAAGCGGCTGGGCTTGCGGGAGCCGCGACCGCCCGGCTGCCGGGCGGCGGCCCACGAGAGCGCGAGGTCGCGCCGGGCGCGGGTGACACCGACGTAGAGCAGGCGGCGCTCCTCCTCGATCGCGGGCGGCGAGTCGAGGGCGTAGGAGAACGGCAGCGTGCCGTCCTGGAGGCCGACGAGGAAGACCGAGTCCCACTCCAGGCCCTTGGCGGCGTGGAAGGTGGCGAGGGTGACGGAGTCGGCGACCGGCGCGTGCTGGTCGGCGGCACGGCGGTCGAGGTCGTCGACGAAGTCGCCGAGCACCGCGTCGTCGTGGGCGGCGGCGAAGGCGAGCGCCTGGTCGACGAGCGCCTGCCAGGACTCCCAGCGGTCGCGGACCTGGCCGCGGGCGGCCGGCGGCTGCTGGGTCCAGCCCATCCCGGCCAGGGTGGCGTGGACGGTCTCGATCATCGGCTCGGCGGCGTCCTCGGCGTCGGCCGACCGCCCGCGGGCGGCGCCGCGCAGCCGGGTCACCGCCTCGCGCACCTCGGGCCGGTCGAAGAACCGTGCCGCGCCCCGCACCGTGTAGGGGATCCCGGCGGCCGCCAGGGCCTCCTCATAGGCCTCGGACTGGGCGTTGATCCGGAAGAGGATCGCGATCTCCGAGCACGGCCGCCCCTCGGCCCGCAGCGCCTTGATCCGGGCCGCGACGGCGCTCGCCTCGGCCACCTCGTCGGTGCGGCCGTGATAGCCCACCTCCGGGCCGGCGGCACGCTGCGCGCGAAGCTCGACGCCGGCCGAGGCCGTGCCCTGCAGGAGCCGGTTGGCGGTCGCCACGACCTGGGGCGTGGAGCGGTAGTTGCGGACCAGCTCGATGCTCGTCGCCTTCGGGAACCTGCGGCCGAAGTCGCGCAGATAGCCCGCGTCGGCGCCGGCGAAGGAGTAGATCGTCTGGGCCGGGTCGCCGACGACGCAGAGCTCGTCGCGCCCGCCGAGCCACAGGTCGAGCAGCGCCGACTGGAGGGGTGAGACGTCCTGGAACTCGTCGACGACGAACCACTTGTACTGCCGGCGGACCTGTGCGGCGACCCGCTCGTCCTCGGCCAGCATCCCGGCCGTCAGCAGCAGCACGTCCTCCATGTCCATCCGGCCCTGGGCGCGCTTGCCCTCCTCGTAGGCGGCGAAGACCCGTCCGACCGTGGCCGGGTCGACGCCGTCGACCGAGCGCCCCCGGCGGGCGGCGACCTGGGCGTAGCCGCCGGGATGGACGTTGGAGACCTTGGCCCACTCGATCTCGCTGGCCAGGTCGCGCAGGGTCGCCTGGTCGGTGGAGAGGCGCTGGCGGCGCGCCGCAGCGCCGACGATCGGGAGCTTGGACTCGGTCAGCGCCGGCAGCTCGGTGCCGTAGACGTGGGGCCAGAAGTAGCGCAGCTGGCGCAGCGCGGCGGAGTGGAAGGTGCGTGCCTGGACCGCGCCGGCGCCCATCCCGCGCAGGCGCTGGCGCATCTCGCCCGCCGCGCGCGTGGTGAAGGTGACCGCGAGGATCTCACTGGGCGCGTAGACGCCCGTGGCCACGCCGTAGGCGATGCGGTGGGTGATCGCGCGGGTCTTGCCCGTGCCGGCGCCCGCGAGGACGCGGACGGGGCCCCGCAGCGCCTCGGCGACCCGCCGCTGCTCGGGGTCGAGCGCGTCGAGCAGGGCGTCGGGATCGGGCACGTGGCCACCCTAGACGGGGTCGCCGACAGGTCGGCTCCGAGCCGTCCTCACGAGCGGCCGAGGAACCCCCGGCGCCACAGCCGGCCGTCCGACTCGTCGTCCGCGGCGTCGGCGGGCCTCCGCCGTGCCTCGCCCGCCGGGGGCGCCTGCGGCGGGAAGGGGGTGTCCCAGTCGATGTCGTCCTCGAGCGGGATCTCGGCCGAGTCCCCGACTGGGCTCTCGACCGGGCTCTCGGCCGGGATCGCGACGGCGGTGGACTCGGGGAGGCCCGGCAGGTCGTCGCCTCCCGGCTGGGCCAGCGCGCCGACCACGGACTCGCGCAGCGAGCCGACCGCGCCCAGGACCTCGCCGAGCTGGTTGGCCGAGGCCTGCAGCGCGTCGTAGAGGCTCTGCGCCACCGTCTCGATGTCGTCGAGCGTGGACTGCGCCCGGTCGTGGGTGAAGTCGATCAGCTTCTGCCGCACCGAGTGGGCGTCCGCCAGCGCGCCGAGCCGGATGTCGTCGGACTGCCGGATGGCGTACGCGAGGGCCTCGCGCGCCGCGTCGCGCTCCTCCTCCGCCGAGGCCAGGGCCTCGGCGGTCTGGGCGCGATGGGCGTCCGCGTCGACCTGCGCCTGCGCCACGATCTCCTCGGCGCGCACGGAGGCCTCGGCGAGCGCCCGGTCCGCGATGCCGCGGGCGGTCGTCTCGGCGTTCTCCAGCTCGGCGCGGACCTGGTCGGCCATGGACTGGGCCTGGGTCACGATCGCGTCCGCGTCGGCGTAGGCCCGGCCGCGGACGGCGCGAGCCTGCTCCAGCTCCTCCTCCGCCTGGCGGCGCAGGTCGAGCAGCGAGCGGGCCCCGGTCGCGATGGCCGCCGCCCGGGTCGCCGGGTCGCCGGGCTCCGCCTCGGTCACCGTCTCCACCTCGGCATCGACGTCGGCCACGAGCTCAGGCTCGCTGTCCTCGCCCATCAGACTCCCCCTTCGGCGTGTGTCCTGGGGATCGTACGGCCCAGGCGCGGCGAACGGGAGCCCAGGCTCCTCCGGCTCAGCGCCGCTTGACCTTCGTCGTCCAGTCGAAGGCGGCGATAGAGGCGTTGCCGGGGATGTAGAAGCGCACCTTGGTGCCGACCTTCGCACGGAGCTTGAAGGTGGTGCCCGAGGTGGAGACCGCGACCCGCTTGGCGAGCTTCCACTTCTTCTTCCCCTTCTTCTTGAGGTAGACGAAGCCGGTCGCGGCCGGGGTGGCGGACCACGTCACGGGGATGGGCTTGCCGCTCTTCACCTTCTTGCTGGAGATCCCGACGTCGCGGAGCGTGGTGACGCCGATGGCCGCGGACTCGCTGGCCGGGAAGGTGTAGCCCGAGCCGTCCGTGCCACCGGAGTAGGCGAGCTTGAACTGGGCGGTGCCGTCCAGCGTCGGCCACGACGCGAAGGAGTAGCTGGTCGAGAGGTCGAGCGTCGCGGCGGTCTCCCAGGTGCTGCTGCCGGGGCGCAGGCGCTGAATGGAGAGCGTCCCGGCGTCCGGGGTCCCGGAGGCGCCGTCGGTACAGGTCGCGTTGATGGCGAAGTTGGCCGGCAGCTCCTGGCCGTAGTAGCCCTGTGTCGCCGTGGCGGTCAGCGTCGTGGTGACGGTGCACGACGTGGCCGCCGAGGCGGGCGAGACGCCCGCGAACGGAGCGAGGAGGCCGGCGATCAGGGCGATCGCGAGGAGCAAGGCACGACGGGTCGACGTCGACATGGGCCCGAACCCTTTCGATGGGTGGGGCGACCGCCTCACGCCGACGTCCCCACGGTGGTCAGATCTGGGGCCAGATCTGGCGCCATCATGACGTTTACTGCGAGTAAAGGGAAGCCCTTTCCCAGGGATCGCTGGCTAGGTTGTCGGCGTGGACGCTCTGCTGGTGCTGGCCCGGCCCGACGACGACCTCACCGCGGTGCTGGCGGTGCTGGAGGGGGCCGCCGAGGTGAGAGTCGCGCGGACCGAGACCGCCGACGAGCTGGACGCCGCCCTGGGGAAGGGGGCGGGAGCGCCGCGGACGGTCGTGGTGGTCGGCGGGGACGGCACCCTGCATGCGGCGATGGCCGCACTGCACCGACTCGGCCTCCTCGGCGAGACCACGGTCGGGCTGGTGCCGCTGGGCACGGGCAACGACTTCGCCCGCGGGGTCGGGCTGCCGCTCGACCCGGCCGAGGCGGCTCACGTCGTACTCGCCGGAGCGACGCGGGCGACCGACCTGATCCTCGACGAGGACGGCGGCGTGGTGGTCAACAGCGTCCACGCCGGCGCGGGTGCGGACGCGGCGAAGCGGGGCGAGTGGTGGAAGACGCACCTGGGGATCGTCGGCTACCCGATCGGCGCGCTGCTGACGGCGCTGCGGCCCCCGTCGCTGCATCTGTCCGTCGAGGTCGACGGCACTCCCCTGTCGTTGCCGCACACCCACGTGCTGCAGGTCGCGGTCGGCAACGGCCCGAACGTCGGCGGTGGCACGGAGCTGGTGCCGACGGCCGATCCCGGCGACGGCGTGGCGGACGTGATCGTGTCCATGCCGAAGGGGCTGTGGAGCAACCTCGGCTACGCACGCGACCTCCTCCGCGGCCGGCATCACGAGCGCAACGACGTGACGGCCGCCCGGGGTCGCACCGTCACCGTCTCGGGCGCCGCGGCCGGCGAGGAGTTCTGGTGCAGCACCGACGGCGAGATCGAGGGACCGCATCGACGACGGACGTGGCGGGTCGTGCCGCAGGCCTACCGGCTGATCGTGCCGGACGGGCCGCGTCAGGCGCAGTAGTCGCAGACCTTCGTGGCCGGCAGCTGCATCCGGCAGGTGGGGCAGAGCGCGACCTGCGGCTCGGCCGGCCGCGCGGGCCGGGCCGGACCCGTCGCGGGCACGCGGGCCGCTCGTGGGGTCCGCGGCGTCC
>NZ_JASGDD010000019.1:0-40798 GCF_047607365.1 Nocardioides sp. | reverse complement strand
GCCGCACCGCGAGCCGGCTCCCCCGCCACCACCCGAGGTCGCGGCCGCCGGAGAGCTCGGTCATCGGCGCCAGCCGCACGCCGCCGAGCACCTCACCGTCGGGCGTGCGGGCGACCAGCACGACGGTGCGGGGGTCGTCGTCGACGTCGTCGCGGTCCGAGCCGGGGAAGAGCCCCTGCTCGGCGACGAAGACGTCTCGGCGCAGCGCGCGGTAGGCCTCGAGGTCGGCCCCCTCGGCGCGCACCACGAGGAAGGCGTCGAGGGTCGGGGTGACGGGCGCGGTGCCCAGGAGGACGTTCTCCTCCAGCAGTGACTGAGCGCTCATGAGGCGCACCTCCGCTCGTCGCTGCCGTCGAGGCCGCCGAGGGCGGAGCACGCGCCGCAGGCGGCACAGCCCGCCGCCTGGTCGGCGCCGAGCATCCCCGCGCGCCGCAGCGCGAAGGCGACCTGACTGGTGACGTCGTAGACGACGTCGTGAGGGGGAGCCACGGCGCCGTCGACCTCGGTCGCGAGCGTGCCGGCAAGCGGCCGGAACGGCACCACGAACGGGTAGACGCCCATGGCGATCAGCTCCTCGCATCCGGCGACGAGCTCGTCGGGGTCCTCGCCGAGGCCGACGAGGATGTAGGTCGAGACCTGGTTCCAGCCGAAGATCCTGACGGCCTCGGCCCATGCCGCCTTGTAGTCGGCCATCGGGACAGATCCCTTGCCGGGCATCCATCGCCGGCGTACGTCGTCATCGAGGGACTCGACGTGGATCCCGATGCTCCGGACGCCCGCGTCGTAGAGGTCCTGCAGGCAGGAGAGGTCCGCCGGCGGCTCGATCTGGGCCTGGATGGGCAGCTCCGGGACCGCCTCGTGGATGGCACGCGCGCAGCGGGCCAGATGGGCGGCGCCCCTGTCCCTGCCGCGGCTCGTTCCCGTGGTCATGACGACCTGGGTGATGCCGTCGAGGTCGTAGGCGGCCCGCGCGACCTCGGCCAGCATCGCGGGCGTCTTGACTGCGATGGTCGCGCCCGAGGTCAACGAGTCCTCGATCGCGCAGAAGCGGCAGCGCTCGTCCTCGGCGTAGCGCGAGCAGGTCTGCACCACCGTGGTGGCGAGCACGTTGGCCGAGTGCAGCCGGGCGATCTTGTCGTAGGGGATCCCGTCGGCGGTGCTCAGGTCGTAGAACCGCGGCCTGGCCACGGCCTCCACGCCCATGCCGGTGTCGGCGCCGTCGAGAAGGAGCTTCCCGCCGCGCACCGAGTAGGGGCTGCGGGGGTTGAGCGGGATGGCCGCACCGATGCCACCGAGGAGGACGTGGCCGTCGTCGCTCGGCCCGGCTCCGCCGGTGCGGGAGACGGGAGCGTCGAGCAGGCGGATGCCCTGGATGGCGACATCCACGCGTGTGTTCGTCATCGGTGCGGCCCTCCCGTCAGAGGTTGTAGGTGGAGTTGATGATCGCGCCCTTGCGGGCGTAGTGGATGAGGGCGTCCTGGACGTCGAGCGGATGCGTCGGGATGACGCCGGCGATCAGGTCCTCTTCACGCAGCCCGTGCAGCGACAGCCCGAACCGGCAGCAGTAGACGGTGCCGCCCTCGGCGATGAAGGTGGCGATCGTGTTGTTCAGGTTGTGCTCGCCCGGGAAGGCGGTGTCCCCCGTGGTCGGGAAGCCGCGGGTGCTCATGCAGGCCAGGGTCCCGGGGCCGTAGAAGTAGATCGCCGACTCGAATCCCTTCCGAAGCGCGCGGGTGGCCTGGAGCACGGCGACGAAGGAGACGGACGACTCGTGCGGGATGCCGTGCACGAGGGTGAAGTAGGTCTCGCCGTCCTCGGCCTGGAAGTCGGGGAACACCTTCGTCGAGCCGTAGAGGTTGGAGCCCGCGGGCAGGGAGGGGTGCGGGATCTCGTTGAGGGAGGCCTCGATGTTGGCCTTGATCTGGGCCTCGAGGTCGAGCGTCGGGTCGGTCATGGTCACTCCTGTGGGTGTGGGTTGGTTGGGGTCGGGATCAGGGGATGGTGTGGCCGGATCCGAGGATCGCGGCGGGGAGCAGGAAGGTGTAGAGCGCGGTGAACACGAGGACGGCGCCCAGGACCTGGCCCTTGAGCTTCCCGTAGATGACCGCGGTGACGGACAGGAAGGAGGCGACCCAGACGATGAGGATCGACTTGAACATCCAGCCGCCGTCGAAGAACGGGATCCAGGCGAGCGGGACGAGCGCGACACCGACGGCGAGGTTGCCTATCGGCTGGAGGTCGAGACCCTTGACCAGGCTGACGCCGAGCGCCAGGAAGAAGATCCCGTAGAACGTGACCAGACCGGCAAGGCGTACGCCGACGTCGCTGGCGTCGCCGCCGAAGAGCTTCTGGACGATCCAGACGGCGTTGATCAGGTCGACGATTCCGGCGGCGAGGGTGACCCAGCCGACGGTGACGAGCGGGCTCGGCGAGCCCTCGGTCTGCTTGGTGCCGATGCCGAGGAACGCCAGGCCGTTGAGCCAGACGGCGAGCCCGGTGATCACGAAGACCACGGTGATGGGAGGCATGCGCGGAGGTTCCTTTCAGATGGTTTCCGAAGGAGGTGCGACACCGCCGGTGTACCGTGACGGTGATCGAACCCCTTGCCCTGCAGGTGATTTCGCGATCTGTGTGCAGGGTCGGGAAGGAGCGGTCGTTCGGTGGCGTCGCCCTCGTGGCGGCGCCACCGTCTTTCTCTGTGGTGCTCCCGCGCCGTTGCGGGTCCTCAGCGGTAGAGCGCTGAGAAGTTGTCGGTGAAGAAGTGGCGAGCAAGCTCGCCGTCGCCCGCCGCGTCGCTGAGGCGGGCGAACTCGCCGGCGAAGTCGCCCCAGGGCGAGTCCGTGGCGAAGAGGATGCGGTCGTGGCCGATGCCGCGACGCTCGATCTCCCTGACCAGCCAGAGCGGGGCGAAGCCGATCGCCCAGCTGGTGTCGGTGTAGACCTGCTTGCCGGCCTCGATCCAGTCGAAGAGCCGGCCGCCGATGAGCTTCATGTGGCCGCTCATGCCGCCGCCGAGGTGGACGAGGTGGAGCCGTACGTCGTCGGCGTACCGCTCCACGAGGGTGCCGATCTGGTCGATGTCGCTCGCGGCGCCGGGGCTGGTGTGGACGTGGACCGTGAGGTCGTGCTCCCGCGCCGTGGCGAAGATGCGGTCGAGCTGGGTGATGCTCTCGGGGTCGGTCGGGTGGCCGCCGAGGAGGAAGCTGGTCTTCAGCGCCGTGACACCGTCCTCGGCGGCAAGGGCGAGGGCCGTCGTGTTCCGCTCGGCGTCGGTCGCCTTGGGCGAGACCCAGAGCCCGCAGCGGATGCGGTCGTCCTTCTGCGCGGCCTCCACGACCAGCTCGTTGAGCTCGAAGGCGGCGTCCGGCACCGGCACGCCGTAGTTGGGCAGCACCAGTGCCCGCTCGATGCCGTCGCGGTCGAGATCGGCGATCAGCTCGGCGATCGTCGCCCGCGCCGTGACGTCGGCCTGGATCGCCGGCCCGCCGTAGAACGGGAAGGCGGGAAGCACTCCGAGGTGCCGGTGGGCGTCGTGGACCATGTCGAGAAGCCTCCGTCTTGGGTGTTTCGTGTTGGTTACGGCTGGAATACGGTGTGCTACTCGGTGTGTAAGTTCGACGTAACCCCGTGGAGCCTCACCGGGGTTGCCGCCTAGCGTCTCCGCACATGGTGCGGATGCTGATTCCCGAGGCGCTCGCGCGGCTTGCCGAGCGGGAGCCCGACGCGGTGGCCGTCCGCTGCGGCGATGCGGTGATCACCCGCGCCGAGCTCGGCCGGCTGGCGTCGGAGGCCGCCGCCGGCATCGCACCCGGCACCGTGGCGCCCGTGTCGCGGGCGAACTCGATCGACTTCGTGGTCGAGACCCTCGCCGCGTGGACGGCGGGCGCGACACCGCTCCCCCTCTCCCCGCGGCTGCCGGCCGAGGAGCGGGACGCCATCCTCGCGCTGGCCGCGCAGCCCGGCGCGGCGCAGGGCTCCTGGCGTCTGGCCACCTCGAGCGGCTCGACCGGCCGCCCGAAGCTGATCCGTGCCGCCGGCGATCAGAGCATCGACCCCGACGAGGCGATCGCCCCCTTCGTCCCGCGCGCGGCGGTCCAGCTGGTCGCGGGGCCTCTCTTCCACGCGGCGCCCTTCACCTACGCCATGCGCGGGCTGATGACCGGTCACGAGCTGGTCCTGATGGAGCGCTTCGACGCGGCCACGTGGCTGCGGCTGATCGAGACGCACGAGGTCACGTGGGGCATGCTCGTGCCGACCATGATGCGCCGGATCGCCGCGCTCTGCGAGGCCGAAGACGCCTGGCCCGCGCTGCCCTCGCTCCGGGCGATCCTCCACCTGGGCGCACGCTGCCCCGCCGACCTCAAGCGCCGCTGGATCGACTGGCTCGGGCCGGGCCGGGTGCACGAGCTGTACGCCGGCACCGAGTCGGCCGGGCTGGCATTCATCGACGGTAGGGAGTGGCTCGCCCACCCCGGCTCGGTCGGCCGGCCGGTCGGCGACTCCGAGTTCCGGATCGTCGACGGCGAGATCTGGATGCGGCGCTCGCGCCCGACGTACGCCTATCTCGGTGCGCCTGCGCGCGAGCGGGACGGCTGGCACAGCCTGGGCGACGCGGGGTGGATCGACGACGAGGGCTACCTCTACGTCGCCGACCGCCTGGACGACGTGATCAACTGCGGCGGGGTGAAGATCCATCCGGCCGACGTGGAGGGCGTCCTCGACGCGCACCCCCGGGTGCGCTCCTCGGTCGCGGTCGGGCGGCCACATCCCGATCTCGGCGAGGTCGTGCATGCCGTCGTCGACGGTGACGCGACGCTCGCCGAGCTGCGTGCGTGGGTGGAGCCGCGGCTCGACCCGGAGAAGTGGCCGCGCTCGTGGCAGCTGGTCGACGTGGAGCTGCGCGGCGACACCGGGAAGGTCAGGCGCTCGGCGTGGCGCTGAGCCGCCCCGGCGATCAGCTGCCGACGCCGGTGTCGCAGGCGTCGACGTCGTTGTTCGCGGCCATGCCGGTCTTGAACCACGTCACCCGCTGCTGGGAGGAGCCGTGGGTCCAGGACTCCTCGTCGACGCCGCCCTGGGTGCGCTCCTGGATGTAGTCGTCGCCGACCGTGGTGGCGGCGCCGATGGCGTCGGAGATGTCCTGGTCGGTGAGGTCGCTGATCAACGGCTCCTCGCCGTCGGCCGAGGCGGTCGTCGCCGAGCCCGCCCACATGCCCGCGAAGCAGTCGGCCTGGAGCTCGAGCTTGACGGAGTCGGAGTCGGCGCCCTGCTGGGTCCTCACCTGGTTCATGATGCCGAGGAGGTTCTGGATGTGGTGGCCGTACTCGTGGGCGATGACGTAGGCCCGGACGAAGGGCGCGTCCTGGCCGCCGAGCTGGCCCTCGAGCATGTCCTGGTAGAAGTCGGTGTCGAGGTAGATCGTCTGGTCCGTCGGGCAGTAGAACGGCCCGACGTCCTCGGTCGCGCTGCCGCAGCCGTCGGTCTGGACCTGGCCCTCGAAGACGTGCACGCCGGTCTCGGGCTGGAACCGGTCGCCCAGCACGCCGCTCCAGTAGTCGTAGAGCGAGTTCTCCACCGCCACCAGCGCGCAGTCCTCGCTGTTGTTGGCGTCGTCACCGGTCCGGCAGCTGGAGAAGTCGTGGGTGCCGCCGCTGCTGCTGCCGTCGACGCTCGTCCCGGAGAACATGCTGCCGTCGAGGCTGCTCGAGCTGCTGGTGGTGCTCGAGCCGCCGAGCACGCCGGTCAGGTCGATGCCCGCGCACTGGCTGAGCACGAGGAGCGCGATCACGAGGACGACACCGCCGATGCCGCCGCCCATCCTGCCGCCGGGGATCGGGATCATCCCCCCGCCGCCGCTGCCACTGCTCCCGCCGACGTCCCGCACCCGGCTGGTGTCGAGCCGCGCCTTCGGGTTGAAGCGCATCGGTGCCCCTCCTCACGCTCGCGAATGCGGGGCCCGCGCCCAGCGCCCCTACACTAGTGACCCGCCATGATCACTGCCCAGAACCTCGAAGTCCGCGTCGGGGCGAGGCTCCTCATGGAGAACGTCAGCTTCCGGGTCGGCCCCGGGGACAAGGTCGGGCTGGTCGGGCGCAACGGCGCCGGCAAGACCACGCTGACCAAGGTCCTCGCCGGGGACCTGCAGCCCGCGAACGGCTCGGTGAGCCGCGTCGGCGAGCTGGGCTACCTCCCCCAGGACCCGCGGGTGGGCGATCCCGAGGTCCTCGTCCGCGACCGGATCCTGTCGGCGCGCGGGCTCGACGACGCCGTACGCCGGATGCGGGCCGCCGAGCTCGACCTCGCCTCCGACGTGCCCGCTGTCGCGGAGAGGGGCATGCGGCGCTTCCAGCGGGCGCTCGACGAGTTCGAGGCGGGTGGCGGGTACGCCGCCGAGTCCGAGGCGATGCAGATGGCGTCGGCCCTGGGCCTGCCCGAGCGGCTGATGACCCAGCAGCTCAAGACGCTCTCCGGCGGCCAGCGCCGCCGGGTGGAGCTCGTGCGCATCCTCTTCTCCGACGCCGAGGTGCTGATCCTCGACGAGCCGACCAACCACCTCGACGCCGACTCGATCATCTGGCTCCGCGACTGGCTTACGTCGTTCCGCGGCGGCTTCATCGTGATCAGCCATGACAACGACCTGCTCTCGCGATGCGTGAACAAGGTCTTCCACCTCGACGCCAACCGCGAGGTGATCGACGTCTACAACATGGGCTGGAAGCACTACCTGACGCAGCGCGAGACCGACGAGGCACGGCGCAAGCGCGAGCTGATGAACGCCCAGAACAAGGCAAAGACGCTCACCGACCAGGCCAACAAGATGCGCGCCAAGGCCTCCAAGGCGAGCGCCGCGCAGCAGATGCTCAAGCGGGCCGACAAGCTCATGGCCGGCGTCGAGGGCGAGCGGCAGAGCGACAAGGTCGCCGCGATCAAGTTCCCCACGCCGCAGCCGTCGGGCAAGACCCCTCTCACCGCCAGGGACCTGTCGAAGTCCTACGGCGCGCTCGAGGTCTTCACCGCCGTCGACCTCGCGATCGACCGCGGCTCGCGCGTCGTGATCCTCGGCCTCAACGGGGCCGGGAAGACGACGATGCTGCGCATCCTGGCGGGCGTCGACGCCCCGGACACCGGTGAGGTCGTCCCCGGCCACGGGCTCAAGGTGGGCTACTACGCCCAGGAGCACGAGACCCTCGACGTCGGCCGCTCGGTGCTGGAGAACATGCAGTCGGCCGCGCCGCAGCTCACCGACACCGAGGCCCGCACGGTGCTCGGCGCGTTCCTCTTCCAGGGCGACGACGTGCACAAGCCGGCCGGCGTCCTGTCCGGCGGGGAGAAGACCCGCCTCGCGCTCGCCTCGCTCGTCGTCAGCGCGGCCAACGTGCTGCTGCTCGACGAGCCCACCAACAACCTCGACCCCGCCTCCCGCGAGGAGGTGCTCGGCGCCATCCGGGCCTACGAGGGCGCGATCATCCTCGTCACCCACGACGAGGGCGCCGTCCACGCCCTCGAGCCCGACCGCGTCCTCATCCTCCCCGACGGTGTCGAGGATCTCTGGAACGACTCCTACGCCGATCTGGTGTCGCTCGCCTGACGCTGCCGTTAGGGTCCAAGCGTGCTAGCCATGCTGCTGACCACGTCGAGCACCACAGGATGGACCGACTGGGCCCACGGCGAGCTGTGGCTCACCCGTGAAGCCATCGTCCGAGTGCGGGCGCGGGGCCAGTTCTCACGCCAACTGCGCGACGCGGCCGTGGTCGGCGCGCTCGGCGCCGTCGGCAGCGTGGCCGCCGGCGTGGGCGGCCACATCGCGGCAGCTGTGTTCGGGCACTCCCTCACCCAGCAGGACCTCGCACGGTTCCGCGACCTTCGCCCCGATCATCTGGCCTTCAGTGCCCAGTCCGATCGGCGCGTTCGAGTCGTGTGGCTCCGCGACGTGCGGGCCTTCAACTCTCGAGTCGGCATCGCCAACGGCCGGCTATCGGTCTCACTCTTCAGCGGACGACGCCTCAAGCTCCTTTGGCTGCGGGATCCCACGGTGAACCGCATCGTCGAATCGGCCCTCGGCGACCCCGCCGCGTTCCAGGCGTGGTGGGACGAGATGGAGGCCGCGCTCGAAGACGGGGCGTGATCAGAGCCCGAGCACGGCCTCGACGGCGACGTGCTGGCGCTGCAGGGCGCGGAGGTGCGGGGCGACCGACGGGTGCCGGAACTTCCCGGCGAGGGCGCCCTCTCCCCCGGCCACCCGCGCGAGCGCCCACTCGGCCCGGGTGAAGGCGGTGTAGACGAGGGTGATCCGCGCGGCGAGGGTGACCTGCTCACGGGTTGCGACACCGGGCGGCAGGCCGAGGAGGTAGGCGTCGAGCAGCGGCTCGAACTCCTCCCGCGCGCCGAGCGCGTAGTAGCCCAGGTCGGCGCCCGCCGCCCCGGTCCCGAGGGTCCCCCAGTCCACGGCGATCAGGTCGTCGCCCTCGCGGCCGGCGAGGTTCGCGAGGGTCGGGTCGCCGTGCTGGGCGACCTGCGGCAGGCCGTCGAGCAGGTCGAGGAGCCGGTCGCGCCGGGTCCAGAGCGCGTCGGCGACGTCGCTGGCCGTCGTACGGCCCAGGGTGCGCCAGCCACCGCGACGCGCGGTGCGGGCGAGGCGGCTGCGGAGCTGCCCTCGGGCGAGCCAGCGCAGCGGGCCCAGGTCGGCGGCGGCGAAGCGGCCCATGGAGAGCGCCGCGAAGAGGCCGCTGTTGGCGCCGTCCTCGACCCAGTCCTGGACGAGGGTGATGCCCTCGGCGTCCTCCTCGACCGCGGTGACGGGCGCGCGCAGACCCGGCGTCCGTCCCACGAGCCCGTACGACGCCACGTCGGCCGCACGCCGCCAGAACGCGAAGTGACGCGGATCGGAGAGCTCCGGGGGATCGTCCTCCGCCGGCGCGACCAGTCGCTTCACCACGACCGCGCGGCCCCCGATCGAGGTGCGCCAGACACCGAGCGTGGACGTGGCAGAGCCGCCGCTCAGGGGATGCCACCCCGGGTCGGGCTGCCACATGCCCCGAAACTAGCCGATGTCGCGCCCCCGGAAGCGGAACCACGCGACGCCGGCGAGCAGCACCGCGACGCCCGACATGGTGAGGAACGTGCCGAGGTTCCACGGCTCGAGCGGGTACGACGGCACGTCGGAGAAGGGCGAGATCCGCATGATCCACGTCGGCAGCCCGAGGAGCTCCCCGACCAGGGTGAGCCCCAGGCAGCCCACGAGCAGTCCCCACCCGGCGACGGCCCACGCCGACCGCAGGGTGTAGGCGACGACCGCCGCGGCGGCCACGATCGCGACCGCCGGAAGCCACGCGAGCGCCGCCTCGAACGGGGTCAGCGGGTGCTCCCCGCCGACCGCGAGCGTGCCGATGCTCAGGCCCGCGCCGACCACCAGGAGCAGCCAGAGGGCACCGCCGACGCCGACGGCGAGGACCGCGCCGAGCCACCGGTCGCGCGAGATGCCGGTGGACAGCGCGAGCTCCGCGCGGCCGCCGGCCTCGTCGCCGCCGGCGTGCACGACCACGTCGACGGCGAACGCGGTCACCACCATGGCGACGATGCCGAGCACGGCCACGATCATCCCGCCGCCAAGGCTGTCGAGCAGCGACCGGCCCGCCCCGACGTCGCCGAGGATGTCGTCGAGGCTCGGGGCGAGCGCGCCGAAGGCGACACCGACGGCCAGCGACGCGGCCGACCAGCCGACGAGCAGGGCGCGGTGGAGGCGGAGGACCAGCGCCAGCGGCGACGAGAGCCGTGGCGAGCCGCTCGCTCGTCCCCTCCGGGCGCGGATCAGTCCCCCTCCGAGGTCCCGGCGACCGCGCAGCAGGCGCGCCAGCGCGAGGAGGACGAGCGCGGTGCCGGCGTACGCGGCGAGGAGCCACCAGCGCGGCCGGCCCCACGCGTGCAGCTGGGAGTTCCAGCCCAGCGGCGAGACCCAGGTGAGCCACGCGACCTCGAGGCCGTCGCCGAGGGCCCGCGCGACGAACTCGGCGCCGAGGACCGATGCGGCGATCGCGGCGCAGGTGCGTGCGCTGGCGCTGATCTGGCACGCGACCGCGGCGACGCCGGTGGTCACGAGCATGGTGCCGACCCAGGAGAGCCCGAAGGCGACCGAGCCGGTCAGCGGCAGCCCGAACGCCACGTCGGCGCCCGCCACGAGTACGCCGAGCGCGACCGCCGCGAGCACGCACTCGATCAGGGCCGCGGCCATCGGGGCGTCGCGGCCGACGACCGTGCTGCCGAGGAGCTCGGCGCGGCCGCTCTCCTCCTCGACACGGGTGTGCCGGCGTACGAGGACGACGAAGAGGGCGGAGGCGAGGATGGCGTAGAGCACCGTCATCTTGCTCATCGCCAGCTCCCCGGCGGAGTGCGCGTCGTGGATCGTGCCGTAGAGCGCGCGCAGCCCCGGCTGGTCGTCGATCGACTGCGCGAGGGTGACCTTGTCCGCCTCGGAGCTGAAGAGCGCCTTGGTGCCGCCGGCCGACGCGGCCGCCATCCCCGCCATGACGAGGATCCACGCCGGGGCGAGGATGCGGTCGCGCCGGAGGTTCTGCCGCAGCAGCGCGGTCGTCCCGGCCAGCGTCCCGGCGCGCGTCCTGCCGAGCCCGCTCACGACGTGTAGGCCGCGTTGAAGATCGCCTCCAGCGAGTCGCCCTCCGCCAGCGGCTGCGATGCCACCGTGCGGCCCTCGCGGATGATCGTCACCCGGTCGGCGAGGCGCTCGACCTCGCTGAGGATGTGGCTGCTCAGGAGGACCGCGGCGCCACGCTCCCGGTGCTCCGCGACGCACTCGTCGAAGACCTCCTCCATCAGCGGGTCGAGGCCGCTCGTCGGCTCGTCGAGGACGAGGAGGTCGACGTCGGCGGCGAAGGCCGCGACGAGGGCGACCTTCTGCCGGTTGCCCTTGGAGTAGGCGCGCGCCTTCGTGGTGAGGTCGAGCCGGAAGCGCTCGACGAGCTCGTCCTTGCGCGTGGCGCGCGGGTCGAGGCCGCGCATCCGGAGCAGCAGGTCGATGGTCTCGCCGCCACTGAGGTTCGGCCACAGGCTGACGTCGCCGGGCACGTACGCCAGCCTCTTGTGGAGCGTCGGACCATCGGCCCAGGGGTCCTCCCCGAAGAGCCGGACCGAGCCGCCGTCGGCCCACACCAGGCCGAGCACGATCCGGATCGTCGTCGACTTGCCGGCGCCGTTGGGTCCCAGGAAGCCGTGCACCTCTCCGGCCCGGAGCGTCAGGTCGAGTCCGTCGAGCGCCCGGCGGCCGTCGTACTCCTTGACCAGGCCTCGTACGTCGATCACCGTGTCCGTCACGGGCGGCAAGCCTAGGGCGTGCCGCTGAGACGGGCCTGGGCGGGCTGTCCGGGGCCGCGCACCACGACGGTGTCGGCGACCTTGTCGTGCAGCGTCTGCCGGCGCGGGTCCCAGGCGGCCCACAGCAGGTCGAGCAGCTGATAGACCGACACGACCATCCAGACCAGCACCGCGCCCACGACGCTGCCGGAGCCGATCGCCAGGAGGAACGCCGCGCCGGGGACGTAGACCGCCAGCACCCGCAGCGCGATCGTCGACCACGGCAGCGGGCCGTCGCTCGCGTCGATCCACTCGGCCCGCCGGACGCGCACGCCCAGCGCGAGCTTCCCGAGGGTGGCACCCTTCCAGCGGAGCATGATCGCTTGGTAGGCGACCGCGATCAGCATGGCGGGGAGCACCCACCAGACGAGCTGCTGCAGCCCGTTCCCATAGGCGTCGAGCAGCGGGCCGAAGTCCGGCGTCGCACCGGAGTCGGCCTGGCGGGAGAACTCCTCGACCGCCCCGCTGACGTCGCGCTGGAACTGGATCTGGCCCGGCAGCTCCACGATCGCGCCGGGCACGCCCACGACCGCGCCGTCGATCAGCAGCGCCAGGCCGCGCCACCACCATCCGGCGTACGGCGTCGACGAGCGTTGCGCCGTCGGCGAGGGCGGCGCGCTGACATGCTCGGTCCAGCCCTGCCCGTCCCAGTAGCGCAGCAGGCCGGAAGCACTCGGCTCGGGGTCGGGGTACCAGCCAGCGGCCGCCTGCGTCACGCGCCCATAATAGGTCTCCGCGCACTCGCGCGATCACGACGTGAGCGATCCTGACGCGACACGCCGACTCGCGCGGCGTGTCGCGGCGACCGGCCGCACGTCCGGTCCGCTCCGTCGGGTCAGGACTCCGCGGGGCGGCGCATGCGGAGGTCGGTCAGGCCGAGCTCGTCGACCTTCTCGGTGCCGTCGAAGGCGAATCCGTGCCGCTCGTAGAACCCGATCGCGCGGTCGTTGCCGCGCAGCACCCACACGAAGGCGGGCCGATCGCCGAGCGCCGCCGCGAGCAGCCGGTGCCCGAGACCGGTCGAGTAGTGCTCGGCCGTGACGTAGAGGGAGTAGAGCTCCAGCCCCTCGATGTCGGCGTCGCGGCTCGGCCCGGTCCCCGCCCAGCCGACGAGGGCGCCACCGTCGTCGACCGCGACCGTGATCTGACCAGCGCGCACCCACCCGACCCAGCGCGTCACGCGCTCGACCACCGGGACCTGCTCCCGCTCGGCGAGCACGGCGTCCGGGATCAGCCCGGTGTAGGCCTCCCGCCACACCCGCAGGTGCAGCGCGGCCAGATCGGCCGCGTCCGTGACGACAGCCGGCCGGATCTTCACGAGCCTGCGGGGTGCTGGCGTGTGCGGCTGCAAGGCGGCCGGGCGAAGGCGGCCTTGGAGCGAAGCGGGCCGTCGAGCCCGGCCAACGCCGCAGACGCTCTGCCAGCGCCTCGCAGGTCAGACGTTGAAGCCGAGGGCACGTAATTGCTCGCGGCCGTCGGGGGTGATCTTGTCCGGGCCCCAGGGCGGCATCCAGACCCAGTTGATCGTGACCTCGCTGGCCATGTCCTCCAGCGCCTGGTTGGTCTGGTCCTGGATCAGGTCCGTCAGCGGGCAGGCGGCCGAGGTGAGGGTCATGTCGATGGTGACGTTGTCGCCCTCGATGTGGAGGTCGTAGATCAGGCCGAGATCGACGACGTTGATCCCGAGCTCGGGGTCGACGACGTCCTTCATCGCCTCGCTGACGTCTTCGACGGTGAGGCTCATGCCGACTCCTTCGCCAGGGACTGGGTGGTCCCGTCCTTGAATGCCATCCAGCTCAACAGGGCGCACTTCACGCGCGCGGGGAACTTCGCCACGCCCGCGAACGCGATGCCGTCCTCGAGCACGTCCTCGTCGGGCTCCACGGTGCCCTTGCCCTGCATCAGCTCCAGGAACGTCTCCTGGATCGCCAGCGCCTCCTCGACCGGCTTGCCGACGACGAGGTCGTAGAGCACCGAGGCGGAGGCCTGCGAGATGGAGCAGCCGAGGGCGTCGTACGACACGTCCTTCACGGTGCCGTCCGCGACATGCACGCGCAGCGTGATCTCGTCGCCGCAGGTCGGGTTGACGTGGTGGACCTCGGCTTCGAAGTCGTCGCGCAGACCCTTGCCGTGGGGATGCTTGTAGTGGTCCAGGATGATCTCCTGGTACATCGCGTCGAGGTTCGCCTGACTCATCAGGAGTCCAACTTGAAGTAGTGACGGGTATATTCCAACGCCTCCACGAGCGCGTCGATCTCGGCCGGCGTCGTGTAGAGGTAGGACGACATCCGCGTCGAGGCCTGGACGCCGAAGCGCTGGTGCGCCGGCTTGGCGCAGTGGTGCCCGGCACGGATCGCGACGCCGCGGGAGTCGACGACCTGCGCGATGTCGTGCGGGTGCACGCCGGCGAGCTCGAAGGAGATCGCTCCGCCACGGATCGACGCGTCGGACGGACCCAGGATCGACACACCGGGCACCTCGCGGAGCTGCGAGAGCGCGTACGCCGTGATCGCCTGCTCGTGGGCGTGGATGGCGTCCATGCCGAGGTGCGAGAGGTAGGTCAGCGCGGCGCCGAGCCCGACCGCCTCGACGATCGGCGGCGTGCCGGCCTCGAACTTGTGCGGGATCCCCGCGTACGTCGAGCGCTCCATCGTGACGGTCTCGATCATCTCGCCGCCGCCGAGGAACGGCGGCAGTTGCTCCAGGAGCTCGCGGCGACCCCAGAGCACGCCGATGCCGGTCGGGCCGACGGTCTTGTGGCCGGTGAACGCCAGGACGTCGGGCCGCTCCTCCGGAGCCATCGCGGCGAGGTCGATCGGCAGCACGGGCGCGGCCTGCGAGGCGTCGACGACGACGACCGCGCCGACCTCGTGCGCGCGACGGGCCAGCTCGGCGACCGGGTTGACGGTGCCGAGCATGTTGGAGACCCACGTGAACGTGACGACCTTCGTGCGCTCGGTGATGAGCTCGTCGATGTTCGACAGGTCGAGCCGGCCGTCGTCGGTGAGCCCGAACCAGCGCAGCGTGGCGCCGGTGCGCTCGGCGAGCAGCTGCCACGGCACGATGTTGGAGTGGTGCTCCATCTCGGTGGTGACGACGACGTCGCCCTCGCCGATCTGCAGCGGTCCGCGTGCCCACGCGAGCGTGTTCGCGACCAGGTTGAGCGCCTCGGAGGCGTTCTTGGTGAAGATCACCTCGTCGCGCGAGGGCGCGCCGAGGAAGGTCGCGACGACGTCGCGCGCCTCCTCGAACGCCGCCGTCGACTCCGCGCCGAGGACGTGCATCGCCCGCGCGACGTTCGCGTTGTGCCGCTCGAGGTGGTCGACCATCGTGTCGATCACGATCTGCGGCTTCTGCGACGTGTTGGCGCTGTCGAGGTAGACGAGCGGCAGGCCGTCGTGGAGGGTGCGCTCGAGGATGGGGAAGTCCTTGCGGACCACCTCCAGCTCGGGCAGCAGGCCGCTGCTCACATCGGGCACGGACGCCATGGTCAGACCGCTGCCTTGGAGAACCGGTCGTAGCCGTTGGCCTCGAGCTCCTCGCCGAGCTCCTCGCCACCGGTCTCGGCGACGTGGCCGTCGACGAAGACGTGGATGAAGTCGGGCTTCACGTAGCGCAGGATGCGCGTGTAGTGGGTGATGAGCAGGAGGCCCTTGCCGGGGCGCTCGCGGAAGCGGTTGATGCCCTCGGAGACGACCTTCAGCGCGTCGATGTCGAGACCGGAGTCGATCTCGTCGAGCACGGCGACCTTGGGGTCGAGCAGGTCGAGCTGGGCGATCTCGGCGCGCTTCTTCTCGCCGCCGGAGAAGCCCTCGTTGACCGAGCGCTGGCTGAACGCGGGGTCCAGGTGCATCTGCTCCAGCGCGGTGTTGACGTCCTTGACCCAGGTCCGGAGCTTGGGGGCCTCGCCGTCGAGAGCGGTCTTCGCCGTACGCAGGAAGTTGGCCATGCTCACGCCGGGCACCTCGACGGGGTACTGCATCGCCAGGAAGAGGCCCGCACGCGCCCGCGCGTCGGGCGAGAGCTCGAGGAGGTTCTGCCCGTCGAGGAGGACCTCGCCGCCGGTGATGGTGTACTTCGGGTGACCCGCGATGGAGTACGCCGTCGTCGACTTGCCCGACCCGTTGGGGCCCATGATCGCGTGCGTCTCACCGTCGCGGATGGTGAGCGTGACGCCCTTGAGGATCTCCTTGACCCCGCCCTCGGCGTTCTCGTCGGCGACCGTGACGTGCAGGTCCTTGATCTCCAGCGTGCTCATGCGATTGCTCCAGTGATGGTTGAAACGTTCTTGGACAGTTCGGCCTCGACGGTCGCGAGCAGCTGCTCCTCGAGCGCGGGCACGCCGACCTGGCGGATCAGGTCGTTGAAGAAGCCGTGCACGACGAGCCGTCGCGCCTCGGCCTCGGAGATCCCGCGCGAGCGCAGGTAGAAGAGCTGCTCGTCGTCGAACCGGCCGGTCGCGGACGCGTGGCCCGCGCCCTCGATCTCGCCGGTCTCGATCTCGAGGTTGGGCACCGAGTCGGCCTGGGCGCCGTCGGTGAGGACGAGGTTGCGGTTCTCCTCGTAGGTCTCGATACCCTCGGCGATCTTGCGGATCAGGACGTTGCCGATCCACACCGTGTGCGCGCCCTGGCCCTGCAGCGCGCCCTTGTAGACCACGTTCGACTTGGTCCGCGGGGCGGTGTGGTCGACGAAGAGCCGGTGCTCGATGTGCTGGCCCTCGTCGGCGAAGTAGAGGCCGAGGAGCTCCGCGGAGCCGCCGGGGCCGGCGTACTGCACCGTGGTGTCGTGCCGGACGACGTCGCCGCCGAAGGTGACCGCGATGTGCTTGAGCGAGGCGTCGCGGCCGACCACCGCCTGCTGCGTGCTGTGGTGCACGGCGTCGTCGGCCCAGTCCTGAATGGTGACGTAGGTGAGCTCGGCACCGTCGCCGACCACGAGCTCCACGGTGTCCGCCCAGGTCGCCGAGCCCTCGAACCGCAGCACGACCGTGGCGCGCGAGAAGCGGCCGGCCTTGACGAGGACCTGCCGGGCGACGGCGTGGTCGCCGCCGGTACCGGTCAGCGTGAAGACGATCGGCTCGGTGAGCTCGGCGTCCTCCGGGATCTCGATGGTGCGGACGTAGGGGGAGCTCTCCCAGACCCGCGCGGCGATCCGGTCGGTGGGCACCAGACCGGAGAGTCCGCGCTCGGACTCCGCGACGGGGACCCCGCTCGTGATCACACCGGCGGGGACCTCCATGCGCACCTCGAACCCGTCACCGTCCAGGGGGGCGTCGGCGTGCAGCCCGCGCAGGCGGCGCAGCGGGGTGAAGCGCCAGATCTCCTCGCGGCCGGTGGGGACCGCGTGGTCGGCGACGTCGAAGGACCCGGCCGGGTGGAGGTGGGACTCCACCGGCTCGAGCTCGAGCGAGGAGAGGACCGAGTCCAAGGACTGGCCCAGCTGGGTGGCGGTCATATCAGCCGACCGCTCCTTCCATCTGCAGTTCGATCAGGCGGTTGAGCTCCAGCGCGTACTCCATCGGGAGCTCCTTGGCGATGGGCTCGACGAAGCCGCGGACGATCATCGCCATGGCCTCGTCCTGCTCCATGCCGCGGCTCATCAGGTAGAAGAGCTGGTCGTCGGAGACCTTCGAGACGGACGCCTCGTGGCCCATGGACACGTCGTCCTCGCGGATGTCGACGTACGGGTAGGTGTCGCTGCGCGAGATCTGGTCGACGAGGAGGGCGTCGCAGAGCACGTTGGACTTGGAGCCGTAGGCGCCCTCGTTGACCTGGATCAGCCCGCGGTACGACGTCCGGCCCCCGCCCCGCGCGACCGACTTCGACAGGATCGAGCTGGAGGTGTGCGGCGCCGCGTGGACCATCTTGGCGCCGGCGTCCTGGTGCTGGCCCTCGCCGGCGAAGGCGATCGAGAGCGTCTCGCCCTTGGCGTGCTCGCCCATCAGGTAGACCGCGGGGTACTTCATCGTCACCTTGGAGCCGATGTTGCCGTCGACCCACTCCATCGTCGCGCCGGCCTCGCAGAAGGCGCGCTTGGTGACGAGGTTGTAGACGTTGTTCGACCAGTTCTGGATGGTCGTGTAGCGGACGCGGGCGTTCTTCTTCACGATGATCTCGACGACCGCCGAGTGGAGGCTGTCCGAGGAGTAGATCGGCGCGGTGCAGCCCTCGACGTAGTGCACGTAGGAGCCCTCGTCGGCGATGATCAGGGTGCGCTCGAACTGGCCCATGTTCTCGGTGTTGATCCGGAAGTAGGCCTGCAGCGGGATGTCCACGTGGACCCCCTTGGGCACGTAGATGAACGAGCCGCCGGACCACACCGCCGAGTTGAGCGCGGAGAACTTGTTGTCGCCCACCGGGATGACGGTCGCGAAGTGCTCGCGGAAGAGCTCCTCGTGCTCCTTCAGCGCCGTGTCGGTGTCGACGAAGATGACGCCCTGCTCCTCCAGGTCCTCGCGGATCTGGTGGTAGACGACCTCCGACTCGTACTGCGCCGCGACCCCCGCCACGAGGCGCTGCTTCTCCGCCTCCGGGATGCCGAGCCGGTCGTAGGTGCTCTTGATGTCCTCGGGCAGGTCGTCCCAGCTCGCCGCCTGCTTCTCGGTTGAGCGGACGAAGTACTTGATGTTGTCGAAGTCGATGCCGGACAGGTCCGAGCCCCACGTCGGCATCGGCTTGCGACCGAAGAGGCTCAGACCCTTGAGACGCAGGTCGAGCATCCACGTCGGCTCGGACTTCTTCGAGGAGATGTCGCGCACGACCTCCTCGTTGAGGCCGCGCTTGGCGTCGGCGCCGACGTCGTTCTTGTCGGCCCAGCCGAAGTCGTAGCGGCCGATGCCCTTGAGCTCGGGGTTGAGCTCCTCGATGCGGTTGTCGACGGAGGTCATGCGGTGACCTGCTTCCTCTCGGTGGTGCTGGTGGTGCTCACGGCGGGGATGCACGTGGTGCAGACCCCGTCGCCGTGGGCGATGGTGGCGAGACGCTGGACATGGGTGCCGAGCACCTGGCTGATCGCCTCGGTCTCGGCCTCGCAGAGCTGCGGGAACTCATGGGCGACATGGGAGACGGGGCAGTGCTGTTGGCACAACTGCTCCCCGGCCCCGTTTATTGCGAGCGGCAGCTCGCGCACCGAGGCGGCGTAGCCCTCGTCGGTGAAGATGCGGGCGAGCACCTGCGCGGGCGACATCTCCGGCTCATGGGCGGAGACGGCGGCGAAGCGCTCGGCGATGAACGACGCGCGACGCTGGGCGAACGCCTTCACGGCGTCCTCGCCGACCGTGTCGCGCAGGAAGCGCAGCGCCTGGGCGGCCAGGTCGTCGTAGGTCTGCTCGAAGCCCTCGCGTCCGGCGTCGGTCAGCACGAACTCACGCGCCGGTCGTCCGCGACCACGCTCCGCGGTGGCGCGCTGCTCGCGTGAGGCGGCGGAGCCGTCGGCGACGAGCTGGTCGAGGTGGCGGCGCACGGCCGCCGGGGTGAGGTCGAGCCGCTCGGCCAGGGCGGCCGCGGTGGACGGTCCGTCGACGAGGAGGGAGCGCGCGACCCGCCGGCGCGTGCCGGGGCTCTCCTGACGCTCGTCGATTTTCACAACACCAGTGTGCTCTTATTCGCCGAGCCCTTCAACGAAGGGTCGCCTTACCAGCTCCCGATGCGTGGCGGATCGGCCCGTCTCCTTAGACTGCCGGCGTGCAGGAGCCCGCCGTCGTCGTCGACTCCCTCGTCATGACGTACGGCGACAAGCAGGCCGTCCGCGGACTGAGCCTCACGGTGGAGACCGGAACGATCACCGCCGTCCTCGGCCCCAACGGCGCCGGGAAGACCACCACGCTGGAGACCTGCGAGGGCTACCGCCGGCCGCACGGTGGCCGGGTGCGGGTGCTCGGGCTCGACCCCACGACGCAGCGCTCGGCGCTGCTCCCCCGCATCGGCGTGATGCTCCAGGGGCAGGGCGCCTGGAGCGGCGTGCGGGCGCTGGAGATGCTGCGCCACGTCGCGCGCCTGCACGCGCACCCCCTCGACGTCGACCTGCTCGCCGACCGGCTCGGGCTCCACGAGTGCGGCCGCACCCCCTACCGCCGGCTGTCGGGCGGCCAGCAGCAGCGTCTCGGCCTGGCGATGGCGATCGTGGGGCGGCCCGAGCTGGTCTTCGTCGACGAGCCGACCGCGGGCATGGACCCGCTCGCGCGGCGGACCACCTGGGAGCTGCTCAGCGAGCTGCGCGCCGACGGCGTGACGGTGGTGCTGACGACGCACTACCTCGAGGAGGCCGAGGCGCTCGCCGACCACGTCCACATCATCAACCACGGCCGGCTCATCGCCAGCGGGACGCCGGAGGAGCTGACCCGCGGGACGTCGGCGACCGTCCGGCTGACCGTCGACCGGGAGCTGAGCGACGTGGCGGAGAAGGACCTGCGCTCCGCGCTGGCCGACTGGGGCGCCCGGCAGGGCGTGGGGATCAAGTCGATGACGTTCGGCTCGCGCACCCTCGAGGACGTCTTCCTCGAGGTCACCGGGCGGCCGATGGGCGAGGAGGTGTCGGGCGAGTGAGCGAGCGCAGCGAGCGAACCAGACAGCACAGCGCGCGGGGAGCCTCGTCGGCGCGCGCGGCGAAGCGAGCACGCCGATGAGCGCCGGCACCTTCACCCCGCGTCCGGGCAGCGCTCCCCTGCTGCGCCAGATCGTGGTCCAGGCCTCGATGGAGGCCCGGCTGATGCTGCGCAACGGCGAGCAGCTGCTCCTGGCCGTCGTCATCCCGGTCATCGTCCTCGTGGGCGGCGTCAAGGGCGGCCAGCACCTCGACCTCGACGAGAGCCGCCCCCTGGTCGACATCTTCACCCCCGGCGTGCTCGCGCTCGCGATCATGTCGACGTCGTTCACCTCGCTCGCCATCGCGACCGGCTTCGAGCGGCGCTACGGCGTGATCAAGCGCCTCGGCGCCTCCCCCCTGCCCCGCGTCGGCCTGCTCGCCGGCAAGGTCCTGGCGCTGCTCCTGGTCGAGCTGTTCCAGCTGATCGTCATCGGCGGCGTCGGCCAGCTCCTCGGCTGGACCCCCCAGCCCGGCGCCATCGGCTTCCTGCTCGCGATCGTCCTGGGCACGGCCGCCTTCGCCTCGCTGGGGCTCTTCGTCGCCGGCGTACTGCGGGCGGAGGCGACGCTCGCCGCCGCCAACCTCGTCTACCTCCTGCTCCTGGCGGGCGGCGCGGTCGTCCTCCCCGCGCACGCGTACGGCGAGTTCGGCGACGTGACGCGCCTCCTGCCGTCCGGCGCCCTCGGCGAGGCGGTCCGCACGGCGTTCCTGGACAACGGCGTCGCCTGGCGCGACCTGGGCGTGCTGCTCGTCTGGGCCGTCGCGGGCAGCACGCTCACCGCGAGGACCTTCAAATGGGAGTGAGCGAGCGACGGCGTCGGAGAGAGCTTGCTCGCGGAGACGTCGGCCGCGAGCGAGCGACCAGCGACGCGCAGCGTCGCCTGGGAGTGATCCGCGCGTGGGGTCGCGCCTACGCGGCGTGGTGCCGCGCCCACGTCCCCGGCCTCGCCGTCGCCAACCTGGTCGCCAACATCCTCATCGTCGTCACCGGCGGTGCCGTGCGGGTCACCGACTCCGGGCTCGGCTGCCCCACCTGGCCGAAGTGCACGGGCGCCTCCCTCGTCCCGCACGCGGCCCTCGGCGCGCACGGCGCGATCGAGTTCGGCAACCGGATGCTGACGTACGTGCTCGCCGCCGTCGCGATCTCGTGCGTCGTGTCGCTGTGGCGCCGCCGCGACCGGCCCCGGCGGCTGGCCGTCGTGGTCGCGATCGGGATCCCGGCGCAGGCGGTCCTGGGCGGGGTCACGGTGCTCACCCACCTCAACCCCTGGATCGTGGCCTGTCACCTGCTGCTGTCGATGCTCATGATCGGGCTGTGCGTGTGGCTCGTCGACGACCTCACCGGCCCGGCTCGCGCCGCCGCCGGCACGCCGACCCGCGCGCTGTCCTGGGCGGTCCTGGCGGTCGGGGCGCTGGTGCTCTGGCTGGGCACGGTCGTCACCGGCTCCGGCCCCCACGCCGGCGACCAGACCGCACCGCGCAACGGCCTCGACCCCGCCGACCTCTCCCACCTCCACGGGTACGCCGTGTGGCTGCTCGTCCTGCTGACGGTCGCGCTCCTCGCCCTGGCCGCCCGCCGAGGCGAGCGCTGGCTGGCCCGCTTCGCGGGCCTCCTCTTCGGCATCGAGCTCCTCCAGGGCGTGCTCGGCTACGTGCAGTACGCGCTCGACCTCCCCGAGCTGCTCGTCGTGCTCCACATGCTCGGCGCCGCCCTCGTCGCCGCCGGCCTCGCCCGCGTGGTGCTCACGACGCGCGAGCGCGTCGGCGGCTGATCAGCGGCCCAGCCGCCGAGCGCGGCGCGTGCGGCGGAGCAGCGTCAGCGGGAGATGAGCGGGTCGAGGGCGACCGCGACGAAGAGCAGCGAGAGGTAGAGGTTGCTGCTGTGGAAGAGCCGCATCGGGCGGATCAGGCTCAGGTCCTCGGTGTCGCGCGCCCGGGCGCTCAGCTTGTGCGCCTCGACGAGGAAGACCGCGCCGAGGACGACGGCGGCGGCGGTGTAGAAGACGCCCGTGCCGGCGACCGGCAGGAGCAGCAGCGAGGTGGCGACCATCACCCACGAGTAGGCGACGATCTGGCGGGCGACGACGCGCGCGGGCCGCACGACGGGCAGCATCGGCACGTCGACCCCCGCATAGTCCTCGCGGTAGCGCAGCGCCAGCGCCCAGGTGTGCGGCGGGGTCCAGAAGAAGACCACGGCGAAGAGCACGATCGGCGCCCACGCGACGCGGTCGGTGACCGCGGTCCAGCCGATGAGCGTCGGGAAGCAGCCCGCGATGCCGCCCCACACGATGTTCTGGGTCGTGCGCCGCTTGAGCAGCATCGTGTAGACGAAGACGTAGAAGGCGTTGGCCGTCACCGAGAGCACGGCCGAGAGCGGGTTGACCCACACCCACAGCACGATCGTCGAGACGACGCCGAGCACCGCGCCGAAGACCAGCGCGGCGCCGGGCGAGACGATGTGCCGCGGCAGCGCCCGGCGGCGCGTGCGGCGCATCTGCTCGTCGATGTCGCGGTCGTAGACGCAGTTGAAGACCGACGCCGATCCGGCCGACAGCGTTCCGCCGACCACCGTGGCGACGACCAGCCACAGCCCGGGGACGCCCCGGGCGGCGAAGAACATCACCGGCACGGTCGTCAGGAGGAGCAGCTCGATCACGCGGGGCTTGGTCAGCCCGACGTACGCCGCCACCACGTCCTTCCAGGTGGCCGACCCCACCTGTTCGGAGACGAGGGTGGTGGTCACGGGGTGAGTGTAGACCCGGACATGAGTAGGCTCGGAAACGTGACTGACTCCCTCCCCAAGCTCGAGTGGACCGACCTCGACAAGAAGGCCGTCGACACCATTCGCGTCCTCGCGATGGACGCCGTCCAGAAGGTCGGCAACGGCCACCCCGGCACCGCGATGAGCCTCGCGCCGGCGGCGTACCTCCTCTTCCAGAAGATCATGCGGCACGACCCCGCCGATCCCGACTGGATCGCCCGCGACCGCTTCGTCCTCAGCGCCGGGCACAGCTCGATCACGCTCTACCTCCAGCTCTTCCTCGGCGGCTTCGGCCTCGAGCTCGACGACATCGAGAGCCTGCGCACCTGGGGCTCCAAGACGCCGGGCCACCCCGAGTTCGGCCACACCGCCGGGGTCGAGGTCACGACCGGCCCGCTCGGCCAGGGCGTCGGCAACGCCGTCGGCTTCGCGATGGCGTCGCGCCGCCTGCACGGCCTCCTCGACCCGGACACCGCCATCGGGGACTCGCCCTTCGACCACCAGGTCTACGTGATCGCCTCCGACGGCGACCTCGAGGAGGGCGTCAGCGGCGAGGCGTCCTCGATCGCCGGCACCCAGGAGCTCGGCAACCTGACGGTCATCTACGACGCCAACAAGATCTCGATCGAGGGCAACACCGACGTCGCGTTCAACGAGGACGTCGCCAAGCGCTACGAGGCCTACGGCTGGCACGTCCAGGTCGTCGACTGGACCCATGCGGGCGACCACGCGAACGGCAAGGACTACCACGAGGACGTCCCGGCGCTCTACGACGCGATCGACAAGGCCCGCCAGGTCTCCGACAAGCCGAGCATCATCGTGCTGCGCACGATCCTCGCCTGGCCGGCGCCCGAGGCGCAGAACACCGAGGCGGCCCACGGCAGCGCGCTCGGCGCGGAGGAGGTCGCCGCGACCAAGAAGCTGCTCGGCTTCGATCCCGAGGTCGACTTCCCGGTGCCCGCCGACGTCCTGGAGCACACGCGATCCCTGCTCGCGAAGGGCAAGGAGTGGGGCGCCGCCTGGGACGAGAGGTACGCCGCCTGGGAGAAGGCCAACCCCGACAAGATCGCGCTGCTGCAGCGGCTCAAGGAGCGCGAGCTGCCCGAGGGGCTCGAGGCCGCGCTGCCGACGTTCGAGGCCGACGCCAAGGGCATCGCCACGCGTGCGGCGTCCGGCAAGGTGATCAACGCGATCGCCGGCGTGATGCCCGAGCTGTGGGGCGGCTCGGCCGACCTCGCCGGCTCGAACAACACCACGATCACCAGCGCGCCCTCCTTCATCCCGACCAGCCGCTCGACGCACGACTGGAAGGGCGATCCCCTCCAGGGCCGGGTGCTGCACTTCGGCATCCGGGAGCACGGCATGGGCGCGATCATCAACGGCATCGCCGTCTACGGCGGCACCCGCGTCTTCGGTGGCACGTTCCTGCAGTTCTCCGACTACATGCGCGGGGCGGTCCGCGTCGGCGCGCTGCAGAAGGCGCCGGCCATCTGGGTCTGGACCCACGACTCGATCGGCCTGGGCGAGGACGGCCCGACCCACCAGCCGGTGGAGCACCTCTGGGCGCTGCGCGCGATCCCCGGTCTCGACATCGTCCGCCCCGCCGACGCCAACGAGACCGCGGCGGCGTGGCTCCAGGTGCTCAAGAACAGCGATCGCCCGGCGGGCCTGATCCTCAGCCGCCAGAACCTCCCGATCTTCCCGCGTGGCACCGACGGCTTCGCGACCACCGAGAACGTCGGCAAGGGCGCGTACGTCCTGATCGACGCCGATGGCGGCCAGCCGGACGTCATTCTCATCGGCACCGGCTCCGAGGTGCAGCTGGCGGTCACCGCCCGCGAGCAGCTCAAGGCCGAGGGCATCAACGCCCGCGTCGTCTCGGTGCCGTCCGTCGAGTGGTTCGAGCAGCAGACCCAGGCCTACCGCGACGAGGTGCTGCCGCCCATCGTCAAGGCGCGCGTGAGCGTGGAGGCCGGCATCAAGCAGGGCTGGCGGGAGTACGTCGGCGACGCCGGCCGCTCGGTCAGCCTCGAGCACTACGGGGCGTCGGCCGACGCCGCCCGCATCTTCAAGGAGTTCGGCTTCACACCCGAGGCCGTCACCCAGGCCGCCAAGGACAGCATCGCGGCCGTCCACTGAATCATCGTGCGTCTCGTCCACTGACCACCCCTAGGAGGACCCCATGACCAACCCGAAGCTCCAGGCGCTGTCCGAGGCCGGCGTCTCCATCTGGCTCGACGACCTCTCGCGCGAGCGGATCGACTCCGGCAACCTGCAGTCCCTCATCGACGACAGCGCCGTGACCGGCGTGACCACGAACCCGTCGATCTTCCAGGCCGCCATCGGCGCCGGCGGCGCCTACAACGAGCTGCTGGGCAAGCTGGCGGCCGACGGCAAGAGCGTCGACGAGGCGATCTTCACCCTCACCACCAACGACGTCCGGGACGCGTGCGACATCTTCGCCCCCGTCGCTGCGGCGACGAAGGACGACGGCCGGGTCTCGATCGAGGTGGAGCCGACGCTGGCCAACGACACCGAGGCCACCGTCGCCTCGGCCAAGGCGCTGTGGGCCTCGGTCGACCGGCCCAACGTGCTGATCAAGATCCCCGCGACTCTCGAGGGCCTCCCTGCGATCACCGAGGTGATCGGCGAGGGCATCAGCGTCAACGTGACCCTGATCTTCTCCGTCGAGCGCTACCGCGCCGTGATGGACGCCTACCTCGCCGGCCTGGAGAAGGCGAAGGAGGCCGGGATCGACCTCTCGACGATCCGCTCGGTCGCCTCCTTCTTCGTCTCCCGCGTCGACACCGAGATCGACGCCCGGCTGGAGAAGATCGGCTCCGACGAGGCACTGGCCCTGCGGGGCAAGGCCGCGGTGGCCAACGCCCAGCTCGCCTACGCGGCCTTCGAGGAGGTCGTGGCCTCGGAGCGCTGGAAGGCCCTCGAGGCGGCCGGCGCCAACGCCCAGCGTCCGTTGTGGGCCTCCACCGGCGTGAAGAACCCCGCCTACTCCGACACGCTCTACGTCGCGGGCCTGGTCGTCGCCGACACGGTCAACACCATGCCGGAGAAGACGCTCCTCGCCTTCGCCGACCACGGCGAGGTGACCGGCGACGAGGTCACCGGGAAGGGCTCGGAGGCGCAGGCGGTCTTCGACCGGCTCGACGCGGTCGGCATCGACGTCGCCGACGTCTTCGGGACCCTGGAGACCGAGGGCGTCGACAAGTTCAAGGCGTCGTGGACCGACCTGCAGCAGACGGTGGCCGACGAGCTGAGCAAGCAGGCATGAGCGACTCCCCCGTCGACGCGACGACGACCGAGGCCTGGGGACGGCTCCGGAGACTCGCCGACGGCCTCGTCCCGGACCTCCCGGCCGCCCTGGCGGACGAGGAGTGGGTGCGGCGCTCCACGCTCGACGCGGCGGACCTGCACGTCGACCTGTCCAAGAACCTCGTGACACCGGAGATCTGGACGGCCCTGCTCGACCTGGCCGACGAGGTCGGGGTCGCCGCGCGACGCGACGCCATGTTCGCCGGGGAGCACATCAACGTCACCGAGGACCGCGCGGTCCTCCACACCGCCCTGCGGCAGCCGGCGGGCGTGGTCGTCGACGTCGACGGCGTCGACGTCGAGCCCGACGTGCACCGCGTGCTCGAGCGGGTCTACGCCTTCGCCGAGAAGGTCCGCTCCGGTGAGTGGACCGGCGTCTCGGGTAAGCGGATCCACACGGTCGTCAACATCGGCATCGGCGGCTCGGACCTCGGCCCGGTGATGGCCTACGAGGCGCTCGCGCCCTACCGCCACCCTGAGATCGAGTGCCGGTTCATCAGCAACATCGACCCCACCGACGCCGCCCTCACGCTGACGGGCCTCGACCCGGAGACCACGCTCTTCATCGTGTCCTCGAAGACGTTCGGCACGCTCGAGACGCTCACCAACGCCCGGCTGTGCAAGGGATGGCTCCTCGCGGAGCTGGGCTCCGCGCTGGGCGGCGTGGACGAGAAGGCGGCGATCGAGAAGCACTTCGTCGCGGTCTCGACCGCCCTCGACAAGGTCGCCGCCTTCGGCATCGACCCCGACAACGCCTTCGGCTTCTGGGACTGGGTCGGCGGCCGCTACTCCGTGGACTCGGCGATCGGGACCTCCCTCGTGGTCGCCATCGGGCCGGAGGCGTTCGCGGACTTCCTCGCCGGCTTCCACGCCATCGACGAGCACTTCAGGACAGCCGATCCGGAGCACAACGTCCCGCTCCTGATGGGCCTGCTCAACGTGTGGTACTCCACGTTCCTCGACGCCCAGACCCACGCCGTGCTCCCCTACGCCCAGCTGCTGCACCGCTTCCCGGCGTACCTCCAGCAGCTCACGATGGAGTCCAACGGCAAGGGCGTGCGCTGGGACGGCACGCCGGTGACGACCCCCACGGGCGAGGTGTTCTGGGGCGAGCCCGGCACCAACGGGCAGCACGCGTTCTACCAGCTCATCCACCAGGGCACGCGGCTGATCCCGGCCGACTTCATCGCGTTCGCCACCCCGCCGTACCCCCTCCGCGACGGCGACACGGATGTGCACGAGCTCTTCCTCGCCAACTTCTTCGCGCAGACCCGGGCGCTGGCGTTCGGCCGCCCGCAGGCCGAGAACCCCGCGCGCGTCTTCACCGGCAACCGCCCGACGACCTCGATCATGGCGCCCGCGCTCACTCCGGCGGTGCTCGGGCAGCTGATCGCGCTCTACGAGCACCTCACCTTCGTCCAGGGCGTGGTCTGGGGCATCGACAGCTTCGACCAGTGGGGCGTCGAGCTCGGCAAGCAGCTCGCGCTGGAGGTGGCACCCGCGGTCGGCGGCGACGCCGAGGCGGCGGCCGAGCAGGACGCCTCCACGCGGGCCCTCATCGACTACTACCGGGAGCACCGCTCATGAGCAGTCCGGAGGACGCGCGCGTCGAGGTCCACGACAGTCCCGAGGAGCTCGCCACCGCCGTCGCCGGCGAGCTGCTCAACCGGATCGCCGACCTCCAGGCGGCCGGCGACGTGCCCCAGATCTGCCTGACCGGCGGCACGATCGCCGAGGCCATCCACGCCGACGTCGCCCGGCTGGCCGACGACTCGGGCGTCGACTGGGGTGCGGTCGACTTCTGGTTCGGCGACGAGCGGTACGTCGCCCCCGACTCCCCGGACCGCAACGTCGGCCAGGCGCGTGCCGCCTTCCTCGACGCCCTCGGGGTGCCGGCCCACCGGATCCATGAGATGGCCTCCACGTCGGCGGCGTGCAGCGTCGACGAGGGCGCCCGCGCCTACGCGGCGACGGTGCCCGCGCAGTTCGACGTGCTGATGCTCGGCATCGGGCCCGACGGCCACATCGCCTCGCTCTTCCCCGGCTTCCCGCAGCTCGACGAGACCGGTCTCCTGGCCGTCGGTGTGACCGGGTCGCCGAAGCCGCCGCCGGAGCGGATCAGCCTCACCTACACCGCGCTGCGGCGCGGCGTCTCGGTGTGGTTCGTCGCCTCGGGCGAGGGCAAGGCGGGCGCCGTGGCGAGCGCGCTGGGCGGAGCCGATCTCCACGAGACGCCCGCCGCGGGCGTGACCGGCCGGGCGGAGACGATCTGGTTCCTCGACCGCGGGTCGGCGTCGCAGCTCTGAGCGACGACACCGCGACACCGTCCCACGCGTCACTCCGTGGGCCGCTCGGTGTCCACAGACGGCCTCTCCGGGGCGGATTCCCACCAGCGTACGGCTGATCGGAGCGGGGCGGTGTCCGGGTCCTGAGGATCGGGGCCATGACACGCCTCCGGTTCCTGATCCTCATCCTCGTCGCCACGGCCGTCTGCGTCGGCCCCGTCCGCGCCGCCACCATCGGTCACGGCCACGCGCCCACGAAGGGCTTCTCGGGGTACGTCGCCTCCGACGGCTCCGAGCTCGGCGTGGGCCGCCTGGCCAACGGCGTCCGCGGCATCTGCCTCGACACCGGGGACGCCTGGGACTGGCCCGACCGGACGCCGTCCTCGACGCTGGTCGACGACCCGGTGGTCGGCTACCTGACCTCGCGCTGGCTCCCGCGGGCAGCCTCGGATCCCGTCCTCGCCGCCGCGCTGTGGTGGGCCGTCGGCGAGCGGCTCAACAGCCACCCGCTGCGGGTGAGCGAGCACGTCGCGCGGATGCAGCACGAGACGCCGAAGCTGGCCGCCAGGATCATCAGGCGGCACGCGTCGCTGGTCCGTGACGCGCTGGCGAACGCTCCCGGCGCCGACGGCTACGCGGCGCCCGCGCTCACCCTGGCGGGCGGGCGGCTCGACGGCGTGGGCATCCGGTCCGCGACCGGGCACTGGGTGCCCGGGCTGCCGGTCGTGATCCGGCTCGAGGGCGGACGGTTCGCGAACGGGCGGACGGTCTGGCGCGGGAGGACGGCGGACCGGCCGATCGCGCGCGAGGTCCGCCCGACCTCCTCCGCCGAGGTGCGCGTCCGGGTCGTCGTCAGCCGGGTCCCGGCGAGCCGGTTCCGGCTCTACACGCCCTCGGCGGACCATCGCCAGCGGGTGGCCGCCTCCGCCGGCCGCACCCGGCTGCGCGCCGCGATCACCGGCCCCGGCCTGGCGGTGCCGTCGCTCTCCACCCAGGTGAACAGCCAGCGGGCCGTCCTCGGCGACACCCTGGTCGACAGGGTCACGGTGACCGGCACGTCCGGGGCGACGGTGGCGGGCGAGTGGCGACTGCTCGGCCCCATCGCGCCCGCGGCGGACGGCGGGTGCGGCGCCCTGGACTGGTCGAGTGCGCCGATCGTCTCCTCCGGGACGTTCACGGCTCCGGGGGACGGGGACGTCGAGGTCGGCGCCACGAGGATCAGCGTCACCGGCTGCTACACCTACGTCGAGCGGCTCGCGGCGAGCCCGACGACGCTGGCCGTCGACTGGTCACCACCCGGCATCGAGACGGAGACGGCGGTCGTCACGTCGGTGCCGAGCCTCTCGACCGTGGTCAACACCCAGCGCGCCACGGCCGGAGCCACGCTCGTCGACCGGGTGACGATCGCCGGACTCCCCAACGGGCCGGGCGCGACGCCGGCCGCCGGGGAGTGGCGCCTGCTCGGCCCGGTGCGGCCCGACGCCTCCCTCACCTGCGCCGGGGCGGCCTGGAGCGGCGCCGCGACCGCCGCGCAGGGCGTCTTCTCCGCCGGTGCGGACGGCACGGTCGAGGTCGGGGCGACCCGGATCGCGGAGGGTGGCTGCTACACCTACGTCGAGCGCCTCGCCGCCACGGCGCTCGGCTCCGAGGTGCCGTGGACCGCCCCGGGCATCGCCGCGGAGACGACGCTCGCCGGACCTCCCCGCGTGCGCGTCCCCGGTCACCCGTCGGTCGACTCAGGCGGTGAGTCCGACGGGACGCCCGAGACGGCCGACCGGCGAGCGCCCGGCCGGGTCAGCCTGCGCGCGGTCGGGCTCTCGACCACCCTCGCGCGGGTGGACTTCCACGGCAGCACCCTGACTCCTCCGCACGCGATCTCCACGGCCGGCATCTGGGCTGCGGGAGCGACGCCCGACGCGGTCGTCGGCACCACCGTCCTCGTCGGTCACGTCTCCGACGACCACGACCGCCCGGGCGCCTTCAAGCGCCTGCAGCGGGCACGCCGGGGACAGGTGATCGAGCTGACCCCGCCGGCGGGCCGGACGAGCCGGTGGCGGATCACCCGGATCCGGGCCGTCGACCGCACCAAGCTGCCTCGCGGCATCTTCGCCCAGGACCTCGAGCGCCGGCTGATCCTCGTCACCTGCACCGACAAGGTCACCTACGCCAACGGCGCCTTCCACTACACGAAGAACCTCATCGTGTACGCCGAGCCGGCCGATTGACCGAACGGCGCACCATGAGCGGTGCCGCGGGGCCCCGGGGGACGCTCAGAAGATGATGTCGCCGGACTTCCGGCGGGAGCGCAGCAGCTGCACGGCCTCTTCGAGGATGTCGGCCGCCTCCTGGTCGGAGCGGCGCTCCTTCACGTAGGCGAGGTGCGTCTTGTAGGGCTCGATCTTCGGCGCGGCCGGGGCGTTGTCGGAGTCGAGTCCGGCGGGCAGGCCGCACTTGGGGCAGTCCCACGAGTCGGGCGAGGTCGCCTCGACCGCGAAGGTCACGACGGAGCGGTGCTCGTTGGCGCAGAAGTACGTGACCGCCTTGCGGGGCGCGGCGTCGCCGCGCTCCGCCTCGCCCATCGGGCCGGCACCGACCCGGCTGCCCCGGATCGCGTTGCCGCCGCCGGCCATCAGTAGGCCTTCAGGATGCCGAGGGCGATGACGCAGGCGAACCAGATCGCACCGATGCCGATGGTGATCCGGTCGAGGTTGCGCTCGGCCACCGACGATCCGCCGAGGCCGCTGGAGACGCCACCGCCGAACATGTCGGAGAGGCCGCCACCGCGACCCTTGTGGAGCAGGACCAGCAGGACCATCAGGACACTGGCGGTCACCAGGATGACGGTGAAGAGCATTTCGAGCACGATTGAGAATCCTACGTCACGGGTCGTCGGTCAGAGCACAGGCATGGCATAGAAGCGGCAGATGCCGCCGAACTCGTCGGCCTGGAGGCTGGCGCCGCCGACGAGCGCACCGTCGACGTCGGGCTGGGCCATGATCGAGGCGACGTTGGACGCCTTGACCGACCCCCCGTAGAGAACGCGTACGCCGTCGGCCGCCGCGTCGCCGAACGACTCGCGCACCTGGTTGCGGATCGCCTGGGCGACCTCCTGCGCGTCCTCCGGCGTCGCGACCTCGCCGGTGCCGATCGCCCAGACGGGCTCGTAGGCGATGACGAGGCCCGCGACCTGCTCGGGCGTGAAGCCGACCAGCCCGCCCTCGACCTGCGCGGTGCAGTAGGGCACCTGCTCGCCGGCCTGACGGACCTCGAGCGACTCCCCGACGCACACGATCGGAGTCATCCCGGCGCCGAGCGCGGCGCGCGCCTTGGCGTTGACGACCTCGTCGGTCTCGCCGTGGTACTCGCGCCGCTCGGAATGGCCGACGACGACGTACGCGCAGCCGAGCTTGGCCAGCATGCCGGCGGAGATCTCGCCGGTGTAGGCGCCCGACTCATGCACGGAGACGTCCTGCGCGCCGTACTTGATCGAGAGCCGGTCGCCGTCGACGAGGGTCTGGACCGACCGCAGGTCGGTGAACGGCGGCACGACGACGACCTCGGCGAGGCTGTAGTCGTGCTTCTTGTCCGCGAGCGTCCACGACAGCTTCTGGACCAGCACCACGGCCTCGGCGTGGTTGAGGTTCATCTTCCAGTTCCCCGCCATCAGCGGGGTGCGCTTGCTCGCCACGTCAGGCTCCCAGCACCGTGATGCCGGGGAGCTCCTTGCCCTCGAGATACTCGAGAGAGGCACCGCCGCCGGTGGAGATGTGCCCGAACTGATGGTCGTCGAAGCCCAGCGCCCGGACGGCCGCGGCCGAGTCGCCGCCGCCGACGACCGACAGGCCGTCGACCTCGGTTAGGGCCTCCGCGACAGCACGCGTGCCCTCCGCGAAGGCGGGCTGCTCGAAGACGCCCATCGGGCCGTTCCAGAAGACGGTCCTCGCACCGCGGACCGCGGCGGCGAAGGCGGCACCGGACTCCGGGCCGATGTCGAGGCCGAGCGAGGCGGCCGGGATCGCGTCGGCCGGGACCACCCGGGCCGACGCCTCGTCGCCGAAGGAGTCGGCGACGACGATGTCGGTCGGCAGCACGATCTCGACGCCGCTCGCCTTGGCCCGCTCGAGGTAGTCCAGCACGGTCGGGATCTGGTCCTCCTCGAGCAGGCTCTTGCCGACCTCGTGACCCTGGGCCTTGAGGAAGGTGAAGACCATGCCGCCGCCGATGAGCAGGGTGTCGGCCTTCTCCAGGAGGTTGTCGATGACGCCGAGCTTGTCGGACACCTTCGAGCCGCCCAGCACCACGGCGTACGGCCGCTCGGGGCTGTCGGTGAGGCGACGGAGCACGTCGATCTCGGCCGCCACCAGGCCACCCTCGGCGTGCGGCAGTCGGAGGGCGACGTCGTAGACGCTCGCCTGCTTGCGGTGGACGACGCCGAAGCCGTCGGAGACGAACGCGTCACCGAGCGCGGCCAGCTCGTCGGCGAACGCGCCGCGGACGGCCTCGTCCTTCGAGGTCTCGCCGGCGTTGAAGCGGACGTTCTCGAGGACGGCCACCTGGCCGTCGGCGAGCCCGGCCACGGTCTCCTTCGCCGAGTCGCCCACGGTGTCGGTCGCGAACGCGACCGGAGCACCGAGGAGCTCGCCCAGGCGGGCGGCGACCGGAGCCAGGGAGTACGCCGGATCCGGCGACCCGTCCGGACGGCCCAGGTGGGCCATCACGACGACGCGGGCACCGGCGTCGGCGAGCGCCTTGATCGTCGGGACGGAGGCGCGGATGCGCCCGTCGTCCCCGATGACTCCGTCCTTGAGCGGGACGTTGAGATCTGACCGGACGAGGATCCGCTTACCCGCGACCTCGCCCAGACCGGCGTACTCCCCCACCGGGATCAGAGGGTCTTGCCGATGTAGTCGATCAGGTCGGCGAGGCGGTTGGAGTAGCCCCACTCGTTGTCGTACCACGACGCGACCTTGACCTGGTTGCCGATCACCTTGGTGAGCGGAGCGTCGAAGATCGACGAGGCCGGGTCGTTGACGATGTCGGAGGAGACGATCGGGTCGGTGGAGTACTTGAGGAACTTGCCGTCGGCGGCGGCCTTGACGATCTCGTTGATCTCCTCGACCGACGTCTCGCGCGACGCCTCGAAGGAGAGGTCGGTCAGCGAGCCGGTCGGGGTGGGGACGCGCAGCGCGTAGCCGTCGAGCTTGCCCTTGAGCTCGGGCAGGACGAGGCCGATCGCCTTGGCGGCGCCGGTGGACGTCGGGACGATGTTGAGCGCGGCGGCACGGGCGCGGCGCAGGTCCTTGTGGATGTTGTCCTGGAGGTTCTGGTCGGCGGTGTAGGCGTGGACCGTCGTCATCAGGCCCTTCTCGATGCCGATGCCCTCGTGGAGCGCCTTGGCCAGCGGGGCGAGGCAGTTGGTGGTGCAGGACGCGTTGGAGATCACCGTGTGGGCGGCGGCGTCGTAGATGCCCTCGTTGACGCCCATCACGATGGTGGCATCCTCGTTGGTGGCGGGCGCGGAGATGATGACCTTCTTGGCGCCGCCGTTGTCGACGTGCGCACGCGCCTTCGTGGCGTCGGTGAAGAAGCCCGTGGACTCCACGACGACGTCGACGCCCGCGTCGGCCCACTTGAGGTTGGCGGGGTCGCGCTCGGCGAAGGCCTTGACGATCTGGTCGCCGACCTTGATCTCGTCGCCGGTGGCGGTGACGTCGGCGTCGAGGACGCCGAGGATGGTGTCGTACTTGAGCAGGTGCGCGAGCACCGCGTTGTCCGAGAGGTCGTTGACGGCCACGATCTCGATGTCGAGGCCGGACTGGCGTACGGCGCGGAAGAAGTTGCGGCCGATACGGCCGAAGCCGTTGATGCCTACGCGAACGGTCATGCTCACTCCTCAGGTGGTGGGGCCTTTGGTGACCCCGATGCGGTTCGGGCCTTCAGTGACCCGCCGAAACCCTACCGGGGCCGTGTCCGCCGGTCGTTTGCTCGTTCCAAGCGGCAGGCGAACGGCTCGGTGCGGCGAGCGCCTCACCGGCGACGCTTGCCCGCTGCCTCCAGCACGAGGCGACTCTGGTCGGCATCCAGCTTCTTGCCGAAGCGAACCCAGTCCGAGCGCAGGGTCTTGCGGCCGGCGTAGACACGACCCTGCCGCAGCAGCACGATGGAGCAGTCGAGCAGGTCCGTGTCGAAGACGGCTTCGAGCGCCGAGGATCCCACGGTCGGCTCCTCGACGTCGGACTCGAACTGCAGTCGCAGCGTCGACTGAGGCGGGACCGAGACGTAGGAGGGGGCCCGATCGATCGAACTCGCGCCCGAGGGGGCGACCGCGGGAACCGCCTGGCTGACTCTGAGCGGGAGCGCCGGAATCGACCGCTGCGTGCCTCGCGTGACGAGCGCGCCATAGGCATGCACGACCAACGCCCGGTCGCCGCGGTTCACGAGGATGGCCTCCGTGCTCCACGCGGCGCCCATCAGGATGGCGTCGAGCTCGGCGATGATCGGCACCAGCTGGTCCGCGTCTCCCCGGAGGCTGCGTTCGGCGTAGTCGACGCAGGCCAGCAGTGCGTCGACGTCGAACCGCGATACCGCCTCGATGAAGGGCAGCACCTTGGCGAGCTCGGCGGCCGGCGCGAAGTACTTGCTGTACGCGAACCGAACGGTCGAGGTCGGGAAGCTGAAGACCTTGGCGGGCGCGCCCTCATGCTCGGCGTCGACCACCGGGACCACGGGCTCGGCCTGAGGGTTCGACAGCGCCAGGGTCAGGTCTTGCCGGAGCAGACCGCCGGCGATCTGCTCGCGAAGGACCTTCTTCGGCGTCACGAAGTCGAAGGCGATCTGCGTCTTCCCCGCCTTCGACGTCGTACGAGGGATCTCCTCGCGGAGCCGGCGAGCCTCAGCGAGAGCCTCCGGGATCTCCTGCTCGCTCAGGAGCGCGAGCGCCTCGCGCAATTCCCCGAGGTACCCGAACGTGAGATCGTCGGGCAGCACCGGCACCCATACCGAGCGCTCCATCAGCTCCATCAGCCGGGGAGTCAGTCGGGCGGGCCGGTGAGCGGGCGCTTCACGCACGATCGAGACGAGAACCACCTCGCCGTTCACGCGGCCGAACCACCGATTGAGCAAGGCTCCACCCGTGCCACCCAACACGACACCAAGGGTCGTCCCCACCACCGAAGCGTCCATGGCTCATTGAAGCAGGTGCCAAGAGTTGACGAAGGAGAATACGGAATTGCCTCTGGCTCGAACGTGAGGGCGGACCCTCATCCGTCACGAGCGAGTCTCAGTCGTCCGCCAGCATGTCGGGGGTGAGCGTCGACTCCGTGTCGGGGATGCCGAGCTCCTCGGCTCGCTTGTCGGCCATGGCGAGGAGGCGGCGGATGCGGCCGGCGATGGCGTCCTTGGTGAGCGCGGGGTCGTGCAGCTGGCCGAGCTCCTCCAGGGAGGCCTGCTTGTGCTCCAGCCGCAGGAAGCCGGCCTGGCGGAGGTGGTCGGGGATGTCGTCGCCCAGGATCTCCAGCGCGCGGTCGACGCGAGCGCCGGCGGCGACGGCCGCGCGGGCGGAGCGGCGCAGGTTGGCGTCGTCGAAGTTGGCCAGCCGGTTGGCGGTGGCGCGGACCTCGCGCCGCATCCGTCGCTCCTCCCAGGCCATCAGCGACTCGTGGGCGCCGAGGCGGGTGAGCAGCTCGCCGATGGCGTCGCCGTCGCGGATGACGACCCGCTCGACGCCCCGGACCTCGCGAGCCTTCGCCTGGATGCCCAGACGGCGGGCGACGCCGACCAGTGCGAGCGCTGCCTCGGAGCCCGGGCAGGTCACCTCGAGCGAGGAGGAGCGACCGGGCTCGGTGAGCGAGCCGTGGGCGAGGAAGGCTCCCCGCCAGGCCGCCTCGGAGTCGCAGACACCGCCCGACACGACAGCCGGCGGCAGCCCGCGGACCGGTCGGTTGCGCTGGTCGAGGAGCCCGGTCTGACGCGCGAAGGCCTCGCCCTCGCGGGTGACGCGCACGATGTAGCGGTTGCCCTTGCGCAGGCCGTTGGACTGCACGACGGTCACCTCGGCCTGGTGGCCGTAGACGTCGGCGATGTTCGCCTTGAGACGTCGCGCGGCGGCGCCGGTGTCGACCTCGGCCTCGACGACGATGCGGCCGTTGACGATGTGCAGCCCGCCGGCGAACCGGAGGATCGAGGCCACCTCGGCCTTGCGGCAGCAGGTCTTCGTGACGGGGGTGGCCGAGAGCTCCGCCTTCACCTGTGCCGTCATCGCCATGGCGACGATCCTTCCATGGGAGTCAACAACCCTCGCAGGGCGGTCGCTAGCTTGACAGGGTCGTGACGGGGGCTCCCGTCGCCGACGGCGACATCGGCCAGCACGAGCGTCGCCCCGGCCGCGGCGACCGCCTCCGTCAGCTCGCCCAGGCCGTCGCCGACCGAGCCCCGGTCGGCGAGCACGGTGTGCACGTCGAGCTGGGGCGAGTGCTCCAGGAGCACGGCGAGGTGGTCGGCCGGACCGAAGCCCGGAGTCTCTCCCGCCTGCTCTTCGAGGTTGAGCACCACGACGATCCGCGCCCTCGTCTCCAGCAGCGCGTCGTGCAGCGCCGGGACGAGGAGGTGCGGGATCACGGAGGTGAACCAGGACCCCGGTCCGAGGAAGACCCAGTCCGCGTCGAGGATCGCCTTGAGCGCCTCCGGCGATGCGGGCGGATCGGCGGGGTCGAGGGCGATCGAGTCGATCACCCCGCCGGTCGTCGCCACCTCCACCTGACCGCGTACGCCGACGAGCCGGTCAGGGTCCCCGGCGTCGAGGCCCCGCACCTGGGCGGTGATGTCCATCGGGGTGAGCGCCATCGGCAGGACCCGGCCGGTCGCGCCGAGGAGCCGGCCCACCCAGTCGAGCGCGGCGACGTGGTCGCCGAGGAGCTCCCAGAGGCCGACGATGAGGAGGTTGCCGAGGTTGTGGCCGTTCATCTCGCCGTCGCCGGCGAAGCGGTGCTGCATCACCCGTGCCCAGGTCTCGCCCCAGTCGTCGTTGCCGCACAGCGCGGCGAGCGCCATCCGCAGGTCGCCGGGCGGGAGCACGTCGAACTCACGGCGCAGCCGCCCCGACGAGCCGCCGTTGTCGGCGACCGTGACGATGGCGGTGAGGTCGTCGACGGTGAGGTCGTCGACGAGCAGGCGCAAGGCGGAGAGCGTGGCATGCAGGCCGTGCCCGCCGCCGAACGCGACCACCGCCTGGGCCCGGTCGTGCCCACCCACCGGCTCACTCACGGCCGAGGTCCCGGTGCAGTGCCCTGGCCTCCAGGCCCCGGGCCCGGAGCCGGCGGGCGATCTCCTCCGACATCGCGACCGAGCGGTGCTTGCCGCCCGTGCAGCCGATCGCGACGCGCATGAAGCGCTTCCCCTCGCGGAGATATCCCTCGGCGACGCCGGCGAGCACGGGGACGTAGCCCTCGAGGAACTCCTGCGCGCCCGGAGCGGCATAGACGTAGTCCGCCACCGCCGCGTTGTCACGGCCGTTGCCGTCGCGCAGCTCGGGCACCCAGTGCGGGTTGGGCAGGAAGCGCATGTCGGCGATGAAGTCGGCGTCGACCGGGATGCCGTACTTGAACCCGAAGCTCACCACCGAGACCTTGAGCCTGGTCGTGTCGGGGGTGCCGAACATCGCGGCGACCCGGGCGGTCAGCTGGTGGACGTTGAGCGAGGAGGTGTCGATCACCAGGTCGGCCATGGCGCGCAGGTCGCCGAGCGTCTCGCGCTCGCGGATCAGCCCGTCGAGCAGGCGGTCGCTGCCCTGGAGAGGGTGGGGACGACGGGCGGCCTCCTGACGGCGTACGAGCACCTCGTCGGTGGCGTCGAGGAAGAGCAGCGTGGTGCGGCGGTCGAGGAGCCCCCGGCCGAGCTGCTCGCGGAGCTCGTCGAAGAACGCGCCGGAGCGGACGTCGATCACCACCGCCACCGGCTGCGAGCGACCGCCGGTGGGATCCTCGTCGACGAGACGGATCACCTCGGGCAGCAGCGCCGGCGGCAGGTTGTCGACCACGAAGTAGCCGAGGTCCTCGAGCTCCTTGGCGGCCGTGCTCCGGCCGGCGCCGGTCATCCCGGTGACGACGACCAGCTCGCCGGCCTCCTGTCCCCCGGCCCTCTGGGCCGCATCCGCGGCTGTGCTCACGTGCCCTCCTGCACTTCGCCGGTCGCCGTGTTGACCACCATGCCAGGTCCATTCTGATCGACGGCGGCCTTGATCGCGGCAGCGGTCACCGGGCCGATGCCCGGCACCGCGGCGATCTCCTCGACCGAGGCGGCCCGCAGCTTCCGCAGCGAGCCGAAGTGCTTCATCAGCGTGCGGCGGCGCACCTCCCCCATGCCGGGTACGTCGTCGAGCATCGACTCGACCATCGACTTCGATCGGCGGTTGCGGTGGTGGGTGATCGCGAACCGGTGTGCCTCGTCGCGCAGCCGCTGGAGCAGGTAGAGCCCCTCGGAGCTGCGCGGCAGGATGACCGGGTCCTCCTCGCCCGGGACCCAGACCTCCTCCAGGCGCTTGGCCAGTCCGCAGACCGGGACGTCGTCGATGCCCAGCTCCTCCAGGGCGCGTACGGCGGCGGCCACCTGGGGCGCTCCGCCGTCGACGACCACGAGGCCGGGCGAGTAGGAGAACTTGCCGGGCCGGCCGGTCTCGGGGTCGATCTCGGTGGCGTTGGCCTGGTCGTCGAGGAGCCGCCGGAATCGACGGGTGATCACCTCGTGCATCGCCTTGACGTCGTCGGAGCCGTCCTGCCCGCGGATGATGAAGCGGCGATACTCCGACTTGCGCGCGAGCCCGTCCTCGAAGACCACCATCGACGCCACGATCTCGGTGCCCTGGAGGTGGGAGATGTCGTAGCACTCGATCCGCAGCGGCGCCTCGGGGAGGTCCAGCGCCTGCTCGATCTCCTCGAGCGCCTGGGAGCGGGTGGTGAGGTCGGAGGCGCGGCGGGTCTTGTGCAGCGCCAGCGTCTGGCCGGCGTTGCGCGCGACGGTCTCCATCAGCGTGCGCTTGTCGCCGCGCTGCGGGACCCGGATGCCGACCCGGCTCCCCCGGATCTCGCTCAGCAGCTGCTCCAGCGCCTCGGCCTCCGGCGGGAGCGCGGGGACGAGGATCTCGCGAGGGATGGCGCCGCGGTCGCCCTCGTCGGCGGGGTCGACGCCGGCGTAGAGCTGGAGCAGGAAGTCCTCGACGAGCTTGTCGGTGCCGCCCGCCTCGACGCGGTCGGCGACCCAGCCACGCTGGCCCCGGATACGGCCGCCGCGGACGTGGAAGATCTGTACCGCGACCTCGAGCGGGTCCTCGGCGAGGGCGATCACGTCGGCGTCGGCGCCGTCGCCGAGCACGACGGCCTGCTTCTCCAGCGCACGCTGGATCGCGCCGAGGTCGTCGCGCAGCCGGGCCGCGCGCTCGAACTCCAGCTCCTCGGCCGCCTCGTGCATCTCGCGCTCGATGCGCCGCTGGATCGCCGTGGTGCGCCCGCCGAGGAAGTCGCAGAAGTCCTCGACGATCGCGCGGTGGTCCTCGGCGCTGACGTTGCCGACGCACGGCGCGGCGCACTTGTCGATGTAGCCGAGCAGGCAGGGCCGCCCCACCTGCTGGGAGCGCTTGAACACCCCGTTGCTGCACGAGCGCATCGGGAACACCCGCAGCAGCACGTCCACGGTCTCCCGGATCGCCCAGGCGTGGCCGTAGGGACCGAAGTAGCGCGTGCCCCTCCGCTTCGCCCCGCGCCCGACCATGACGCGCGGGAACTCGTCGGAGATGGTGACGGCCAGCCAGGGGTAGGACTTGTCGTCGCGGTACTTCACGTTGAAGCGGGGGTGGAACTCCTTGATCCAGGAGTACTCCAGCTGGAGGGCCTCCACCTCGGTGTTGACCACCGTCCACTCGACGCTCGCGGCGGTCGTGACCATCGTCGCGGTGCGCGGGTGGAGCCCGGCGAGATCCTGGAAGTAGCTCGACAGCCGGGCGCGGAGGTTCTTGGCCTTGCCGACGTAGATGACCCGGCCCGACGGATCGCGGAACTTGTAGACGCCCGCACTGGTCGGGATCTCCCCGGCCTTCGGGCGATAGCTCCGCGGGTCCGTCACACAGTCAACATTAAGCGGCGGGTCCGACACATCTAATGTCGCCTGAGTTAGTCTACTTTTGTGACGCCGACCGACCCCTACGGCCTTCGCCTGACCACCTCGGCACCTGCCGCGGCGGCCTACGAGAACGGCCTCAGGGACATGCTCCGGCTCCGGTCGGGGGCGGTCCGTCACTTCGCCGAGGCGATCACGCACGATCCCACCTTCGCCCTCGGCCACGCCGCCCTCGCGCTGCTCGGCCACGAGCTCTGCCTGCCCGTCGACGTCGGCGCCCGGCTGGCCGCCGCGACCCTGCACGCGGGCCGCGGCACCGAGCGGGAGCGCAGCCACGTGCGCGCGGTCGCGGCGCGGCTCGGGGGCG
>NZ_JASGDD010000018.1:0-5545 GCF_047607365.1 Nocardioides sp. | reverse complement strand
TCATGGTCGGCGACTACGGCCTCGGGCCGACGGCGGTCTGGCACGCGCTGACCGGGTCGGCCGACGACCCGCTCGCCGCCTACTTCGTGCAGGAGCTGCGCGCCCCCCGCGTCGTCGCGGCGCTCGCGGTCGGCGCCGCCCTCGGCGTGTCGGGCTCGCTCTTCCAGAACGTCACCGGCAACCCGCTCGGCAGCCCCGACATCCTCGGCTTCACCACCGGCGCCGCCACGGGCGCGCTGCTGCAGATCATCGTGCTCGACGGCAGCAGTCGCGAGGTGGCCGTCGGCGCGCTCCTCGGCGGGCTCGCCACCGCGCTCGCCGTGCAGCTCCTCACCCGCCACGCCGGCCTGACGGGCCAGCGACTGGTGCTCGCCGGCCTCGGCGTCGGCGCCTTCCTCGCCGCCGTCAACACGCTGCTGGTGGTCCGCGCCAGCCTGGTCGCCGCGCAGACCGCCGCGCAGTGGCTGGCGGGCTCGCTCAACGCCATGCTCTGGCCGCGCGCCCTCCTCACGCTCGTCGTCGTCGCCGTGCTCGGCGGCGCGGCGGTCGCGCTGGCCCGGCCGCTGTCCCAGCTGGCGCTCGGCGACGACGTCGCCAGGGCGTCGGGCATCCCCGTCGGCCGGGTCCGGGTCGCGGCCGTCCTCGTCGGCGTCGGCCTGGTCAGCGTGGCCACCGCCGCCACCGGGCCGATCGCCTTCGTCGCCCTCGCGGCCCCCCAGATCGCCCGCCGCCTCGCGGGCTCGGCCACCCCGGGCCTCGCCGGCCCGGCGCTCACCGGAGCCGTGCTCGTGCTGGTCAGCGACGTGCTGGCCCAGCGGCTCTTCGCGCCGACCGAGCTGGCCGTCGGCGCCGTCACCGGCGCGCTCGGCGGGCTCTACCTGATCGTCCTGCTCGCCCTCCGGAGGAACACGTGACCCACCCCGTCCAGCTGATCGCTCCGCTCCGCCGCGGGCGGAGGGTAGGGATTCTCCGGTGACCCGCCTGACCGCCCACGACCTCGCCGTCGGCTACGGCTCCCACGCGGCCGGATGTGTGATCGAGGGGCTCGACCTCGAGATCCCCGATCGCGCCCACACCGTGATCGTCGGCCCCAACGCCTGCGGCAAGTCCACCCTGCTCCGCGCGCTGGCCCGGCTGCTGCCGGCCGCCGGCGGCACGGTCGCCCTCGACGGACAGCCCCTGACGGCGTACGACGGCAAGGCGCTCGCCCGCCGGATCGGACTGCTCCCGCAGAGCCCTATCGCGCCCGACGGCCTCGGGGTGGCCGACCTCGTGGCCCGGGGCCGCTACCCGCATCAGGGGCTCTTCCGGCAGTGGTCGGAGGCGGACGAGCGGGCGGTCGAGGCCGCGATGGCGGCCGCCGACGTCGCCGGGCTGCGCGACCGTCACGTCGACGAGCTCTCCGGCGGCCAGCGGCAGCGGGTGTGGCTGGCGATGGCCCTGGCCCAGGAGACCGAGCTCCTGCTGCTCGACGAGCCGACGACGTACCTCGACCTCGCCCACCAGCTCGAGGTGCTCGACCTGGCCCGCCGGCTCGTCGGAGGCGGGAAGACGGTCGTCACCGTGCTGCACGAACTGCACCTGGCGTTCCGCTACGCCGATCATCTGGTCGTCATGCGCGCCGGGCGGATCCTCGCGCAGGGACCGCCGCGGGAGGTGGTCACGGCCGAGCTGATCGAGCAGGTCTACGACCTGCGGGTGCGGATCATCGAGGACCCCGTGACCGGCACGCCGCTGGTGATCCCCGAGGTGCGGCCGTGAGCGTCCCGGCGGGCCGGCGGCCGCCCAAGGTGCCCCGCCCGCACCCGATCCCGCGCCTCCCGTCGCCCGATCCGGTGCCCGCGCGCACCACCGTCGACGGCGACCGCTTCACCTTCGTGTGGCCCGATCCGGACGGCGAGGCCGAGGCGGTCCTGCTCTTCGCCAACCGGCTCACCGACGAGACCCAGCTGGACCAGACGCTCCTGGAGCGAAGCGACGGGGTCTGGCACGCGACCTTCGGGATGGGCGCCGACTGGCGTGCCTCCTACGCCTTCCTCGTGCAGCGTCGCGGCGAGCCCGCCCCCTGGCTGGCCGGCGAGCGCGGCGACCAGGTGGCCATCCGCGCCACGCTGGACCGCGGCCTCCCCGACCCCGGCAACCCCCTCTCGTGCCACAACCGCGCCGGCGTCCGGCAGTCGGTCGTCGAGGGCCCCGACGCCCCGCCGCAGCCCTGGCTCGCCGAGCGTCCCGGCGTCGCGCGCGGCGCGGTCGAGGAGACGGCGGCGCCCGGCGGTCGCCGGGTCTGGCTCTACGACCCGCCCGGCGTCGCGCTCGGTGCGGAGGTGCCGCTGATCGTCGTTCTCGACGGCGAGGTCTGGGCCGGTCTGCAGTCGCTCCCGACGACGCTCGACAACCTCCTCGCCGACGGCGTCGGCCCGGTCCGGGCGGTGCTCGTGGACTCCGGCGGCCGGGACGCCCGCTGGCAGGACCTCTCCTCGGACGGCTCCGGGGCGTCGTACGTCGTCGACGAGCTGATCCCGTGGGTGCGCGGGCTCCGCGGGGTGACTCCCGGGCCGGGCGCGGTCGGGGTGGTCGGGCAGAGCCTCGGCGGTCTCACCGCGCTGCGGCTCGGGCTCACCCGCCCCGACGCGGTCGCGGGCGTGGTGTCGCACTCGGCCTCGCTGTGGCAGGACGGACTGCTCGACCTCGACCCGCCCGCCGGCGTACGCGTGTTCCTGGGGCACGGCTCGCAGGAGTGGGTGCTCGACGGCCCCCACCGAGCGCTGGCGGACCGCCTCCGCGCGGCCGGGGTGGAGCTGGAGGTCAGCATCCACAACGGCGGCCACGACTACGCATGGTGGCGCGGGGGAGTGGCCGAGGGGATCGCCTGGCTCGTCGACACCGATCGCGCCTGACGCACGCCATCGAACGTTCGTCGCCGCCCGAGGGGGCGGCGTCGCTCAGATGACGTCGGGGGTGGCGATCATGCCGATCCACACGCGGACGGTGCGGTCGGCTGTGGGCTCGTCGAGGGCCCACTCCGAGCGCCACGTCTCGACCACGCCGGCCAGCGCGGCGCCGGGCCGGTCGTCGTCGCGGTCCACGCGATAGACGGTGAACCGCGACGGCAGGCTCAGCTCGGGCAGCGGCGTGCCGGCGGGGAGCTCGAGCACCACCTGGCCGTAGGCGTCCGGCGCGAGCGCGGCCGCCTCCTCGCGAAGCTGGATGAGGTCCTCGAGGCCGCCCGCCAGGATGACGTGATCCAGCGGCGTGCGTCGACGATGAGGCCTCATGGATCCAAGTATTGAGGTAAGCCTGCCCTAACGACAAGTCGATGCTCAGTCGGCGAGACGGGCGCAGTCGCACCTTTCCTTGAAGATCAGATATAGGTAAGGCTAACCTAATTTCATGACGACGAGGCGCCTGATCGACCCGCTCCTGGTCACGGCGACGGTGAGCGCGGCCGACCATGCCGGTCGCTACCACGCGCTCACGCTGGCCGGGCCGGGCCTCGTCGGCCTGTCCTGGGTGCCGGGCCACCATGCGCGCATCCAGGTCGGATCGGCCAACGCGCTCGTGGATCGCCTCCTCGGAGCGCTTCGCACCTACACGGTGTGGGACTACGCCGGCGACGCGATCGAGCTGCGGGTCCTCGACCACGGCGACGGACCCGGCGCCCGATGGGCCCGGGAGGCCACAGTCGGCGACGAGGTGCGGTTGATCAAGCCGTACGGCTCGTTTGTCACCCGCACCGGCGCCTACCACCTCTTCGTCGGCGAGGAGACCGCCCAGGCGGCCTTCGGGCCGATGATCCGGGGCCTCGGCGAGGACGCCACGACGTACGCCGTCATCGAGACCGACACCGCCGCGGAGGAGCTGCCGCTGCCCGGAGCGGTGAGCCGGACGCACCGCAACGGCGCCAGCGCGGTGCGCTCCCAGCTCCTGGTCGACGCCCTCGCCGCCCTGGAACTGCCCGAGGAGCCCGGCACCGCCTATGTCGCCGGCGAGGCCGGGACGATCCAGATGGTGCGCGACCACCTCGTCCGCGACCGTGGCTGGGGCCGCCGCGACGTGGTCACCAAGCCCTTCTGGGCCCCCGGCCGCACGGGTCTGGACTGACCGTGACGACGACCACCGCGACCACTCCCGCCCCGGCCCGCCCCGGCCTGGTCCTCACCGTCGTGTGCCTGTGCCAGCTCATGGTGGTCCTCGACATCACCGTCGTGAACGTGGCGCTGCCGTCCATCCGCGACGACCTCGGCTTCCACGCCTCCGACCTGCAGTGGGTGGTCAACGCCTACACGCTGACCTTCGGCGGCCTGCTGCTCCTCGGCGGACGCGTTGCCGACCTGTTCGGCCAGCGCACCGCCGCGATCGCCGGGCTGAGCGTCTTCGGGCTCACCTCGCTGGCGGGCGGCCTCGCCACCGAGCCGGGCCAGCTCGTCGCCGCCCGGGCGGTCCAGGGGGTCTCCGGCGCACTGCTGCTGCCGGTCAGCCTCACTGTGATCACCACCTCGTTCGCCGAGGGCCCCGAGCGCCGGCGTGCCCTCGGCGTGTGGGCGGCGGTGATGGGCGTCGGCGGCGCCGCGGGGGTCCTGCTCGGCGGGGCGCTGACCGAATGGCTGGACTGGCGCTGGGTCTTCTTCGTCAACGTCCCGATCGCGGCCGTCGCCGTCCCCCTCGCGGTGGCCGGGATCCGCAACCTGCACCGCGGCCGCCCGCGCCTCGACGTCGCCGGCGCGGTGCTCGTCACCGCGGCGACCACCTCGCTCGTGTACGCCGTCGTGCGCACCGATCGCCACGGCTGGGGCTCCGCCCACACCCTCGGCTTCCTCGGTCTCGCCGTCGCCCTGGGCGCGGCGTTCGTCCTCGTCGAGGCACGCTTCGCCGCCGAGCCGCTGGTCAGGCTCGGCCTGCTGCGCCAGCGGTCCCTGGCGGTCGCGTGCGTGCTGGTGTTCTTCATCGCGCTCGGCCAGTTCGGGGCGTTCTACCTCGCGTCCCTCTACCTGCAGAACGTGCTGTCCTACACGCCGCTGGAGGCCGGGCTGGCGTTCGTTCCGTTCAGCGTGGGCACCGTCGTCGGGACCGTCGTCGGCATGCGACTCGTCGCGGCTCGCGGACCATGGCTTCCCGTCGCCGGCGGACTCGCCCTGACCGCGGTCGGGATCGGCTGGTTCGGCCTCATCCGCACCGAGGGTGGCTTCGTGGGCAACATGCTCGGCCCCTCGGTCGTCGGCAGCATCGGGCTCGGCGCCTGTCTGGTGGCCAACACCTCGATGGGCACGACCGGCGTCGACCCGGCCGAGGCCGGGCTGGCCAGCGGACTCCTCAACGCCGCCCGCCAGATCGGCGGCAGCATCGGGCTCGCGATCCTGGTCGCCATCGCCGGCGCCGTGACGCGCCACCACGACGGACCGCCTCTCGAGGCGCTCAACGCCGGCTACGCCCGCGGCTTCCTCGTCTCCGGATGCCTGATCGCGGTGGCCGCTCTCATCTGCCTCGTCGCGGCGCCGCGCGACCGCGCTCCGGCCGCGACCGCGGCGTAGCCCCCGCGCGGCGCGGC
>NZ_JASGDD010000017.1:0-27515 GCF_047607365.1 Nocardioides sp. | reverse complement strand
TCGACCTCGAGGAGCGGGCGCGGCTCGGCCGGCGGCCGGGGCGGCGGCAGCGGCGCGACCCGCAGGCCCTCGAGCTCCCGGACGCTGCTCTGCTCGGCCTCGACGTCCACCGCGTCGCCTCGCGCATCCGTGACGACGTGGACCCCGCGTGGGCCGGGAGCCGAGGCCACCAGCACACGCGTGAAGGGGTGCCGGGGCCTGCGGAGCACGTCCGCCGTCGAGCCGGACTCGACGATCCGGCCTCGGTACATCACCGCGACCCGATCGGCGAGGTGGCTGACCAGGGCGAGGTCGTGGGTGATGTGGACGAACGCGGCGTCGCCGGCGTCGGCCAGGCGCCGGACCAGCCCGATGATCCGCTGCTGGGTCGTCACGTCGAGGCCGGTGGTGGGCTCGTCGAGGACGACGACGTCGGGCGTGCCGGCGAGGGCCATCGCGATCGCCACGCGCTGCTGCTGCCCTCCCGAGAGCTCGAACGGGAATCGGCGCAGGAACGCCTGGTCCGCCGGGAGGCCGACCCGGGTCAGCAGGGCGAGGCGCCGCTCCTCCGAGTCCCGACCCACCAGGGCGAGGGACTCGCCCAGCTGGCGGCCGATCCGGTGTGCCGGATTCAGCTGCGTCGCGGGATCCTGGGGCACGTAGGAGATCCGGCGTCCGCGCAGGAGCCGGCGCTCGCGCTCCGGCAGGACGGCCATGTCGGCGCCGGCGACGTCGATCCGGCCGCCGACGATCCGAGCGCCGCCTCGGGTGGCGCCGAGCAGGGCGAGCGCCGTCGTCGTCTTCCCCGAGCCTGACTCGCCGACCACCGCCAGGACCTCGCCGCGCGAGACCGAGAGCGCGACGTCCTCGACGATGAGCCGGCCTCGGGGCGCCTGGACGCGCAGCCCGGAGACGTCGAGGACGGGAGAGGTGGGACCGGTCATCTCACACTCCCTCCGAGCCGCGATGGAGCAGGCGGGCAACGGTGTCGGTCAGCAGGTTCGTGCCGACCGACAGGACGGCGATGAGGACCACGGGCACGATCACTCCCCACGGTTGGGCGGCGAGGCCGATCTGGTTCTCGCTGATCATCTGTCCCCAGTCCGGGCTCGGCGGCGGAGCCCCGAGCCCCAGGAAGCTCAGCGAGCTGAACAGGATCACCGAGCTGGTGATCCTGAGCCCGAAGTCGGTGAGCATGGGCGTCCAGATGTTGGCCAGGACGTCGCGGCGCAGCACCGTCCACCGCGACTCGCCGCGAGCGAAGGCGGCCTCGACGTAGTCCTGTGCCGCGACCTCCCTGCTCGCCGCGCGCACGATCCGGAAGACCCGTGGCGCCTGGATGGCGGCGAGGGCGATCGCGATCGTCAGGTTGCCGGAGCCCGCGCCCGCGAGCAGCACCAGGCCGATCACGAGCGGGGGCAGCGAGAGCAGGACGTCGACCAGGCCGATGCTCGCGACGTCGATCCAGCGGCCGAGCAGGCTGACCGCCATGCCCCAGGTCGCCCCGATGAGGTAGGCGAGGATCGTCGCGCTGATCGCGACCGAGAGCAGCGCGACGCCGCCGTGCAGCAGCCGGCTGAGGACGTCGCGGCCGAGCACGTCGGTCCCGAGCAGCGCCGTGCCGGAGGGTGGCGCGAAGGGCGCGCCCACGACCTCCTCGATGCCGTGCGGCGCGACCAGAGGCCCTCCCAGGGAGACGAGAGCCACGAGCGCCAGCATCGCCGCGCCCAACGCCCCTTGGGGCTGTCGGACCGCGTCGCCGAGGACGCCGAGGACGTGCCGCCGGCGAGGCACGGAGGTGGTCGTCACAACGTCCCCCTCAGCCGCGGATTGAGCGCCGTGGCCGCGATGTCGGCGAGGACGCTGCCGACGACGAAGACCGCCGTGATCATCAACGCGAGGGACTGCACCACCGCGACGTCCCGCCCGATGACCGCCTGGGTGAGCGCCCGCCCGACTCCCGGGAACTCGACGACCGCCTCGACCACCACGACCCCGCCGAAGAGCCAGCCGAGGTTGATCGCGATCACCTGCAGCGTCGGCCCGAGCGCGTTGGGGAGCACGTGGCGCCACACCACCTGTCGCTCGGGGACGCCCTTGAGCCGCGCCATGGCGATGTACGGCTGCTCGAGCACGTCGATCACGCAGGCACGCACCATCCGGCAGGTCTGCGCCGCGCCCGCGGCGACCAGCGTCAGCACCGGGATGGCGAAGACGTCGAGCTGGCCGAGGACCGGTCGCCCCTGGTCGATCAACGAGACCTGCGGGAAGACGGGGATCCAGACTGCGAGGACGACGATGAGCGCCGCGGCGATGACGAACTCGGGTGTGGCCGCCAGGATCAGGGTGAGCAGCGAGACCGCCCGGTCGGCCGGCCTGCCCTCGCGGGTGCCGCTCGCGATGCCCAGTCCGACCCCGACCGGAACCAGCACGAGCAGCGTGAGGAACGCCAGCAGCGAGGTGTAGCCGACGAGGGGGCCGACGAGTTCGGTGACGGCCGTGCCGGAGGGGAAGGAGCGACCGAGATCGCCGTGGAGCACCCCACCGAGCCAGTCCCCGTAGCGCACGACGAGCGGGCGATCGAGTCCGAACTCGGCCCGGTACTGCGCCAGCTGGGCCGGCGTCGCGCTCGATCCGAGGGCGGCGGAGGCGGGGTCGCCGGGCAGCAGGTCGATGCCGAAGAACAACAGGACCGAGACGGCCCCCATGGTCGCGACGCCGGCCAGCAGGCGGGCGGCCACGAAGCGCGCCATGGGTGGCACGCCCCGCCGCCGCGGAGACCGGCCGGACGCCGTGGCCGTCACGCGAACGTCGCTTCTCGGAAGTCGTAGTTGCCGAGCGACCGGATCGCGCTGGGCGTGATGCCCGACAGGCCCTTGACCGTGGCGTCGACGTTCTTGGCGAAGCCCCACACGATGTAGCCGCCGTCGTCGTAGAGCATCTTCTGCGCGGCCACGAGCTTGTCGTGCCGTGCGCTCTCGTCGGCGCTTCCCATGGCGTCGGCCACCAGGGCGTTGAAGGCCGGGTCGTTCCACTGGGTCTCGTTGTAGCTGGCGCCCGGGAGCACGCTGAGCTGGAGGTGGCTGATCAACGGCCGCCCACCCCAGTGGCTGCAGGCGAACGGCTGCTGCATCCAGGCCCGGCTCCAGTAGTCGCTGGTCGACCACTTGCGCAGCCCGACCGTCACCCCCGCGGCCTTCGCCTGCGAGGCGTAGAGGGTCGACGACTCGAGCATGGCCAGGCCCGCGTCCGAGGTGTGCAGGGTGACCTTCAGCCCCTCGGCGCCCGCGGCCTTCAGCAGGCTCTTCGCCTGGTCGGGGTCGTAGCCGCGCTGCGGGAGATCGCTCGCATAGTCCGAGTCGAACGGACTCGAGAGGTCGTTGCCCAGCCCTCCCGCGCCCGAGAGGGCGTTGCTGATCATCTGGTCGCGATCGGCGAGCAGGCGCATCGCCTGACGGACGCGCTTGTCCTTGAACGGGCCCTGCGTGATGTCCATGTACTGCGTCGAGAACGATCCGGAGGTGGCCTGGAGCAGCTGCAGCCCGAGGCTGCCGGTGCTGGCGATCAGCTGCGGGGCCACCTCCGCGATCGCGTCGACGACACCCGAGCTGAGCGCGTTGACCCGCGCCTGCGGGTCGTCGATCGAGACGATCTCGAGCTCCTCGATCGCCGGAGCGCCACCGTAGTAGCCGTCGTACCGCACGAACTTCGCGCGGTCGCCCGCCTTGAAGCTGACCAGCTTGAACGGACCGGTCCCGATGGGCGCGTCGAAGGTGGTGGTGCCGGACTTGAGGATGACGACCGAGCGCTCGCCGAGCAGCGTCGGGAAGAGGAAGTTCGGCTTGGTCAGCGCGATCGCGACGGTCTTGTCGTCCACCTTCGCGGTCGAGGCGAGGTCGACGTCGGCGAGGGGTCCGGCACCGTCGGCCTTGCTGGCGGGATCGAGCATGTAGGTCAGGCTGTAGATGACGTCGTCGGCACTCACCGTCGAGCCGTCGTGGAAGGTGGCCTCCTTGAGGCGGACGGTCCAGACCGTGCCCGCGGCGTTCGGCTCGACCGACTCGGCCAGCCGGTTGACCACCTTGCCGGTGGGGTCGAAGGTGGTGAGACCCTCGAAGATCTGAGCCGTGCGAGCGACGTCGGTCTCGCTCAGCGCGGCGTTGGGGTTGAGCGTCTCGGAGGTCCCGCCGCCCGTGGCTCCGACCCGCAGGGTCGTGCGCGCCGAGCCGCCGGACGTGGCGGACGTCCCGCACGCGGCGAGAAGCGGGGTCGCCACCGCCGCAGCCGCACCGAATGCCAGCGCCTTGCCGAAGTGCCGCCGCGTCATGTCGACCTGGGAAAGGTCCATCTTCGTCTCCTGCCCGCCAGCGCCGCCGGCGATTCTCTGTCGATTCTCGTGTCGAGGTCTGATTCCGAGAGTGACCGTGCCCGAGACACTAGGCGGTGCGTTTCCGGCCGGGTATGTCCCCGAGGGCCTATCGAGATGCCCTGATTCGCCCCCGTGGACATTGGCCGGTGTCGGCAGCGGCTCTAGCGTCGCAGACCGACAAGCCTTCAACGAGGAGATGAGCACGTGATCAAGACCAATGAGTACTTCGACGGGCAGGTCCGCAGCCTGGAGTTCGAGAACTCCGAGGGGAAGTTCACCGCCGGCGTCATGCAGGTCGGCGAGTGGACGTTCGACGTACCGACACGGGAGTGGATGATCCTGACCCGCGGCGCGTGGGAGGCCAAGCTCCCGGGCAGCGAGGAGTTCGTGCCGTACGGCGTGGGCGAGTCGTTCGAGATCGACGGCGGCCTCGACTTCACCGTCCGCATCCTCGAGGAGAGCGCCTACATCTGCCTCTACACCTGAGCCGGGCGCGGCGGTCCGGTGGGCGCTCAGCCCGTCACCGGGCCGCCGGCCGCGGCCTCGCCGTCCTCGCTGATCCCTCGCGCCTTCAGCGCGAGCCAGAGCTCGGTCTGGGCGTCGACGGTCTCCGGTGAGCGACCGAGCAGCTGGGCGATCCGCTGCAGCCGGTGCCGGACGGTGTGCCGGTGCACGCCCAGCCGGTCGGCGCACTCGGCCACCGACCGCTCCTCCGCGAACCAGGCGTGCAGGGTCGCGATCAACGCGTCCGAGTTCTCCGCGGCGTCGAGCGGGGCGAGCACGGCGTCGGAGAAGGAGCGCAGGAAGTCCGGATCGGCCACCTGCAGGAGGAAGCCGTGCGCGGCGCCGTCGACGTACTCGATGAGGCGTCCGGTCCGCTGGCTGGTCACGAGCGCGGAGTGGGCCTGCCGCATCGAGCGAGCCGCCGACCCCGGCGGAACCACCGTCCCGATCCCGGTCGGCACGTCGGGCGCGAAGCTTGCGAGGACGTCACGCGGGTCGTCGACGGTGACCGCCTCCACGATCCGCTCGCGGCGTCGCAGGAACGGCGTGCCCAGCGCGACGGTGAGGTCGGCGAGGATCTCCTCCGCCTGCGGTTCGCTGTGCGCCCGCAGCGCCACCGCGCGCAGCTCGTCGGACCGGAGCCCGAGCGACTTCAGCTGCGCCTGGGCGCGAGCGTCGTCGTCCGCGCCGAGGAGGCGGGCCAGCTGCGTCGCCCGCGTACGCCGGCGCGGCTCGTCCAGGAGCCACCGCCGCTCCAGCTCGAGGGCCAACAGCGAGAGGAAGGCCGGAGCGGCCAGGTCGGCGTACTCCCCGGCGTGGCCGATCCTCGCCAGGTATCCGGCGTGCCGGGTCGCGCCCACCGTCGCGATGACGGCGTCGCCGGCGGGTGTGGCCACGCTCGTGACCACCGTCGTGAGCACCCCCAGGTCGGTCGCGGCCTCGCCGACCACGCCCGCGACCTCGGCTGAGAACGCGAGCGAGCTGGCCAGCACCCGGGCCCGGCGATCGAGGACCAGGACGTGCTCGCCGGTGGCCCGCCTCCAGGCGGCGGCCAGCCCGGCCAGGCCCCGCTCGCGTGCCGCCGTCCTGGTCAGCTCGCGCTGGAGCGCGGTCGACTCCTCCAGCACACGACGGTCCCGGTCGGAGTGGGCGGCGAAGATCGCCTTGCTCACCGCGATGAACGGCGTGCTCTCCGGGACCTCGACCACCGGCAGCCGGTGCCGCTCGGCGGCACGCAGGAGGGCGGCGGGCACCGCATGGTGACGCTGCTGGTCACCGATGCCGAGAGCGAGACAGGCCGCTCCGTTCGCGGCGACCGCCGCGACGTAGCTCTCCCACTCCGCGTCGCCGTCTCCGAGCAGGGAGCCCGTCGTCATGAGGAACTCGCCGCCCTCGAGCAGCTCGCCGGCATGGAGCACCTCGGACACGTGCGCACCCTCGATGACGTTCTCCAAGCGGTGCTCGCCTGCCCGCACGGTCAGCCGCAGGGCGGGCAGGGCGACGATCTCCGCCACCGTGACCTCGGGGATGGTCGGTCCCACTGGCTCTCCTGTCGCGCTCCGTCACCGTGCACCGGCCGATGCGGCACGATACCGGTTCGGCGAGGCGGCGCGAGAGCGTCACCGGCTCGTCACGCGGCCGTCGCCCGGTGTTGGTTGGGTCACACCACGCCGCCGCCTAGCGTGGGTGCATGACGAGGGTGCTGTCCCTCTACGAGGGCTTCTTCGCAGGCGGGGCACGGATCCTGCACACCGGTGTCGTGCGCAGCCTGCACGCCACCACCGACCAGCGCCACCGCGTGCTCAGCCTGACCAACCGGGTGACCCGCGAGTTCACCATCCAGGCGATCGAGGCCGACACCTCCTATCGGCGGCTCGTCGCGGCCGGCGTCCCGGTGCGAGCGCTCGACCGCGGCCCCGGCGATCCGATGCGCGCCCTGGACCACCAGCTGGTCGCGCGCGAGGTCCGCGGCGCGGACGTCCTGCTCTCGCTCAAGGAGCAGCCCCTCGTCGAGCTCGCCCGGACGGGCACGCGGGGCCGCCCGCTCGTCGTCGCGCTCCACCGCAGCGACCCCGAGCACTCCGGGCCGGGGCTCGACGCGCTGCGACAGCTGCACCGGACCGGCCATCTGAGCGCCGCGGTCTGCTGTTCGCAGGCGACCCAGCGGGCCTATCACGCGGCGACCGGGATCCCGCTGGAGCTGCTGCCGGTGATCCCCAACGGGGTCGACCTCTACCGCTTCTCCCCCGACGACGCCCGCCGCGCCGCCGTACGCCGTGAGCTCGGCATCCCCGCGTCGGCGCCGGTGATCCTCATCGCGGCCCGCTTCGACGAGATGAAGGACGTCCCGACCTTCCTGCGGGCGGCGCGGGCGTTCCTGCGGCGCCATCCCCGCGCGCACGCCATCCTGTGCGGGGCGGGCCTCACCGCCGACAACCCCGAGCTGCTGCGGCGTCTGACGCTGCGGATGCGGCCGCGGGTGCACGCGCTGGGGATCCAGTCGCGGATGGCGGGGATCTACAACGCCGCCGACGTGGTGGCGCTGACGTCGACCTTCGGGGAGGCGGCGCCGCTGTGCCTGCTCGAGGGGATGGCGTCGGGCGCGGTGCCGGTGACCACCGACGTCGGCGACGCCGCGCTGATGGTCGGCGACCCGCGGCTGGTCACCTCACGCGACCCGCGCGAGATCGCCGACGCCTGGACCCGTGCCCTCGACGACCGCGACGAGCACACCGAGCGGATCGCCCGGCACCGGCAGCGGATCAACGAGCAGCACTGCTTCGACGCCTACGCCAAGCTGCTCACTCGGGTGAGCGAGACGACTCGCGCCGCGAGGCCCAGAGGCTGAGCACGGTCGTGACGACCAGCGTCCCGACGATGACGACCAGCGAGAGCCAGATCGGGATGTCGGGGGCCCACCCGACGTGGTGGCCGCCGTTGATGAACGGCAGCTCGTTCTCGTGGAGCGCGTGCAGGATCAGCTTGACGCCGATGAATCCGAGCAGGAACGCCAGCCCGTAGGAGAGGTAGATGAGCCGCTTCAGCAGGCCGCCGATGAGGAAGTAGAGCTGGCGCAGGCCCATCAGCGCGAAGAGGTTCGCGGTGAAGACGATGTAGGGATCCTTGGTGAGCCCGTAGATCGCCGGGATCGAGTCCAGCGCGAAGAGCAGGTCGGTGGTGCCGAGCGTGAGGATCACGAAGAACATCGGAGTCAGCAGGCGCTTGGTGACGCCGTCGACGGTGACCTTGTGGGTGATCGACGTGCTGTGCCACTCCTTGGTCGCGGGCAGGTGGCTCTCCGCCCACTGGACGAGCCTGTTCTCCTCGTACTCGTCGTCGTCATCGCCGCCCTCGCGGGCGAGCTTGACCGCCGTCCACACGAGGAAGAGCCCGAAGAGGTAGAACACCCACGAGAACTCATTGATCGCCGCGGCGCCGATCACGATGAAGACCGCCCGGAAGATCAGCGCGAGCACGATGCCGATCATGAGCGCGGTCTGCTGGAACCGCCGCGGCACGTTGAAGTTGGCCATGATCACGATGAAGATGAACAGGTTGTCCACCGACAGCGAGTACTCCGTCAGCCAGCCGGCGAAGAACTCCGTGGCGGGATGCGGCGACAGCTCGTGCGGCTCGGCGAAGATCGCCAGCCCGATGCCGAAGAGCACGGCGAGGCCGACGAAGAAGATCAGGTGACGGCTGACCTCGCGCATCGTCGGCTCGTGCGGCTGGCGGGCGATGACCAGCAGGTCGACCGCCAGCAGTCCGATCAGCAGGACGAGGGTGATGCCCCAGACGAGGGGGGAGGCGACGGAGTCTCCGGTGAGGGCGGCCATGTACGAGGCGAACGACTCAGGCGTCGCCGGAGTTCCGCACCCGGTTGCCCCGTGCGTCGCGGTCGTGCTGGGTCGGCAGGATCCCCGCCTCCCGGCTGCGCTGAGCCTTGCGGAACTGCTTGGCCATCGAGAAGGCGAGCACCACGACGGCGGCGAGGAGGAGCAGGAAGATCGCGAAGGCCGTCCAGCCGGCCTTGACGTCCTTCGCCTCGGGGACGGGGTCGGCGAGACGGAGCGCGGAGGTCGCGGCATCGCCGGCGAGAAGGACGAGGTGGTGCATCAGAGATCCGATCCGGGGTCGGCGGCGATGCCGGCGAACAGGTCGTCCTCCGGCTGGTCATGGGTGGGGTGGCTGTCGACGAAGCTGGTCACGAGCTCGAAGTCCTCGGTCGGCCAGACCTCCTTCTCGATCTCGCGCGGCATCGCGAACCAGAAGCTGTCCGGGTCGATCTGGGTGGCGTGGGCGAGCAGGGCCTGGTCGCGCACGCCGAAGTAGTCCGCGCACGGCACCTTGGTGGTGACGCGCTCGTCCCACGCCTCGTCGCGGCTCCACTTCTCCAGCCGCTCGCCCCAGTGCGACTCCAGCCCGTGCGCGAGCATCGCCTCGTGCATGGCGACGGCCTTCGGACGGCTGAAGCCGTGGTGGTAGTAGAGCTTGCTGACCTGCCACGCCTCGCCCAGATCGGGGCGGTACGCCGGATCGGCGGCCCTCTCGAAGGCGGCGACCGAGACGACGTGGCACGCGATGTGGTCCGGGTGGGGATAGCCGCCGTTCTCGTCGTACGTCGTCATCACGTGCGGCCGGAAGTCGCGGATCAGCGTGACCAGCGGGACGGCCGCCTCCTCGACGGGCACGAGGCCGAAGCAGCCCTCGGGGAGCGGCGGCTTGTTGCCCTCCTCGTCGGGCTCGGGCCAGCCGGAGTCCACGAAGCCGAGCCAGTCCTGCGTCACGCCGAGGATGTCGCGGGCGCGCTCCATCTCCTGGCGGCGGATCTCGTGGATGTTCTCGAGGATTCCGGGCCGGTCCATCCTCGGGTTGAGGATCGAGCCGCGCTCCCCGCCGGTGCAGGTGACGACGTGGACGTCCACGCCGTGGTCGGCGTACATCGCCGTCGACGCGGCGCCCTTGCTGGACTCGTCGTCGGGGTGGGCGTGCACGTGCATGAGCCGCAGGCCCTTCCACTGCGAGGCGCGGGGGTGCTCGGGCATGGGATTCAGTTTAGTGGCGGCGTAGGTGGGAGGATCGCGGGGTGAGCGATCAGACCCTGCGCGAGCGCTACCGTGCCCGTCCGTCGCGATGGGGAGCGGTGTTCCTCGCGATCGGCGCGGTGCTCCTGGTCGGGCTGGCCGCCTGGCTGGTGTGGGTGATCGCGATCAAGGTCAACCCCGCCGTGACGTCCAGCCTCTCGCAGTGGGAGGTGGTCGACGAGCACACGGTCAGCGCGACGGTGACGGTGCACCTCGACGAGGGCGCGACCGACCCGTCGTGCCTGCTGCGGGCGACGGCCGAGGACCACACGACCGTGGGCGAGCTGCCGTTCACCCCGGTCGACGGGTCCAACGAGATCACCGTCCGCACCGAGCGGCGCGCGACGTCGCTGGAGTCGGTCGGCTGCACCGCGCACGGCCAGAACGACCCGCGCTGAGCGGATCGCGTGCCGGGCGCCTGCGGCGCCCACGGCAACCCACGACTCGCGGCCTACGACGACAACGCCGGCGCTGCGCCAGGCGCCTGGTCAGCCCGCGAAGCGGGCGACCTTGAGGACTTCGACCTTGAGCGGGCCCCGCGGGCCCTCGAAGGTGACGACGTCGCCGGCGGACGCGCCGATGAGCGCGCCGCCGACGGGCGACTGCGGGGAGCTGATCTCCAGGCCGTCGGCGTACTCGGTCATCTCGATGGAGGCGATCAGGCGGGTCTCGGCCTCGTCGTCGTCATCGCCCTCGAACTTGAAGGTGACGACGGTGCCGGGGCCGACCACGCCGTTGTCGGTGGGCTCGCTGGTGTCGACCTGGCGGAGCATCGCCTCGAGCTGCAGGATCTCGCCCTCGAGCCGGCCCTGCGCCTCGCGGGCGGCGTGGTAGCCGCCGTTCTCCTTGAGGTCGCCCTCGTCGCGGGCAGCGCTGATCTCAGCGACGATCTTCTCGCGCTGGGGACCCTTCATGTCCTCGAGCTTCGCGGTGAGCCGGTCGTAGGCCGACTTGCTCAGCCACACGACCTCGGCGTGAGGGTTGTCGATCTGCTGCGTCATGGGTCAGTCGCTCCTGCTTCGTCTTGCGGATCGGGGAAGTCTACGCCCCTCGTGGGAACGACGCCGAGGCTCGGCGTGTTACACAGGCGTCAGCATCCGCTCGGCAACCACTCGGAGGTCCTCATGTTCGGTCGCCCGACCCGTCTCTTCCCCACCGACGCCACCCTTGCCGGTCGCGACGAGGCGAGCTTCGCCCTGCCCGCCCGCCACCGCGTGCTCGGCACCCCGCTGGACGCGACGCCCGGCGACGGCGCCACCCCGGCCGGCCTCGAGGTGGCCTACTTCGGCCTCGGCTGCTTCTGGGGCGCGGAGGAGATCTACTGGGCGAAGCCCGGTGTCTACTCCACCGCGGTCGGCTACCAGGGCGGCACGACCCCGCACCCGTCGTACGAGGAGGTGTGCACGGGCCGGACCAACCACACCGAGGCCGTGCGGATCGTCTTCGACCCGGCCGTCATCTCCTACGACGACCTCGTGAAGACGTTCTTCGAGGTGCACGACCCGACCCAGGGCATGCGCCAGGGCAACGACGTCGGCACGCAGTACCGCTCGGCGATCTACTACACGACGCCGGAGCAGGCCGAGGCCGCCGAGCGCCTGACGAAGGTGTACGGCGAGGAGCTCGCCCGTCGCGGCTTCGACCCGATCACCACCGAGGTCCTGCCGGCCCCGACGTTCTACTTCGCCGAGCCGCTGCACCAGCAGTACCTCGACCGGGTGCCCAACGGCTACCGCTGCCACGCCTCCACGGGCATCGCCTTCCCCGCCTGATGGCCTGGATCGCCGGCGAGGCGCTGATGCCTGTCGGAGGTCGATGACACACTCGGCTCGCAGACCATCGTCTTCGTGAGGGCTTGAGCGAATGGCGCAGGAACCGGGTCGGACAGGCTCTACGTCAAGGTGCTCTGCGCCATGGCCGACGGTGGGATGGGCGGTTCCGAGGAAGACGAGCCGCGAGCGCTGTAGTGGCAACTCGGGTGTCCCAGGGACAGGCACATCTCCCGGCATGATGGCGCCGTGGCCATCTCGATCATCGACCTACATCTCAAGCCGGGGGCGTTGGCCAAGCTCGCCGGCAAGCACCATCTGAGCGAGGACGACGTACGCGAGCTGATCCCATGGCCGGCTCGAATCCCCGTGGCCTTCGACGACGACCCTCGGCACGGGCCGCGCTGGGTCGCCCTGATTCGACTGTCCGGTGGAGAAGAGTTCTTCGCAGCTCTCACTCCACGGCCCGAATACGACGGCGAAAGGGCGACATCGTGGGAGCTCATCACGGCGTACTGGCTCTGACATCGAGGCCGGCGGGCCGCCTATGATGGGCCTCATGGCCGACTGGATCGCCGACCCGGAGTTGACGCGCGAGGAGAAGATCGCGCGCTTCTCGGCGCTCGGGCCAGAGCCGACGACGGGCCCGGCCGCGGATGACGGCGGCACGTTCGAGATCTACGAGGAGAGGGCCGGCACGTTCCGCTTCCGCCTCAAGTCCCGCAACGGCCAGGTCATCGCCACCGGGGAGGCTCGCGGCACACTGTCCGCGGCCAAGAAGGACATCGAGGCGGTCAGGCGCGCCGCCGGAGCCGCCGTCGTCGAAGTCTCCACCTGATCAGCCGAGGGCAACGGCGAGGAGGCCGCCTTGGACGAAGGAGGTTGATCGATCCGGGACCAAGCTATGGAACCTTTCGACCCCCGCCACCCCTCTTACCTCTCGTGAAGGGAACGACGGCGGCCCTGCACGCCGAGTTCAGCCGCTTTGCCGACCAGGCATGGCCGAGACTCGTCCGAGCGGGTGTCCTGATGGGCAACAAGCCCCACGCCGCTGAGGACGCTGCCCAAACGGTTCTGATGGCCTGCTATCGGCACTGGCGCAAGATCGGTCGCCTGGCGGATCGGCCGGACGCCTACGCATTCCGAGCTCTGCGGCGGGAGCTCGGGCGCAGCCGTGACGCGAAAGAAGTCAGCGTGGATCCTCACGCGATGCCGGAGTTATCCGGCCGTCCGAGCCGAGGAGAAGACAGTCTCCCGTCCGAAGGGGCACCGGTTCGCGCGGCGCTGATGACGCTGCCCATGCATCAGAGAGAGGTCGTCGTCTACGCCTTCTACCTCGACCTTCCCGATGGAGAGATCGCACGAGTTCTCGACATCCCGATCGGAACTATCAAAAGCCGCAAGTCACGGGCTCTGCACGCACTTGAGCAGCTGCTCGAGTCAGCCAACACCTGACGAAGAACGCACAAGTGACCGCACTGCGCCGCATTCCGTGGTCTGGCACCGTTCGAAGGAGAAACGGACAATGAACGAGGATTCCCTCAAGGAACAGCTCAGCCGCGAGGCCGACATGATCGTCCCGGGGCCGGCCCCGACGAGTTCCGTCGAGCAGGCGGTACGCGGCCGCAGGCGCCGCAATCTCATCGCTGCGGGAACCGGGGCAGGAGTACTCGCGGCAGCGGTCGCGATCGGTTCCTCCCAACTGTCCGGCAGCGACGGCGACGGACCCGTCGCGGCCGATGCCCCCGACGCCTCGGCAGCCATCTCGCAGACCTCCGGCGCACCGGGCCGGATCGTCGCGACGTCACACGTGGACGCGTCCCTCAAGCAGTACTACCCGAAGATCGCCGACCTGCTGACCTCTCCCGCAGCCAACGCGATCGTCACCGGGACAATCACGGATGTCTCTTACGAGTCTGCCGAGGGCATCGCGAGCACGATCCTGACCGTCAACGTGTCCCGAAACCTCTACGGGAAGACCGCGCAGACCATCAAGGTCCATGAGGACGGCGGGTATCTGCCTGCGTCCGAGGTGATCGCCGAGCTCAAGCAGAAGGATCCGACGGTCGAGCCGACCCTCGACCCGAAAGGTTTCGTCGATGTGCAGTTCGAAGGCGCAGCACATCCCCTGGTCGGCGACAGTGTCGTGCTCGTCCTGACGAACGACCCCAACCCGGGACGCGAGGGCGACTACATGGAAGTCAGCTCGGTCTACGGACGCTTCACCCTCAACAAGGCTGGCACCTACCAACGAACCGGGGACGGTGAAGGATTCCAGACCACCACTGACCTGCCCAGCCTCCAAGCCCTCGCCAAGTCTCGGTCCTGACCCCGACGAGTTCGGCAGAGCTGCTCACCACCCGGCGACGTGGTGAGCGGGTCGTTGGCGACGCGCGGTCAGACTGATATGCGCGGGTTGGTTACCGCAGGACGGGGTGTTCGGCAGGAGCGGTCCGCTCGTCTAGCGGTCGAGCGTCGCCCGGTCGTTGGGTGGGCCTGGCTGCTCCAGCACCAGTCGGCCAACTCCGGGCGATGGCGACGTTCGCGACCACCGTCCGCGAGACCCTCACCACCGAGGAGCGCATCGAGCGGCTGCGACGCAATCTCGCCGACTTCCTCGGCCGCGTCACCACCGCCTGAGGCGCGGCGTACCGGAAGGCGGCATTCGTCGACCGCGCGGCCGGGCACGCCGTTACGCTGCGACGGTGGAGCTCGCCGACTACCTCACCTCCGACGCGACGACCCTGGCCGGGCTGGTGGCCGACGGCGAGGTGAGCGCGACCGAGCTGCTGGCGCTCGCCCGACAACGCGCGGCGCAGGTGAACCCGCGACTCAACGCGATCGTCGCCACGCTGGACGAGGTCGCCGACGAGCGTGCGGCCGGTCCGCTCTCCGGACCGTTCGCGGGTGTGCCGTTCCTGGTCAAGGACCTCGCGCAGGAGTACGCCGGGTTCGCCACCACCGACGGCTCCCGCTCCCTCGCGGACGACGTCGCCGACGAGCACGCGCTGATCACCCAGCGGCTGCTCGACGCGGGCGTGGTGGTCTTCGGGAAGACCAACACCCCGGAGTTCGGCGCGAAGGGCATCACCGAGGACTCACTGCTGGGCACGGCGCACAACCCGTGGCGCCTCGGCCACACGCCGGGCGGGTCGTCCGGCGGGTCGGGGGCGGCGGTCGCCGCGGGCATCGTCCCGGCGGCCGGGGCCAACGACGGCGGCGGCTCCATCCGGATCCCGGCGGCCTGCAACGGACTGGTCGGGCTCAAGCTGAGCAGGGGCTGGACGTCGTACGGGCCGCAGCACGGGGAGTCGATGTTCGGGATGGTCACGCAGGGCGTGGTGTCGCGGACGGTCCGGGACAGCGCGGGACTGCTCGACGCGGTGGCGGGGGCACCGGACGGCTACGCGTCCTCGGTGACCCGGCGGCCGGACTCGTTCCTGGCGACGCTCGACGAGCGGCCCGCCGGACTGCGGATCGGCTACTCCAGCTCCTCGGCGATCAACCCGCATCCGGACCCCGAGGCGGTCGCCGCCGTCGAGGGCGCGGCCGCCCTGCTCACCGAGCTCGGGCACCACGTCGAGGAGGTCGCGCCGCCGTACGACGACGGGGCGCTCGCACGGGACTTCCTGACGATCTGGTTCGCCCAGCTGCACGGGCAGGTCAGCGAGATCAAGCGCCGGCTCAAGGCGCCCGACAGCGCCTTCGAGGCCGACACGCTCGCGGTCGCCGAGATCGGCCGCGCCGCCGGGGTCGGTGCGCTCTTCGCGGCGCTCGACCACGTGCACACGCACATCCGGGCCCTGGCGGGCTTCCACGAGCGCTACGACCTCTTCCTCACTCCCACCCTGGCCAAGCCACCGCTGGAGGTCGGGTCGATCGCGACGCCGAAGCCGCTCCAGGCGGCCTCGCGGATCATCGCCAAGGTCCACGCGGGCCGGCTGCTCAACGCCACCGGCGTCCTCGACCAGCTGATCAGCGACAACCTCGGCTGGGTGCCGTACACGCAGCTCGCCAACCTCACGGGCCGGCCCGCCGTCTCGGTGCCGTTGCACTGGACCGCCGCCGGGCTGCCGCTGGGCGTCCAGCTGGTCGGGCCCCTCGCCTCCGACGCCCTGCTGCTCCGCGTCGCCGCCCAGCTCGAGGAGGCGCGGCCGTGGTTCGGGCGGTACGCCGAGCTGGACCCCGCGCTGGAGCGCACCGCCTGAGCCCGTCGGGTCAGTGGACGCTGGCGAGTGAGAGCTTGACGGCGAAGCCGAGGAAGATCGCGCCGACGCCGGACGTCGCCGCGGCACTCAGGCGCCGCCGGCGGCGGAAGGCGGCGGCGAGGCGGTCGCCGCCGAAGATCAGCACCGTGAGATAGGTGATCGAGCAGACCTGGGCGATCGTGCCGAGCAGCACGAACGACAGCCACGGCTTGTCGTAGCCGGGGTCGACGAACTGCACGAAGAACGCGACGAAGAAGAGGATCGCCTTCGGGTTGAGCAGGCTGATCAACAGCGCGCGGCGGAAGGGACGCTCCAACGCGGCCGGCGAGACCTCGACCTCGCCGTCGGCGACGGCCGCCACGGTCCGGCGGCCCCGCCACAGGCCGATCGAGGCACGCACCATGCCGATCGCGAGCCAGGCGAGGTAGCCGGCGCCGGCGTACTTCACGACGTCGAAGACGACGGGGTTGGCCTCGATCAGCGACGCGACGCCGCAGGCCGACAGGGTCATGATGACGGTGTCCCCGACCCAGACGCCCGCGGCGGCGCGATAGGCACGGCGTACGCCGGCGCGGGCCGCGACGGACAGGACATAGAGCGAGTTCGGGCCGGGCAGCAGGATCACGACGATCGTCCCGATCAGATAGGTCCGCAGATCGGTGACGCCCAGCACCCGTGCAGGATAGGAGCAGGCCTCGCGCCGAGGCGAGTCATGACGGATCATGACGTCATGAGGATGCTGCTCGGGGCGGTCACGGCCGCGGTCGTGCTCGTCGCCGGGCAGTCGGCGCCGGCGTCGGCGCGACCGGCTCACCGGGCCGACCTCACCGTCGCCGGTGGGTCCGTGCAGCGGTCGGGCGACCGGCTGACCGCCACCGTCGCGGTCCGGAACGTCCGCTCGTCGCGAGGCGCCCGCGCACGGCGTACGGCGGTCGCGCTGGTCGCCCGGTCCGGGACCGTCACGCGGGCGCTCGCCGGCGTCCGCCTGCCGGCGCTGGCCAACGGCCGGACCCGCCGGGTCGGGCTGAGCGCGACCACGACCGGGCTCGCGGCCGGCACGTGGACGGTCGAGGCGTGCGCCGACCCCGGCCACCTGGTCCGGGAGCGGCGTGAGGGGAACAACTGCCGCGTGCTCGGCCGGGTGAGCGTGGCGGCGACGGCGGCGGGCCTGTGCGGGACGCCGCTCTGCGCGCCGCTCTCCCTGGCGACCGACGACGAGGCCAGCTACACCGACGCGACCGGCACCTACTGGACCTACATCCCCTCCGACCTCGGCAGCGCGCCGGCGGCGGTGCTGATCTGGCTGCACGGCTGCGGCGGCGACCACGGCGACGCGTGGGGCGCGGCGGACTACTGGAGCGAGCACTACATCGCCCTGCTGCCCGACGGCGCCGAGGGCGGCTGCTGGGACATGGACACCGGGCCCGACCGGGTCGTGGCCGCCGTACGGAGCGCGATCGCGCACTTCCCCGTGGACCCGAAGCGGATCGTGATCGGCGGCTACTCCTCGGGCGGCGACCTGGCCTACCGCACGGCCTTCCTCCACGCCGACCTCTTCGCCGGACTGCTCGCGATGAACACCGCGCCCTTCCGCGACAACGGCACGTCCGCGGCGGTGGCCGCGCAGGCGGCGTGGCGGCTGCCCGTCTACCACCTCGCCCACGACCAGGACGAGACCTATCCGCTGGCCGAGGTCCAGGCCGAGATCGACCAGCTCGAGGACGCCGGGTTCCCCGTGAGCTTCGAGCACGTCGCGGGCGAGCACTGGAGCGAGCCGTCGTACGACGGCGCGCCGGACGGCACCTGGTGGGACTTCCAGCACCGGGTGGTGAGGGACCACATGGGCCTCGGCTGGACCGCGCCGTAGGGGCCTAGGAGACGAGCCCCCACGCGATCCGGACCGCGAAGGCCGCCACGACGACGATGAAGAAGGCCCGGACGAGCCCGGTGCCGACGCGCAGCGCCGTCCGGGCGCCGAGCCAGCCGCCGACGAGGTTGCACAGCCCCATCACGATGCCGAGCCGCCACATCACGACGCCCTGCGGGACGAAGACGACCAGCGACGCGAGGTTGGTCGCCCAGTTGGCGAGCTTGGCGCGGGCGGTGGCCTCGAGGAAGGAGTAGCCGACCAGGCCGACCAGCGCGATGGTGAGGAACGATCCGGTGCCCGGCCCGATCGACCCGTCGTAGAACCCGATCGCCGCGCCGACGACGCCGAGCGCCACCAGCTCCGCGGCGCCGTGCCAGCGCAGCGCGGTGTGGACCCCGAGCGCCGGCCGCAGCACGACCCATCCGCCCACGCCGATCAGCACGACGAGGATGATCGGGTCGAAGACCGCGCGGGGCACGTGGCTCGCCACCGCCGACCCGGCGGCCGAGCCTCCGAAGGCACAGGCCATGAAGGTGAGCGCGGTCCGCGGATCGGGGCGGACGGTGCGGGTGAAGGTGACGGCCGCCGCAGTGGTGCCGCAGAGGGAGGAGAGCTTGTTGGTCGCCAGCAGGTGCACCGGCGCCAGGGCGGGGAACGCCACGAGCAGGGCCGGGAGCTGGATCAGCCCGCCGCCGCCGACGACCGCGTCGACGTAGCCCGCCGCGAGTGCCGCGAGGCCGAGCAGCGCCAGCAGGGTGGGGCTGACGTCGGGCACCCGAGGATTATCCAGCCCACCAGCCGCGGCCGCCCCAGCCCAGCCCGCCGCCGTCGTACGACGTCCCGGAGCTGCCCGAGCGACGGCCGAGGTAGGAGCCGACCACGGCGGCGCCGAGGTCGTCGAGCTCGGGGGCGACTACCGAGCCGTCGACGCGGCGCGCCATCTGCTCGACGAAGCGCGCGAGCCCGGGATCCTCCCCGAGCCGGAAGAAGGTCGCCTGCGCGCCGATCCGGCGGGCGTTGTCGAGCTCGCGCACGGTGAGGGCGATCGTGCGCTGCTGCGGCGGGTAGGCGAACGAGACCTCGCCGTCCGCCTCGAGATGCGACGTCGGCTCCCCGTCGGTGACGATGAGGAGGACCGGCTGGGCGTTCGGGTGCTTGCGGAAGTGACGGTTGGCCAGCAGCAGGCCGTGATGCAGGTTGGTGCCCTTGTCCCACCGGGCGTCCAGCGCGGTCAGCTCCTCGATCTCCATGACGCGGGCGGCGCGGCCGAAGGCGATCAGCTGGAGGTCGTCGCCGCGGAAGCGGCTCCGGATGAGGGTGTGCAGCGCGAGCGCGGTGCGCTTCATCGGCACCCAGCGCCCGTCCATCGCCATCGAGAACGAGGTGTCGACCAGCAGCGCGACGGCCGCCTGGGTGCGGTCCTCGGTCTCCTGGACCTCGATGTCCTCGAGCTGGAGGCGCAAGCCCCCACTCGACCCGCCGGGAGGCCCCACTCGCGGGGACGGAGGCCCCATTCGGCGGGTGGCGTTGAGGAGGGTCCGCGGCAGGTCCCACGGCTCGGTGTCGCCGAACTCCCACGCCCGGGTGGAGCCGGTGAGGTCGCCGGTGGCGCCGGCACGGCGGGTGTCGCGCGATCCCTGACGTCCGGTGAGCTTCTGCGCGACGTCCTTGAGCAGCGCCTTGCCGAGCTGGCGCATCGCCTTGGGCGTGAGCCGCAGGTCCCCGTCGGAGCCGCGCTCGAGCTGGCCGGACTCGCGCAGCGCACGCTCGAGGTCGCGCAGGGTGCGCGCGTCGACGGCGGCCGACTCGCCGAGCTGGCGGGCCAGGGCGTCCAGGTCGATGTCGTCCATCCGGGCGCCGCCGTAGGACTGGGAGAGCTGCTCGGCGAGCCGGTCGAGCTCGCCGAGGTCCTGCAGGACGCCGGTGCCGTCGCCGAGCCCGAGGCCCTCGCCGCCGGAGCCGCCGAACTGCTCGGAGCCGTACCAGTCCTCGCCGGGCCGCAGCGACTGGAGGTTGCCGTCGAGCCGGGCGAGCTGGTCCATCAGCGCCGGTGACCCGAACGCGGCCGCGGAGAGCTCCATCAGCTCGGCCCGCTGCTCGGCCGTCATCGAGTTGAGCATCCGCTGCGCGGCCGCGGCCCGGGCGGCGAGCGAGTCGAGCAGCTCGTCCAGCGTCTGCGGATCCTCGGGAAACTGCGATCCGTGCTTGGCCATGAACTCCGCGAAGTCCTCGTCCGTGTCCTCTCCGCGAGCGCGCTTCTCGAGCAGCTCGTTGAGGTCGGAGAGCATCTCGTTGATCGCCGCCCGGTCCTCGTCGGTGGCTCCCTCGAGCGCCCGCTTCATGCCGGCGAAGCGCTGGTCGAGAATCTCCCTGCCCAGCAGGTCCTTGATCTGCTCGTAGGCCTCGCGGGCCTCCCGTGACTGCCAGTCGTACGACGCCAGCTCGGTGACCGCCGCCGCCGGGCTCTGGCCTCCGGACTCGGGCCAGGCGTTGGTCAGCTGCATCTCCCGGAACGCCCGGTCCGCGTCGTCCATCATCGCGTCCCGGGCGAGCTGCTTGCGCTCCTCCAGCACGGCACGATCGAGCAGCTCGCGCACCTCCCGCAGGGTGCCGTCGAGGTGGTGCCGGTCGAGCAGCTCCCGCCGCCGCTCGGCGACGCGGCGGGCGAGGTCGTCGAGGCCCGCCTGGTCGCGGCCGCCGCGGCGCAGGAACTCCCGCATGGCGCGCTCGGGCGAGTAGCCGGCCATGACGTCCTCACCGATCGCCTCCAGCGCCTCGGCGAGATCGACGGGCGGGGCGAGCGGGTCGCCGCCGTCGTACTTCTGATAGCGCATCAGGCCACCACCCCGGGAGCGTCGATGATCGGACGGACATCGGCGTACTGCCTGCTGAGCTGGCCGTAGGCGCGACTGCGGAAGGCGGCGACGGCCAGGGCGACCGTGCCGAGCCCGGTGAGGAGGAAGGCAAGGCCGATGCCGCGGACCTCGCCGGTGCCGAGCAGCCACTGCCAGGTGTCGCGGCCGGAGTCGGAGTTGAGGTAGGGGATCAGGGCGAACTCCGCCAGGGGCGCTGCCAGGAAGGCGGTGATCGGCGTGGCGCCCGCCTCGCACATCGTCGCGAAGCCGAAGACCCGGCCCTGGGTGGCGAACGGCACGACCCGCTGGATGACGGTCTGCTCGGCGGCCTCGATGACGGGCATGAGCAGCATCCACGCCCAGCAGCCGAGGGCGAAGAGCCACCACCACTCGCGCAGCGTGAAGACGGCGCCGATCACTCCGGTGACGACGACGATGATCAGCATCGTGCGCAGCGGGCGCTCGCCCAGGCCGAGCCTCGCGACGGCCATCCCGCCGATGATGAAGCCGGTCGAGCAGACGGCGAGCACGATGCCCCAGGTCTCCACCGAGAAGAGGGTCAGGCCGTAGGGGTCCATCAGCGCCATGTAGACGCCGCCGAAGAGGTTGTTGAAGGTCGAGAAGATCAGCAGCGCGAGCAGCCCGGGAGCGGCACGTACGGCGGCGAGCCCGCCCTTGAGGTCGGCGCCGCGCTCCGCCGGGTTGCGCTCAGGCTCGTCCTCGGGGATCCGGATGAGCAGCAGGTCGACGAAGGTGAGCACGGTGAGCGCCAAGGCGATGGCGATCGTCCAGCCCATGCCGAGCAGTCCGACGGAGAGGCCGGAGAGCACGCTGGTGACGAGGAAGCCGACGCCCTGGACGGTGCCGACCAGGCCGTTGGCGTTGGCGTGACGCTCCTCGGGGACGAGCAGCGTCACGGTGGTCGAGAGGGCGACCGAGCGCATGTTCTCCAGGACCGCGCCGCCGAGCAGGATCGCGCTGAAGAGCCAGAACCACGGGCCGCTGAGGTCGCTGACCCGGTCCTCGCCGACTGTCCAGAAGAGGACGCCGGCCAGGAGGAAGGCGACCGTGGTGACGACGGCCGAGAGCACCATCACCCGGTGCTTGCGGTGGCGATCGACGAGCGTCCCGAACAGCATGCTGAACGCCGCCACGAGGAGCATGTAGGCGCCGCCGATCAGGCCGTTGGCCAGCACCGACCCGGTCTCGAGGTAGGCCCAGAAGATCAGCGACCACCACAGGTAGCTGGTCGTGATGTTCGCGATGCCGGTGTTGACCAGCACCCGCAGGAACGTCGTCATCGGTGCTCAGCCATAGACCACGTCACGGCCGTCGGTGTCCTTGCCGATCCGGCGGGCGAGGTAGAGCCCCTCCAGCGCGAGCTCCACGGCGCCGGCGCGCTCGCCGTCGTTGCCGGCGCCGAGCCGGTCGCAGACCTCGTCGTAGATCTCGGACTCCCCCAGCCGGGGCAGCCCCTCGAGGAAGGAGCGGGCGGTGACGTGGTCGCCGGTGGTGACCATCGCGCCCGACTCGATCGCGTCGACGAGCAGCGCGAAGTCGATCCCGCGGAGCCGGCTCCGGACGGTCTCGGCGATCGCGGTGCGGAGCAGGTGGGTGAGGATCTCCGCCTCGCGGCCCTCCTCGCCGGTCTCGAACTCGACCTTGCCGCCGAGCACGTCGACCGCGGTCTGCACGTCCACGAGGCGGGCGACGGCGGGCTCGCCGTGCACGGTGCCGCGGCGCAGCGCGGCGGCGGCGATCGTCTCGGCGCCGGCGATCGAGAACCGCGCGGAGACGCCCGACCGCTGGTCGACGGCCGAGGAGGCGCGCAGGTTGCGGGTGAACCGCGCGAGCACCTCGACGAGCACGTCCGGGACCTCGGCGACGAGGTCGGCCTCCTGCCTGATCACGGCGATCTCGTCGGCCAGCTCCAGCGGGTAGTGCGTCCGGATCTCGGCGCCGAAGCGGTCCTTGAGCGGCGTGATGATCCGGCCGCGGTTGGTGTAGTCCTCGGGGTTGGCGCTGGCCACCACGAGTACGTCGAGGGGCAGCCGCAGCACGTAGCCGCGGATCTGGATGTCGCGCTCCTCCATCACGTTGAGCATGGCGACCTGGATCCGCTCGGCGAGGTCGGGCAGCTCGTTGATCGCGACGATGCCACGGTGGCTGCGCGGGATCAGGCCGAAGTGGATCGTCTCCGGGTCGCCCAGCGAACGGCCCTCGGCGACCTTCATCGGGTCGACGTCGCCGATCAGGTCGGCCACCGACGTGTCCGGCGTGGCCAGCTTCTCGGCGTACCGCTCACTGCGGTGGCGCCACGCCACCGGGAGGTCGTCGCCGAGCTCGGCGGCGCGCCGGATCGAGGCGTGCGTGATCGGCTCGTAGGGGTGCTCGCCCAGCTCCGAGCCCTCGATGACCGGCGTCCACTCGTCGAGCAGGCCGACCAGCGTCCGCAGCAGCCGGGTCTTGCCCTGGCCGCGCTCGCCCAGCAGCACGATGTCGTGGCCGGCGATGAGCGCGCGCTCGAACTGCGGCAGCACCGTGTCCTCGAGCCCGTGCAGGCCGGGCCACGGGTCCTCCCCGGCGGCCAGCCGGGCGAGCAGGTTGTCGCGGAGCTCGGCGCGCAGCGGCTTGGCCACGTGCCCGGAGGACCGCAGCTGGCCCAGGGTGGAGATGGACGGAGCGGAAGCGGAGAGCGTCACCCTTTCACGCTACCCACCGCACCCACGCAGCTCTAGGCTGAGCTCGATGAGCGAGCCGCTGCCCACCCTCGAGGCCGCCGACACGACGTCGCGGGTGCTCCTGGAGGCGGTGATCGCCATGTCGAGCGACCTGGACCTGCGCAGCGTGCTGTCCCGCATCGTCCGCTCGGCCGCCGAGCTCACCCACGCGCGGTACGGCGCGATGGGCGTGATCGGGACGGGCGGCGTCCTCGACGACTTCATCACCCACGGGATCGACCCGGAGGTCCAGGAGCGGATCGGCCATCTCCCCAGCGGCCACGGCATCCTCGGCCTGCTGATCCGCCACCCCGAGCCGCTCCGGCTCCAGGACCTGCAGGCCCACCCGGCGTCGTACGGCTTCCCCGCCGGCCACCCGCCGATGAAGACCTTCCTCGGCGTCCCCGTCCGGATCGGCGGCCGGATCTTCGGCAACCTCTACCTCACCGAGAAGCCGGGCGGCTTCACCGAGGCCGACGTCGCCCTCGCCCGCACCCTCGCGGTCGCCGCCGGCGTCGGCATCGAGCGGGCGCAGGCGGTCGCCGACCGCGAGCACCTGGCGGTCCTCTCCGATCGCGAGCGGATCGCGCGGGATCTGCACGACGTCGTCATCCAGCGACTCTTCGCGACCGGCCTGAAGCTCCAGGGCCTGGCGATCAAGGCCCCCGGGGTGGGGGCGGAGATCGGCGGCGCCGTGGAGGCGCTCGACCAGACGATCCGCGACATCCGCGGCACCATCTTCGAGCTGCAGCATCGTGGCGGCAGCTCGCTGCGCAAGGAGCTGCGCGAGGTGCTGCGCGAGTCCGTGCCCGCCCTCGGCTTCCACCCGACCCTCACCACGAGCGGCCCGGTCGACACGGCTGTGCCGGGCCGGATCCGCGAGCAGCTCGTCGCGGTGATGCGCGAGGGCCTGGCCAACATCTCGCGGCACGCCCGGGCCACGAGCGTCGACCTGCACCTCGACGTGGCCCCCGGCGAGGTCACGTTCCGGATCGTCGACGACGGCACCGGCCTGACGCCCGGCGCGCCCCTGTCGGGCCTGCGCAACCTCCGGCGCCGGGCCGAGCAGCTCGGTGGCACCTTCGAGCTCGGCACCCGCGAGACCGGCGGCACGGAGCTGCTCTGGCGCGCCCCGCTCCCCCGCTGACCCCGTCGGCGATCAGCCGGTCAGCCCTTGGTGAGCAGGCGGTGCGCGAGCGCGGCGGCCTGGGTGCGCCGCTCCAGGCCCAGCTTGCCGAGCATCACCGACACGTAGTTCTTGACCGTCTTCTCGGCGAGGAACATCCGCTCGCCGATCTGCCGGTTGGTGAGCCCCTCCGTGACCAGCTCCAGCAGCCGGCGCTCCTGCTCGGTCAGCGCCTCGAGCTCGGGGGCGACCGCCGGCCCGTTGCGGACCCGGTCGAGCACCCGCTGCGCGAGCGACACGTCGATGAGGGAGAGCCCCGACGCCACGGACGTGATCGCCGAGACGAGGTCGGCGGTGCCGATCTCCTTGAGGACGTAGCCCGACGCTCCGGCCATGATCGCGCTGAAGAGCGCCTCGTCGTCGTCGTACGACGTCAGGATGAGCGCCCGGATCTCGGGATCGGCCGCACGGATGTCGCGACAGACCTCGATCCCCGACCCGTCCGGGACGCGGTTGTCCAGGACGGCGACCTGAGGGCGCAGCACGGGGATCAGCCGGAGCGCCTCGGCGGCGGTGCCGGCCTCGCCGACCACCTCGATCTCACCCGATGCCTCGAGGAGGGTGCGCAGCCCGTCACGCACGATCGCGTGGTCGTCAAGCAGGAAGACGGTGATCATCGCGCCAAGAATCGCACACCGCCACGGTGGCCGAGCGGTATCCCCGGAATCCTCAGGCGATCTCGTGGGCTGCCGATTCCGCGACCCGATCGGCGGACTCCTGGAAGTCCGCGACGGCTCCGCCGTGCTCGCGCGCCCAGTCGGTGAGCGTCTCGATCGGCCCGATCAGCGTCCGCCCGAGATCGGTCAGGTCGTACTCGACCTGTCGCGCACTCTCGGCACGGCGCTCCACCAGGCCGTAGTCCTGCAGCCGGCGGAGCGTCTCGGTCAGCACCTTGCGCGAGACGCCGCCGATCAGGTCGACCAGCTCGCCGTGCCGGCGAGGCCGCTGACTGAGGCCGAAGAGGACGAGCGCGGCCCACTTGTCGGCGAGGATCTCCGTCGTCAGCCGCGTGGGGCAGTCCGCCAGGAAGGATGGTCCGGCCGCGTTCTGCATGCCGTCGAAGGTACCAAGAGGTACCTCTCGGCCTCCTAGCGTCGTCGCCATGACACGCATGGTCACCTTCGACGAGTTCGGCGGCCCCGACGTCCTGCACGTCGTCGACGCACCGGTCCCCGCGCCCGCCGCCGGGGAGGTGCGGGTGCGGATCGAGGCGTTCGCCGTCAACCCCCTCGACCTGATGATGCGGGCGGGCGCCTCGCCCGCGCCGGTCCCGCTGCCCGGAGCCCGGCTCGGCGTCGAGGCGACGGGCGTCGTCGACGCGCTCGGCGCCGGCGTCCCGGGTCCGGAGGTCGGCAGCCCGGTAATCATCACGGCGATCCCGGACGCGACGGTGAACGGCAGCTACGCCGAGCACGTCACGGTCCCGGCCGGCAGGCTGATCCCCCGGCCCTCCGGGCTCGGGGTCACGGAGGCGGCCGCGATCTGGGTGGGGTTCTCCACGGCGTACGGCGCCCTGGTCGAGAAGGCGGGGATGCGGCCCGGGGACACGGTGCTGGTCAACGCCGCCTCCGGCTCCGTCGGTCGTGCCGCGATCCAGGTCGCCGACCACCTGGGCGCCGTCCCCATCGCCCTGACCCGGAGCGGCGCGGCGAGGGAGGAGCTGCTCGGGGCGGGTGCCGCCGCGGTCATCGTCACCGACACCGACGACGTTCCGGCGGCCGTCCTCGACCACACCCGCGGTGTGGGCGCGGACATCGTGCTCGACCTCGTCACCGGCCCGCGGCAGGCGGAGCTGCTGGCGGCGGTCCGGCCCGGGGCGACCCTCGTCGCCGCGGGCTTCCTCGATCCCCGGCCGGCGCCGATGCCGTTCGCCCCGGTCACGATCCACCGCTATCGGGGCTTCGAGCACACCCTCGATCCCGCCGTCGTACGACGGATGGCGGTCTTCCTGGCGTCGGCGGTGCGCCTCGGGTCGCTGCGCCCCGCGGTCGGGCCGGTGCTCACCCTCGACGACGTCGTCGAGGCGCACCGCCGGGCCGAGTCGGGCAGCGCGAGGGGCAAGGTCGTGGTGGTCGTCCCGACGTGATGCCCTCCGACCGGAGGCACCGCTCCGGCGAGCCGCACTCCGTCACCGGGGAGCTGCACGGGGTCCTCGGCGCGGGCGTCGGGGGCCGGTTACCCCAGGTCGACGGTGACGTCGGCGCCCGGGAACCCGTCGTGACCGATCCAGACCACGCTGCGCTCGGACCCCGAGAGCACCTCGCCGACCAGCTCGTCGGCCGTCGCGGCGTCCAGATGGGCGGTCGGCTCGTCCAGGACCAGGACCCGCTGGTCGGCGAGCAGGCTGCGCGCGATCGCGACGCGGGCGCGCTCCCCGCCGCTGACCTGCGCGTAGCCATCGCCCAGCCGGGTCGCCAGCCCGTCCGGCAGCGCCTGGAGCCACGGTCCGAGATGCGCGTCGGCGAGCGCCGCCGCCACCTCCGCGTCGCTCGCGCCGGGGCGGGCGAAGCGGACGTTCTCGGCGACGGTGCTGGCGAAGACGTGGGGGTCGTCGTCGACCAGGCCCACCAGGGCGCGTACGTCGTCCGCGGCCGCCGCGGTGAGGTCGGTGTCCCCGAGCCGGACGTGGCCCGTGGCCGGGTCGGTCGGATCGAGGAAGCGCATCAGCAGCGCCGCGAGGGTGGACTTGCCGGAGCCGCTCGGGCCGCGCACGACGAGGGTCTGGCCCGGCTTCAGCGTCAGGTCGACGTCGGCGAGCACGGTCGTGCCTCCGCGGGTGACCGCCGGGTGGTCGAGCACGACGGTGGTGTCGGTGACGGGCTCGGGATCGGCGGCCTCGACGATCGCCGGAGGCTGGTCGAGCAGTGTGTCGAGACGGCGCCGTGCGGCCGCGACGCGCGCGCTCAGCGCGCCGGCGTCGGCCAGGGTCGCCAGCGGCTCGGCGAGGGCCAGCGGGGCGAGGACCAGCAGG
>NZ_JASGDD010000016.1:0-11140 GCF_047607365.1 Nocardioides sp. | reverse complement strand
CTCGGCAGGGCGACCGCGGTGTCGGAGTACTCCACCCGCGCGGACTGGACCACGGTGCGGGAAGGAACCGCGCTGCGGCTGACGAACCTGGCGACCGGGGGCCAGCTCGGCATCGGCACCCTGGGTCTCGGCTCGGCGAACGCCACGATCACTCCCGTGGCCGCCACCACCGGCTGCTTCACGGCGCCGGACTCGACCGTGACCTACAGCGGGACGCCCGGCGCGTCGGTGGACGGCGACGGCAACCTCGTCGGCCTGGTCGACGCCCACATCCACATCACGGCTGCCGACGCCTTCGGCGGCGGCTTCCGCTGTGGCACGCCCTTCGCCGCCGGCGGCATCACCCAGGCTCTGGCGCCCTGCCCCACCACCCATGGCGCCGGCACGAAGGGATCCATCTTCGAGAACCTCATCGCCGGGACCAGCCTCACCGACACCGCCGACGACGGATGGCCGACCTTCTCGGACTGGCCGACCCCGCACAGCCTGCTGCACGAGCAGGCCTACTTCCGCAGCATCGAGCGCGCCTGGCGCGCAGGCCTGCGGGTGATGAACGCACTGCTCGTCGAGAACCGCGTCATCTGCACCCTCTACGACCCGTTGGCCTCGTGCGACGAGATGGACTCCATCCGCAGGCAGGCCGCCTACGTCCACGAGATGCAGGACTACATCGATGCCCAGTCCGGCGGACCGGGCAAGGGCTTCTTCCGGATCGTGACCACGCCGGCGCAGCTGCGTCAGGTGGTCGCGGAGGGCAAGCTCGCCGTGACCCTGGGAACGGAGAACTCCGAGCTGTTCGGCTGCACGGAGAGCTCCGGCTGCGACGAGGCCGACGTCGACGCCGGGCTGGACGAGCTCCAGTCGCTCGGAGTCATGAACGTCTACCCGGTGCACAAGTTCGACAACGCCTTCGGCGGGACCCGCTTCGACTCCGACGGCTCCTCGGCCACGGTCAACCTCGGCAACCTGATCAGCTCCGGCCACTGGTGGCAGGCCGAGAAGTGCGACAGCCCGCACGACAACGAGCAGTCCCTCAATGACGACGCCCTCGAGTCGGTCATCGCGACGATCGGCGGCGGGCAGGTGCCGGCCGGGACGGTGCTCCCGGTCTACCCGAGCGGCAACATCTGCAACGTCCGCGGGCTCACCGACCTGGGCGCCTACTTCATCAGGCAGCTGATCAAGCGCGGCATGGTGATCAACATCGACCACATGGGCGTGAAGACCGCCGAGGCCACCCTCGACATCGCCGAGGCCGAGCACTACGCCGGGATCGCCTCCGCGCACACGTGGTCCGACCGGTCGGTGGTGAACAGGATCCTCGGCCTGGGCGGGATGGTGTCGTCGTACGCGTTCGCGGCGGGGCCGTCCGGCGTGGAGGACGCCGACGGCGACTCGACGGCGCTCGACCCGAGCTTCGTCAGCGAGTGGCGGGCCAACAACGCGCTGCCGAACGGCTCGAGGATCACCGGCTACGGCTACGGGTCGGACACCAACGGCCTCGGTGCCCAGCCCGACCCGCGCGACGACGCCGCGACCGACCCCCTGACCTATCCCTTCACCGCACCCAGCGGCGTCACGATGGGGCGCCAGACCGTGGGGCAGCGGACGTTCGACATCAACTCCGACGGCGTCGCGCAGTACGGCCTCTTCGCCGACTGGTACGCCGACCTGCTCCACGAGGCGGGTCCGGACGCGTCCACGCTCCGGGGCCAGCTGATGGACGGGGCGGAGGCCTACGTGCGGAGCTGGGAGGCGGCACAGTGCCGCTGCACGCGCACCGGCTCCGCGTCGACCACGACCGGAGCGGACCGGGTCGTGCGCGCCACGGTGCTCAGGGCTCGCCGGGTCGGGCACCGCAGGATCGTCGCGTTCGGCGTCACGGCCGCGGAGCCGGTGACGGTCAGGGTCCAGGTGCTCCGGGGCCGGAAGCGGGTGACCAAGACCTGGGCGACGATGCCGGTCGGCACGCGGAGCCTCCGGATCCGGGTCCCGGCCGGGCGAGGCAGCAAGGTCAGGCTCCGGATCAGGCTGGTCGACGCCGCCGGCAACGTCCGCCTCGCGCTGCGGAGGGTCCGCTTCCGCTGAGCCCGGGTCGAGCGGGAGCCATCCGGACCGACAGCTGCTTACGGGCCGAGCCTCTCCCTCTCTTCAGCGACGATGTGGCGCACGTCGTTCCGTAGTCGTTCGGCGTCGAAGACCACGCCGTCCTTGATGGTGTACTTGATCGCTGCGGTTCGGGTCGCCTTGCCGCCGACGTAGCGGAGTGCGCCGTGGCCGTAGAGCACCTTGAGGTTCGCGAGCGGATTCTCGGTGAGGACCACGAGGTCGGCCCTCTTCCCCGGTTCCAGGGATCCGATCTCGTCGCCGAGCCCGATCAGTTGTGCCGAGGCCAAGGTTGCCGAGCGCAAGACCTCCAGGGGATGGAAGCCCGCCTCGCGGAACAGCTCCATCTCTTCGATCAAGCCGAATCCGTAGGTCTTGTAGATGAAGCCCGAGTCGGAGCCGACGGTCACTCGTCCGCCCATGTTCTTGTAGTCGTTCACGAAGGCCATCCAGCGCGTGTAGGCCCGCCGCCAAGGGATCTCCTGCTCGGTGCCCCAGTCGCCGTACACCGAGCCGTGGCTGTCGTGACTGGGCTCGAAGAAGTCCCAGAGCTGCGGTGCGGTGAAGTCGGCGTGCCACTCCGAGTTGCGCACCCGCGCTGCGTCGCGGTGACCGATGTAGATGTTGAAGGTGGGGCTCAGCGTCGTTCCGAGGGAGAGGAGCTCCTGGAGCGTCTCCACCCAAGGGCGGCTGCCCGGCTCTGCGGTCTGGAGCCACAGCGGGCCGCCGGAGGCATAGCGGGCGGGCTCGTCGCTGTAGTTGTAGGTCGGCGCGTGGTTCTGGACGGTGCGGTCGCGGAACATCGCCTCCGGGAGGCCATACCAGTGCTCGACGCTGCGCAGCCCCCAGCGTGCGCTGGTCATCGCGTTGACCTGGCTCACCCGTCGCTGCGCGTGGTGGCAGGCACTGTCCAGTCCGAGCTTGTTGACCTCGGTCAACGCCGCCTCGAAGGCCGCCGGCGCTGCGCCGAAGAACTTCACGCCGTCCGCCCCGCGTTCGGCGATCGACTGCACCCATCGTGCGGCGTCGTGGGCCGTGGTGATCTCGCCGCCTGCGCCCATCCCGAAGAAGGCGTTGGCATGGATGCGTGGTGCCGTGATGTCGTTCGCGGCGCTGCGCCGTGCCTCGGAGAGCGTGAAGTCGAGTCCGGCGAGTGATCCGACGTCGCGGATCGTGGTCACGCCGTGACCCAGCCACAGCTTGTAGATGTACTCCGCACTGGGCGCTTGCGAGGGCCCGAGGATGTGCGCGTGCGAGTCGACGAGGCCGGGCATGACGAAGTGGCCGGGAAGGTCGTACACGCGTGCGTCGGGATAGGCCGCTACGGGGTCGAAGGCGCCCATCAGGCCGAGTGAGATGGGGTCGCTGGTGTCGATGATGTGGAGGATCCGGCCCTTGTCGATCACGATGTCCGCCGGCCCGTACGGCGGGGCGCCGGTCCCGTCGATCACGTAGACCGACCTCAGAATGACGGTGTCATGCGGGCTGGTGCCCTCGGCCCGGTCGGGTGCCGCCTTCTGGGTTGCTCCGGCAGATGCCTGCTGCTCTTCGGCCATGGCGCTCTCCTCGTGTTCGCTTGACGCTGTTCTCACCCGGGGTCGGGCTGGTCGACCATGAGGTCGAGCCGTCGCCAGACGTCCTCCACCTCGAGTGCTGTCGCCCGGCTTCGCTCGACGTCCTGCAAGGCGATGTGGCCGAGGAGGGCGTGGACGACCGACATCGAGGCGGTCAGCGACGGGAAGGCCGTGACGCCCTCGCTGGGCACGACGAGAACGTGGTCGCCCACCGGTGTGATGGGGGAGCCGATGCGGTCGGTGATGACACAGGTCGTCGCGCCGCGCTCGTGGGCGAACCGGGTGATCTCGAGGATCTCGCGCGGCGTCCGCCACACGTTGAAGGTCACCAGGCAGTCGCCTGGCCCCAATCGCGCCGCCAGGTTGACCCGGTGGGTTCCTCCCATCGGGTCCCAGTGGACGTCGAGCCCCATGATGGCCGCGACGTGGGCGAGCGCCACGACCGGGGCGAGATAGCTGCCGGAGCCGATGACCAGCGTCCTGCGCGCGCCGGCGATCGTCTCGGCAATGGTCCGCAGCGTTCCGAAGTCGATGGTCCGCATCGCCAGCGCGAGATTCTCCGCGTCGCGCTGGAATGCCGCGGTCAGCGGGTCCGCCGAGGGGTCGGCGTGGTCGGCGAGCATCTCGCTCGCGGTGAGCGAGGCCAGGAATCTGTTGCGCAGCTCCAGCTGCAGGCTGGGCCAGCCCGAGAAGCCCAGGTTCTGCGCGGTTCTGGTGACCGTCGAGATGTTGACGCCGGCGCTGTCGGCGATCTCGCGGGCTGAGGCGTAGGAGGAGAAGCGTGGCTTCGCTGCCAACACCTGCACGATCCTCGATGCCTGTGTTCCCAGGGCTGCCTGTGCCGCCAGCTCCTCGATCCACCCGTCCACCCGCATGTCGAAACCCCCGCTTGCCTCAGCTGCACGAAACGTTGCAAACATACGCGTCGGCGATCCTTCGTTGCGTCCGGGACGACGATCAGGGACGCAGTTCGCGGAGGGTCGCCGCGGCGTACTGAGCGACCGGTCCGACCGCCGCGACCTGTGCGGGCTCGTAGGCGCCGGCCTCGCCGAGGACGTTCACCGAGCCGAGAACGACACCGTGGTGTTGCACCGGGACGTTCATCGCCGCTCCGCAGCCCAAGCTGGCGATCAGCTCGTGGTCGGGGAACATCCGTGCCAGCTCCGCTGGAGTGCGCATCAGTGAGGCCCGGCCATCGGAGAGGAAGGCGGCGAGGTCCGACCCGGCGGTCGACTTCGTGCCGCCGACCGGATAGGCATCGGGATTGCTGGTGTAGGTCCGCCGTACGAGCTGTCGCTCAGGGTCGACCAGCAGGACCGTCAGCAGGCGCCAGCCCGCGACGGCCTGGCAGGCGTGCGCGATCGCGTCGAAGAGCTCCGTGGGCGCGGTGGCTGTTGCGGCAGCTCGGGCCACGCCGGCGATTGCCCCCGCCCAGGATGCGGTCACCGGCTGTGGGAGCTCCCACCACGGGATCAGCCGGACCGGGCCGGCATCGCTGCTCGAATCAACCATCACCATCTCCGTCTGGTCATCGTCAGGATCGTGTCGGAAGGCCTTGCCCCGAGATCGGTCCGCTAGGGCCCGAGCGGCCGGCGGCGCCACCTTCGGGCGGGCCTCAGGCGAGCGCCCTGCTTGCCCTGCCCGAGGCCTCGTTGAGCTCTTCGAGGGTGTGTCCGGAGGTGGAATCGCCGGCCGTCGCGATGACGACCGCACCAGCCAGCAGCACGCCGCCGAGCAACCAGAAGACGCCCTGGAAGCTCGTGCCCGACACGAAGAGAGGGATCAGGTTGGGAGCGACGATGCCGCCGACACGACCCACGGCTGTCGCGACCGAGGTGCCGGTGGCCCGGACCCGGGTCGGGAACAGCTCGGGCGTGAAGGAGTACAGCGAGGCATAGGCGCCGGTCAGGAAGAAGGAGAGCAGCATCGCCGAGGCGGTCGCCAGACCCCCCTGCGACGGGAACGCGATCAAGCCCGCGCAACCGATGAGGGCGCCTGCCATGGAGAAGGCCGCGGTCCACTTGCGGTCGACCTTGTCGCTGAGCAGGGCAGCGCTGAGATATCCCGGGAGCTGGGCGACGTAGACGAGCAGGATGACGTTCAGGATCGAGTCCAGTGTCGCGGCCTTGTGCAGGGCGTACAGCGAGGGCAGCCACAGGGTGAAGCCGTAGAACGCGAAGGTGACGACCAGCCAGATCAGGGAGACCACGACGGTCCGGCGAGCCATGTCGAAACCGTTGAACAGGGACACGATGCTGGCGACGAAGCCGACCCTCTTCGTGGCCTCCTGCTCGAGAACCTCGGTCTGGCCGGATCCGCCAGCGACCGGGGGGAGCGACCGGCCCGAGGCCTTCTCGTACTCGGACTCGAACCTGGCGACGACCGCGTCCGCTTCCGCGACGCGGCCCTTGGCCAGCAGGAACCGCGGCGACTCGGGAAGGATCCGGCGCCATACCAGCAGGAGCACGACCGGCAGTGCGGTGATGATCTGGATGATCTGCCAGCCCTCGAGACCGAACACGCCGCTCTGGACGGTGACGAACCACTTCGTGAGCAGGGCGGCGCCGATGAAGCCGATGGCGAAGAAGACGGTCAGACAGCCCACCAGTCGGCCCCGGGACTTGGCCGGCATGAACTCGGAGACGAAGGGCGCGACGATCGCGCTCTCGGCACCGAGGCCGACGCCGGCGAGCACGCGGCACCAGAAAAACATGTCCCACGAGGCGGAGAACGCTGCGATGACCGTGAACACCGAATAGAAGAGCAGTGCGTACATCATGACGGCCTTACGCCCGACGCGGTCGGCGATCTGACCGGCGATGATCGCGCCGACCGCGAAGCCCCACAGGCCGGAGGAGACCAGCAGCCCCGTCTCTCCCGTTGTCAGGGCCCACTTCGGCACCAGCACGAAGGCGACGATGAGGCTGACGACGGCGCCGTCCATCGAGTCGAACAGATAGCCGAGGCCACCCTGGAAGAGCAGCCTCCGGTGAGGACGGCTGACCGGAATGCGATCGAGTCGCGCGAGCGTGGTGTCCATGTGCGCTTGCCTCCTGATAGGGCGCGGTCTCGGGCCCGACGCCATTCATGCAAGTTTGATGGCATAGACACCATTCGTGCAATAGATGTTGCATTGATGTTTGATCGGCGACGCGGATCTCGATCCTGGCTTGCGGGGCTGGTGGCCGGTGGCTCGACGGGTGCGCGAAGGCGCGCGTCAGGTCGCGGTGATCAGGAGGCTGCTGGTGGCGGTGGCGAGGACGTTGCCCGCCGAGTCGCGGAGGTCTGCCTCGGCGAAGGCGATCCTCGCGCCGGCCTTGGTGACCCAGCCGCGCGCGAAGATCTCGCCCGTGTGGGTGTGGATGGCGCGCGGGAAGTTGACCTCGATCTCGATGGAGCTGTAGCCGGCCCCGGCGGGGAGCGTCGTGTGGACGGCGCAGCCTGCGGCGGAGTCGAGCATGGTGCAGGCACGCCGGCCGGCCGCGAACTGCAGCCGGTGCTCACCGCCCTCATGCAGTGGGGCGACCGGCATCTCGCCGGCGAGGCGGGCCCGCCGGTGACCGTCACTCACGCGGACCGTGGGGCCCTGGTGCGGGCGAGCCTCCGCTGCGAGGCCGGCCATGTGCTGCCCGACACGGGCCACGAGCTCGCGATTCGGCACCATCGCTGACCTGACCCAGCGCCGACGTCCGCCGTGTGCGGAGGGTCCGCTTCCGCTGAGCCCGGCTCAGTCGCCGAGCGCCTCGACGACGGCCTTCGCGGTGGCCTTGGCCGAGCCGGGGTTCTGGCCGGTGACGAGGGTGCCGTCGGTGACGACGTACGAGGCGAAGGGGATCAGGCCCTTCTCGTAGAGCGCGCCGCGCTCCTTCATCTCCTCCTCGGCGTTGTAGGGGACGAGCTTGTCGACCTTCGCCAGGACCTCCTCGCGCCAGGCGAAGCCGGTGAGCCTCTTGCCGGCGACGAGGAGGGAGCCGTCCGAGAGGGTGGTGTTGAGCAGGCCGCAGTAGCCGTGGCAGACCGAGGAGACGACGGCGCCGCGCTCGTACAGCTCGCGGGTGATCCGCTGGAGGCCCTCGCTGTCGGGGAAGTCGTACATCACCGCGTGGCCGCCGGTGAAGTAGATGGCGTCGTAGTCGTTCGGGTCGATCTCGTCGGGGCTCTTGGTGGTCTCGAGCAGCGCCATCCGGGCCGGGTCGGCGTGCCAGGCCTTGGCGGTCTTGTCGTAGTTGGGGAACTTCAGCGCGCGCGGCTCCAGCGGCGAGGACCCGCCGCCGGGACTGACGATCGTCTGCTCGTAGCCGGCGTCCTCGAAGACGTGCCAGGCGTGCGTGAGCTCGGAGAGCCACAGGCCGGTCGGATGGCTCGGATCGTCGTAGTGCCCGACGTTGGTGACGACGTTCAGGATGCGCTTGCTCACGCGGCTCTCCTCGGGTGGTCGATGTGGTGGAGCGGAGTCTAGATCGTGTATGTTTACGTTGCTCACATAGCATAGGAGGGAGGGTGAGCAGTGTCAACATCATCCAGGCCGCCGGTGCGAGCGGGCTACCACCACGGCGACCTCCGCGCGACGCTGCTCGCCGCCGCCATGCAGATGCTCGAGGAGGGGGCGTCGTTCTCGCTGCGTGGCCTGGCGCGTCGGGCCGGCGTCTCGCAGACGGCGCCCTATCGGCACTTCGCCGATCGCGAAGCCCTCGAGTCGGCCCTGGCGACCCAGGGGCTCGCCGACCTGCGCGCCGAGCTCGTCGGCGACGGTGGCCCGCCCACGACGATGGAGGGGCTGGTCGGCTTCGCGGTCGTCTACGTCGACTTCGCGCTGCGCCGCCCGGCGCTGTTCCGGCTGATGTTCGGCAACGAGTGCAGCGCCGGGGGCGACCCCCTCGTGGCGGCGGCGCAGGAGCTCGACCAGCTGCTCATCGTCGCGCTGGAGAACGTCTTTCCCGACTCCGACGTGCAGGCGCTCGCCACGGCGTGCTGGTCGCTGGTCCACGGGCTCGCGTTCCTGCACCTCGCGGGGAAGCTCGACGCCGCCGACCCCGGCGTCACCGCGGAACGGGTGCGGGCCTCCTTCGAGGCGATCCTGACGGCGAGCGGACGGGTGGCGTCGCGCCGATGAGCCGTACCGCGTCCCTTCTCGTCCTCAAGGCCCAGCTGTTCGCGCTCTTCGTCGCCGCTGCCGTGCCCTCCCCGCTGCTCGTGCCGTTCCGGCAGGAGTTCGGCTTCGGTCCCGCCATGGTGACGGTCATCTTCGCGACCTACGCGGTGGCTCTCCTGGTGGCCCTCCTCACGGCGGGCGGGCTCTCGGACCACGTCGGCCGCCGTCCCGTCCTGATCGGAACGCTGACGCTCGAGGCCGCGGGCATGGCCGTCTTCTGGTCGGCGCAGGGCGTCGAGTGGCTCATCGTCGGCAGGGCCGTCCAGGGCGTGGCCACGGGCATCGCCCTGGGTGCGCTCAACGCGGCCATCCTCGAGGCGGCGCCGGAGGACTCGCGGATCGGGGCGCTGATCAACGGGTTCGCCCCGCTCTCCGGGTTGGCGGTCGGCGGCGTCGCCACGGGATGGCTGATCCAGCGGGTGGCCGATCCCGTCCCCGTCGCCTTCGCGTCCCTCACGGCTCTCTTCGCGATCTTCGGCGTCGTCTCGATCTGGCTGCCGGAGACCGGCCCCATGCGCCCCGGAGCGCTGCGCTCTCTCGTTCCGCGCGTCTCCGTGCCCGCGCCTGCCCGGCGTACGTTCGCCGCCGTCGTCCCCGGCATCGCGGCGCTGTGGGCGACCGGGGGTCTCTACCTGTCGCTGGTGCCGCTCGCCATGAGGGACGTCTTCGGCATCCACGTCGCGCTGGCGGGCGGGCTCGCCATCGGAGTCCTCAACGCGTCCGGAGCCGTCGCGCCACTGCTGCTCCGACGCTGCCACCCGTCGGTGACCACGGTGGTTGGCAGCGCGGCGCTGCTCCTGGGCGCCGCCCTGATCGCGACGTCGATCCTGCTGACGTCGGCCCTCCTCTTCTACGGGGCGACCGTCGTCGCGGGCACGGGATTCGGCCTGGTCTTCTCGGCCGGACCGCGGCAGGTGATGGAGTTCGTCCCCGGCGACAGGCGAGCCGCGACGTTCGCCTCGATCTACGTCGTCAGCTACGTCGCCTTCAGCGCACCGGCTCTGGTCGCGGGCGTGCTCGTGAGGGCCTCGGGGATGAGAGACGTCCTCCTGGGCTACTCGGTGGTCGTGCTCCTCGCGGCGGCCGTCAGCCTGATCGCCACCATGGCCGAGCGGACCCGGACCGCGGACGAGCCTGGTCCCATGAGGCTGTCGTCGGCCCGGTTTGGGGCGGCGGACTAGGCTTGATGTAAGCAATGCTTACATCATCCGCGTCGAAGGAGACTGCCATGACTGAGATCAAGCCCGTCCTCGAGCCGGAGGCGACCGAGCTCGCCGAGCAGACCGACCCGCACCCGAGGATCTACGAGGTGCCGCCGGAGGAGGGTCGCCAGATGCTGGTCGACCTCCAGACGGGGGACGGGGTGGAGCGCCCCGACGTCGACGAGGAGTGGGTCGAGGTCGACGCCGGCGAGTGGGGCGCCGTCCGCACCCGCATCATCCGGCCGAAGGGCGTCGAGGGCCCGCTGCCCGTCGTGTTCTACATCCACGGCGCCGGCTGGGTCTTCGGCGACGACGTCACCCATGACCGGCTCTTCCGCGAGCTGGTCGTCGGCGCCGGCGCGGCCGGGGTCTTCCCGGTCTACGACCGTGCGCCCGAGGCGAGGTACCCCACTCAGGTCGAGCAGAACTACGCGGTGGGCCAGTGGGTCCTCGAGCACGGCGCCGAGCACGGCCTCGACACCACGCGCATCGCGGTCACGGGCGAGTCGGTCGGCGGCTGCATGTCGACCGTCTTCGCGCTGATGAACAAGGAGCGCGGCGGGATCGACCTCAAGGCCCAGGTGCTGCTCTACCCCGTCACGGACGCGAGCTTCGACACCCCCTCCTACCAGCAGTTCGCCGAGGGCTACTACCTCACCCGCGAGGGGATGCAGTGGTTCTGGGACGCCTACACCACCGACCCGGCGCAGCGCGCGGAGAAGTACGCGTCACCGCTCCGGGCCACGCTCGACGACCTGAGGGGCCTGCCCACGACGCTCGTCATCACCGACGAGGCCGACGTGCTCCGCGACGAGGGCGAGCTCTACGCCAACAAGCTCCGCGAGGCGGGCGTCGACGTCACCTCGGTGCGGGTGGCCGGCATGGTCCACGACTTCCTGCTCCTCGACAGCCTGCGCGACACGAAGGCGGCGAACGTCGCGCGCAAGCTCGCGATCGACGCCCTCGCCACGGCCCTGCGCTAGATGACATATTCCAAGGGGTCGTGCTGCGAGCGGCGCTCAGCGCCGCGCTCGCAAGGCGCGGGCGCGAAGGCAGGCCGGCCGCCTGTCGAGCGTCCGCAACGCCGCGAGCGTGGATGCTGAGTG